>NZ_CP067135.1 GCF_028553765.1 Paracoccus stylophorae | reverse complement strand
TGCGTGCAGCGCAAAGCAAGAAATAAATAATACGGTGACGTCGTGGCGCTCCTACCGCCACCTGGAGAGAAACCTCTTTTCTATCTAATTTTCCGGCTCATCCTTCCAGGGCGAGAGTGCTCACAAGCAATACCTTCTCGTTTCATCTACCATCAGATGGCCCAGTTGATTGTCGGCAGGATATAGGCATATGCCCCGCTCAGGACAAGCAGGCAGGCGAGGTCAAGTTGAAGTGAATCAAACCCCCGCTGCCTTGCGAAGGCAAAGGACAAGCAGAACACGCCCAGCTCTGCCAGGCCGACTCCGAGAACCATCCCGACCGGACCACCCAGATAGAAGCCACAAATCGTTCCGGCTATCTTCAGCGTACTTGCCACGCCCATGAGCAACGCATGAATCCGGCTCTCGCCCAGAGAAAGCAGTGCGTTCAGATAGGCTGCGGGCAGCGCCGCGACGGCACCGTTCAATGCCAGAACCGCCAGGAATGTACCCGCAGGAGCGTAACGGGTATCGTATAAAAAATCGATCAGCGGTTGGGCTGTCATCGCAAGCAGGAAGAAAAGCGGAAGCGAGAAGACGATCTGCAACGTGCGAATTTTGCGTACCGCCAGCTTTAGGTCATCCGGTCGTTCGCGGACGATGCGCGACAGCATCGGGAAGGCAACGCCTGAGAGAATCCTGCTCGTCAACTGTCCCGGCACCCCGCCAATCATGCTCGCCATGTAGAGGAAGGCCAGCGTGTCTATATCGACCAGATAGCCGTTGACCGCCCTGATACCCTCTCCGCCCATGTAGGTGAGCAGGGTTCCGAGCAGGATCCAGCGCCCGAAGACCATTATCTCAGACAGCACGTCGCGGTCCCAGCGGAAGCGATTGTTCGACGATGGCATGAGGACGTGGCTGAGCGCGGTAGTGACGATCGCGCCCGCGACAGAGCCGATGGCAAGCCCCCAGACGGATTGCGTCAGCCAGGCGAACAGGACCGTGAGGCTGATCGCCGCGCCCTGCCCGAGTAGGTCGAGCAACACGACGCGACCCAAGACGATGTCGCGTTCACGAATATTGCGCCCGATTGACGAAAAGCCATGTATGACCGTCGAAAGGGCAGCAATGCAGATCAGCGGAAACAGGATGTCCTGATCGTAAAGGCGCGCGTAGGGCCAAGCCAGAACGAACGCCAGACCCGTGATCCAGACCCCGCGAACCACCATCACCGTCCATGCAGTTTGAAGGAATTCCGGAGCATCGCCGCGTGCAGATCGAATGATCGAGGGCTGCACCCCCACGTCACTCAGCAGCTGAAGGGCGCCGATGAAAACGAAGACAAGCGTCATCAGACCGAACGCCTCTGGGAACAGAATTCGGGTCAGGACAAGGTTCGAGCCAAGCTGCATTACCTTGGAGGCGCCGAAGGCACCCGCCATCAGCATCGTGGCCCGCATCGACCGCGCGCGTGACCCATCGCCCTGAAAAAGCGATTTCAGCCTGTCGTAAGGATATTGGAAGACAATCATCAAAGGCAGGCTCTCTGTCGTATCAAGAGCCGCATGATGGGCGCTCGGCGATGCATGGGACTGGAGACGGACTGTTCCCAGATAAGAGGACGATCTTCATTTGTCAGCGTATACAGTGTGACGACACCTGCAGAGCTGACAGCAGGAAAAGTGGACTTTCCAAGCAACAGCGGTCAGATTGCAATTGGCAAGGCGAGAGCCATAGCAGGACGACCAGACGAATAACAAACCGGCATTCCCGGTAAAAGGGGCGGTGGCAACGATCAAGGGCTAGGCGCATGTGTTCGAATGACTGATCTGCGACCAGTTCCCGGCCAGGATGGCCAAGCCCGTAAAGGCAGGTTGGGTAGGCGGGCGCTCTTGTATGGGGCTGCGGCCGTTCCGATGCTGGGCTTGACCGGAAGAAGGCCGGCGCAAGGCTCGGGGCTGCGCACGTTTTCAGCACGGGCGGTTCACTCAGGCCACTCGCTGACCGATCCCCTCGTGTCAGTACTGGAGACGAGGGTTGCCGCCGCGGGCCAGCAGAAGACGCGGAATCGGATTATTGATCGTTGGCATGGGCTGGCCGACAACAGCAACCGCCCGGCTGGGTCTCCACCAATGCGGGTCATCGCCGCTCTCATCATGGCCGCGGTACATGATGAAATAATATGGAGAGGCGTCGGGGCGTAAGCGGATCGAGGATCTGGATACAATTCAAACGCGCAGGGTGCTTACCTGATCGCATTGGCATCTTTCGGGGATCTACGGCTATGCTTTTACGATCTGCCGCGTTGGGGACCATTTTGGGTTGTTTGACCCCGCCACAACCGCCTGAATGAATAAGCGGGTCCATTAAGCTTTGAGCGGCTTCGAAGTCGCCAAATATCGAGGCGTCAGGTAAAAGAAAAGAAAATTAAAAGTATCGTATTTACTTCACTACGCCTATTTTATATTTTGAACCATATGGGACCTGGAGGTAGAGTAATTTACCATGGCACGAATTACATTTATCTTGCCTAATCTGTCTTTTGCTGGCGGCATTCGGGTAATCGGCAAGTACAGCTTAGAGCTGGCGCGGCTTGGTCACCAGGTTTCTGTTGTCGCTCGCAAGCCCAGGCCACCAAGGTTGCAAGACTTGTTACGAGGCCGCACGCAACCGGATATTTCATTTGAGGTTATAGAAACCTATTTCTCAGGCGTTGAGAAAAATTTTAGTTTAGTTCCATCCAATCGTCCCCTGCGATCCTCGGATTTGCCAGATGCGGACTTTCTGATTGCTACATGGTGGGAAACGCTTGAATGGGTGAGCGCGATGCCGCCGTCCAAAGGACGGGTCGTGCACTTCATGCAAGGCTATGAAATGTTTCCTTGGGCACCCGCAAATAGAGTTGCTGCTACTTACGAAATGGATACTCGTAAAATTGCTGTTTCAGCATGGGTAAAACAGCAAGTCTTCAAAAACCATGGGTGTTTGAGCGAGGCGGTAATACACAATGCGGTGGATACCGATCACTTTTCGTTCCGTTTAGAGCGGAATAACTTGGTATTTACTATGGGTTTTGTTTATGCGTCGGAGGCGATAAAAAATTCTAGATTGGCATTTGATCTGCAAGATACCTTGGCGACCCGTGGGTTTCCGTGCGAACTTCTGGCTTTTCATAACAGCCCAATGCCTGCTGAACTGAAAGAGCGACCAGGTTTGAGAACGTATCATCGCCCACCTCAGGAACTGATTCCATCGCTTTATCAACAGTGCGACCTATGGCTTTTTCTGTCGTTGGAAGAGGGCTTCGGCCTGCCCATCATCGAAGCATTGTCTTGTGGCACTCCGGTTCTGGCGACGCGCGCCGGGGCGGCACCAGAACTTATACGGTCCGGCGAGAATGGCTATCTCTGCGCGCCAACCGCTGAGGCTTTTGCAGATGCGGCAGAGCGTTTCGCGGCGTTGGGGACTTCGGAAAGGCTGATGTTTGCCGAACGCGCCCGTGAGACCGTTGCGGGCTGGACATGGAGGGATTGCGCCCAGCGACTGATAGAAGTTTTGGAACATCAATCATCGGCATGAATAGGAGCACTGGTCCATCCTAAGAGCATGGCGCTCGCAGGCCACCTCTGGCCGCGCTTGTTCTGCCTCAAATACTCATATACTCTTTTGAGTAAACACACAAATGAGGCGAGATGTGAGCATAATTTCTGTTCTGAACCCAAAAGGCGGCAGTGGCAAAACCACGATCAGCACCAATCTGGCCAGGTCGCTGCATGAACAAGGCCACTCGGTCCTGATCGTGGACAGCGACCCACAAGGCAGCGCCCGTGACTGGCACGCGGCCAGCGAAGAGAACCCCATCGAGCTGGTGGCGCTCGACCGTCCCAACAACATCAAGACGCTGACCAGCATGGCGACCAACTACGACTATGTAGTGATTGATGGCGCGGCGAAGCTGGAGGACATGATCGCGGCCTGCATCAAGGTGAGCGATTTCGTTCTGATCCCGGTCCAGCCTTCGCCCTATGACATCTGGGCAGCCTCAGACCTTGTCGAGTTCATCAAGGCACGTCAGGAGGTCACGGATGGATCGCCCCGCGCAGGGTTTGTGATCTCCCGCGTCGTGGAAGGAACCCGGCTCGGCAACGATGTTCGGGCCGCGCTGGACGACTACGCCTTGCCGGTCTGTGACACGACGATCGTCCAGCGCCAAGTCTATCCGCAGACGGCATCGGAAGGGCTGAGTGTATTCGATGCCGACAATACCAAGGCAAGGGCCGAAACCACGGCGTTGAGCGACGAGATCCTGGTGATGCTTGCAGCTGCGGCGCGGGAGGTCGCGTGATGGCACTTTCCGCGAAACGCCCCAGCCGTGGTGACGAGGCTCGCAAGCGCATCCTGCACGACGTTACCGAGGCGTCCGGCAAGAAGAAGCGGCTGAATGCCGAAATCGAGGAAGCACTTTACCGCAGGATCAAGATGAAGGCCGTCGAAGAGGGTCGCTCGATCTCCGACATCACCCGAGATCTATGGTCCGAATATTTGAGCAATGAGTAATTGAGTATTTACGCTACCAGCCATTGCGGCCGCGCCTTTTGAACCAAATTTTGCAGAAACCCAAAAACGCGGCATCAGGGCTTTTTGGAAGCTCTTTTTGCCTAGCGGCGTAGCTCCGCCACTCTCCGATCAGAACCTTGATGTCCTACGTGGGGGCCACCGGCATCGAATTTCTTGTCGAACTCACTTGCCTTCATAGTAGCTAATCTCCTCTTTTCGGGCGCGGTGCACCGAGATGATCCGCACCGCATCGCCTCGCGGCGTCCAGATCGCCGCCCAGTGCTTTCCCTTAGTCTTCTCGATGACAGGAAGCGCGGCTTGTCCTTGGTCCTGGCGGGCGCTCCAAGCGCCCACGGGTCATCCCAGAGAGCCTGCGCCTGATCGAAGTCGATGCCGTGCTTCGACAGATTTTCGGCACTTTGGCGGGATGCCGCCATGGTCAGCATGAACCGTTCTCTGGCCCTGTTCCTCGGTCTCACAAGCTAAGTTCCGACCCGATTTTTTACGAACAAAGATGGGCGCAGCCCTTCTTGTTCTATAGTTCTATAAGTTCATATGACAAATAATCTTTACTAAACAATGTGTTGCTTGTTTAAAGGTGGGAAATGGGGCCGCAAAGGTGGGAAATGGGGCCGCAAAGGTGGGAAATGGGGCGGAAGTCGCGGATTGACAGGTGGAAAAATCCCGCTATTAATTTCCACCCATGGGGAAGACATTGCAGGTGGCAGCGGATCGCGCCGCGGACCAGACCAAGACAGTGCTACCGGCCGAGCTGGCGCGGGGCATCTACATGCGCAATGCGCCAAGCCTTCAGGCGTTGAAGCTGATGCATCTGATGATTGGTACGGCGGGCGGGCGCATGGCCGAAGACACGCTGCACCAAATCCGCCTTTCCGACATTCGAAAGATCGAGGGCATGAAGAACCATGACCGCGCCAGCCTGACCCCGCTGTTCGAGGAACTGCGCGGCGCGGTGCTGACCCACGACGATCCTGAAAAGATGCGTGTTACCATCGGCGGCTTGCTGGACGAGGCGGTGATCGACTATCGCCACGAGTTGACGGGCGACATTCTGGTCAGCTGGGCCTTCGGGCGATCCTTTCGCCGCATGGCCGAGGAATCGAACCATTGGGCCATCCTCGACCGGCAGACCGTGTTCCATCTCGGCAGCAAATACTCTGTTCTTCTGTTCCAGCACATCGCCAGTCTGGTGAACCTCGATAGGATCAGCGCGAAAACCTTCACGATACCAGAGCTGCGGGCGGTGTTCGGTATAGCCGAGGGCAAGGTGAAGCGTTTTGCCGATCTGAAAAAAGACGTACTTACGCCGGCCCTGTTGGAGATCAACCAGCTGTCCCGCCTGACCCTGACCGCCACTCCGAACAAGGTCGGTCGCAGTGTCGTGAGCGTCACCATCGCCTGGGAGAAGAAGACCGATCCCCACGCTGCCAAGCGAGAGCTGTCCGGCTCCAAGATTGGCCGCAGGGCACGCCGGAACGGGACAGCCGAAACCGTCGCGGCGGTTTTCCCCGAGACCGGCGGCATCACCTACAGTCCGAGATGGGTCGAGCTGAAACGAGCCGCAGGATGTAATGTCGATAACGGCAAGATCGCCACAGACTTTCGCCGATTCCTGGCTGAACGCGGCATCGCGCGCGATGCCGGAAACATCGAGAAGCTGTTCAGCGACTATTGCGAGAAAATCGGGAAAGTGTAGAGGCGGCCTTCATGCATTTTTCGCTCTCTTCGCTGCAATCATGAAGATGTGATCCGACTCCTGCCTTGCCCCTTCCGCAGGTCATAATTAACAGAAGATCGATTCTCCCTAATTAATAAAAAAATACAGATTATCTTGCAATAATAGCAGAATTTTATAACTTTATTAATTAAAATCAGAAGAGAAAAAGTTCTGCTTAGGACAAGTGTGGATACCTGAATGATGACTTCCCCCCAAACAGTCTCCGTCATCATGCCTGCAAGGAACGCTGAACGTACCATTGAAAAATCGGTCGCGTCCGTTCTTGCACAACGCGGATTGGGAGAACTCATTGTTGTCGATGATGGCTCAACGGACCGAACTCGAGACGTTCTGGATCGAATATCTGATCGCCGCATACGGATCATTCAGGGACCGGGTGCTGGAATTGCCCGCGCGCTGAATGCAGGGTTGTTCGAAGCACGCTTTGCGTATGTGGCACGCTGCGATTCAGATGATCTGTATCCGGCTGACCGTCTTGCGCGTCAGTCTACATGGCTTGATGCGAACCCTGAATTTATAGGAATTTCCGGCGGGTTTGTGACAATTGACGAAGCAGGAAAGAAGCTCGCCTCCCTCGTTTCAGACGGAGAAGCGCGAGAGGTCACCAACGATTTGCGTGAGGGAAATGTATTAACAAGTTTATGCACTTGGCTGATTAGACGAAACAGCATTTGTTCAATCGGAGGCGTACGGCCCTGGTTCGAAACTGCCGAAGATGTTGACCTGCAGTTCCGGCTCGCTGGCATCGGTCGCATATGGCACGATCCAGAGCCAACCTATTTTTATCGCTTGCATCATCAATCAATTACTCATACTCGCCAATCCGCACGACTGCATTTTTTCGATGATATGGCGGTTAAGTTCAATCACCAAAGAATGACACACGGTCGGGATGACTTAGATATTGGTGCCGCCCCCGCCGTTCCTGAATTTAGTGATTGCAACAACATGAAACACACTGTGCTGCGGCGACAAGTCGTGGGTCACTTGACGGCGCAGGCGTGGCGCGATTTCCATGGTGGACGGAAACTAGATGGCATCGCGGGGCTCTGCAGTGCGATCCGACGTCATCCAACCAGCCTCGCCTGCTGGCGGGGCCTCGCCGTCATGATTT
>NZ_CP067134.1:457500-720000 GCF_028553765.1 Paracoccus stylophorae | reverse complement strand
ACGCAATAGCTGTCCGCGACCTGCGGAAACTCGGACGCCAGAAAGGCGTTCAGCGCGTCGGCGTCCATCACGATGTCCATACTTTCCCCCTGCCCGTTCGCCCCCTACGCTTCCGGCAAAGCGAGGAGAGTTCAAGATGCAAGACCTGGTCTTACGCAACGACACCGGTCATGTCGCGCGGCTGACACTGAATGCGCCCGACAGGTTCAACGTCCTGTCGCTTGGGATGATCGACGCGGTGGCGGACGCGTTCCGGCAGATCGAGACCGACGATGCGATCCGCGCCGTGATCCTGTCGGCGGCCGGAAAAGCCTTTTGCGTCGGCCACGATCTGCGACAGATGCAGGCGGCGCGTGACGACGATGACGCCGGGCGCGCCAGCTTTGACATCCTGTTCGACCGCTGCGCCGGCATGATGCAGATGATTCCCGCCCTGCCCCAGCCTGTCATCGCCCAGGTTCAGGGCGTCGCCACCGCCGCGGGATGCCAGCTGGTCGCCGCCTGCGATCTGGCGCTCGCGGCCAAGGGGGCCAGGTTCGGCGTCAACGGCGTGGATATCGGGCTGTTCTGTTCGACGCCGATGGTGGCGCTCAGCCGCGCGATCGCACCGCGCGCGGCGTTCGAGATGCTGGTCACGGGCGATTTCATCGACGCCGACCGCGCCTGTCAGCTTGGGTTGGTCAATCGCGTGGTTCCGGCGACGGATCTGGCCGACCAGGCGATGCAGCTTGCGCAGCAGATCGCCCGCAAGCTGCCGCAGGCGGTGCGGATGGGCAAGCGCGCCTTTTACGAACAGTTGGGCCTTGACCTGCCCGACGCCTATCGCAGCGCCAGCGGCGCGATCTGCGAGAATCTGATGCTGCCGGAAACGGATGAAGGCATCGCGGCATTTCTGGAAAAGCGCCAGCCGTCATGGGCCGGCAAGGACTAGCGGTTCAGCCGCGCGACGACGGCCCCCACGATCTTCCGGATCAATGCCCGTCGTGCTGCACCTTGCCGCCGCCATGCCCATTTTCCGGCATCCGTGCATTGTCCACCACAATGTCGATCCGGCGTGTGCCGCAATCGCCGAAATCCAGCGTCATCGCCACGCTGTCGCCGTCTTCCCAGGGCGAGGTCAGCCCCATGAACATGATGTGATCGCCGCCGCGGGTCAGCGCGTGGCTGCCCTGGGCGGGGATGGCGAAACCGTCTTCGGCCTCTGCCATCTTCATCACGCCATCGACCTCGTGATGGACATGCAGCCCGACCTGTTCGGCCATGTCCGAGCTTGCGCCGACCAGCCGGCAGTCCACATCGCCGGTATTTTCCAGCACCATGAACGCAGCCCCGGTCACCGGGTTCGCGCTGCGGGCATAGGCATCGCGGATCTCGACCCCTTGGGCTGTCGCGGCCGCGGGTATCAGCGCCGCCATGACGGCCATGATCGCCTTGTTCATCCTCAGGGTTCCTTCTTTTCGGTCCGGATCAGCCCGGCAAACCCGATGCCGCAGCGGTCGGGCGCAGATTGGCGCAAATGCCGGGCGTCTTCCAGCGGCCATTCTGTCGCAGCGGATCGGGCAATGACCTATGCACCCCCGAACGCGAAAACCCCGCCGGGGCGGGGCAAGACGCGGCGCATGGGCCGGGGGTCAGGCCTGCAGTTCCGCCGGGCCTTCCTTTTTCGCGATCTCGCGCTTGATCTTCAGCGCGCGGTCCGACAGGTCGGCATCCTTCGCCTTGATCAGAAACTCGTCCAGACCGCCCCGGTGATCGACCGAGCGCAGGGCAGCCGCCGAAATCCGCAGGGAATAGCTGCGGCCCATCTTTTCCGACGTCAGCGTGACATCGTTCAGGTTCGGCAGGAACCGGCGACGGCTCCGGTTGTTGGCGTGGCTGACATTGTTGCCGGTCATCGGACCTTTGCCGGTCAGTTCGCAGACGCGCGACATGGTGTTTATCCTTCGTCTCAGCTTAACGGGCGTTCCCGGCAGATGGGTCCGACCGAATTGACAAGGGCGCCGCGAGGCAGCGCCCGGAATTCCGTTCGCGGGTGATTACAGCGGCGGACATGGCGCGTCAACCGCAATCATCCGCAAAAACCCGCGCCACAGCAGACGGCGCGGCCACGCACCCGCCTGATCACGCATAGGCGCGTTCCGCCTGGATCAGCTTTTCCTTGCGCCACAGCCCGCCAGCATAGCCGCTCAACCGGCCATCTGCGCCGATCACCCGGTGACAGGGCACGACCAGCGCAAGCCGGTTCGTGGCGTTGGCGCGCGCCACGGCCCGAATCGCCGTCGGCCGGCCGATCTGCGCGGCAAGTTCGGCATAGCTGCGCGTCTGCCCCGCCGGGATCGCTTGCAGCTCCTGCCAGACACGGCGCTGGAAATCGGTCCCATACATCCGCACCGGCACCGAAAACCGCGGCTGCCGGCCGGCGAAATAGGCGGCAAGCTCTGCCTCGATCCGGTCGGTGATGGCGCTGCGGCCCAACCCGATGCGGCCGCCCACCATCGCCGACAGCTTGCGCAACCCTTCTGCCAGCGCCTTGCGATCCACGAATTCCAGCAGGTGCAGGGCGTCGTCGTCCGCAATCGCGATCATTCCGCCAAGCGGCGTGTCGATCCAGTCGGCGCGCAGATCGGCCTTGTGGCGCAGATGATGCGGTGCGTGTCCGAACAGGCGCTGAAACGCGCTGCGAAACCCCGAGGCCGAATCGAACCCCGCATCCAGTTGGGCGTCGATCACGGCGGCCCCCTTTCTCAGTGTCTGCACCCCGCCCCGCAGCCGCGCATCGCGCGCCATCTGCAAGAAACTTTGTCCGAAATGCCGCCGGAACGCCCGGCGCACCGTCGAGGGATGAAGCCCCATCGCGACCAGGTCCGCCTCGGACCAGCGCCGCATCGGATCGTCGCGCAGGGCGGCGGTCAGCCGGGTCACGGTCCTGTCTCCCTCGGCCGTGGCGCCCACCGGCCAGCAGCGGCGGCAGGGACGGAACCCGGCCCGCTGCGCCTCGGCCGGGTCGGCGAACCAGCGGCAGTTTTCGGGGCGCGGCTTGCGGGCAGGGCAGGTCAGCCGGCAGAAGATGCCGGTCGTGGTGACGCCGACCCAGGCGCGCCCCTCATAGGTCGGGTCGCGTTGCAGCAGGGCCGCATACAGCGTGTCGGGGGCGGGCAGATCCAGCATGGCGCATTCCTTCGTCATGCGTCCTGTCTAACCGATTCGCGCCGGAACCGGGGCGCGAAAACGGGCGTCTATTTCCGCTTGGCCGCCAGATGGTCCAGCATCCGCGCGGCCGCAGCACCGGGCGTCATCCGTCCCGCAGCCACCGCATCGCCCAGATCCTGCACCTGCGCCTTCGCATCCGGCGCGTCCAGCTGCGCCAGCACCCCGGCGCGAAGCTCGGCCAGAAACCAGTGCCGCGCCTGCGCCGCGCGATTGGCGTCGAAATGGCTTTCCGCGCGGCGCCATTCGGCCAGCGCTGTCATCTGGTCCCATGCGTTGTCCAGCCCCTCGCCGGTCGCGGCCGACACGGGCAGCGCCTTGGGAAACCCCTTGGGGTCCTGCGGACGCTTGCGCAACAGGCGCAGCGCGCCGGAATAATCCGACACCGTGCGGCGCGCGGCGGACAGCAGATCGCCATCGGCCTTGTTCACCAGGATCAGATCGGCCATTTCCATGATCCCGCGCTTGACGCCCTGCAACTCATCGCCGCCTGCCGGCGCCAGCAGCAGCACGAACACGTCGGACATGTCGGCCACCAGCGTTTCGGACTGGCCCACGCCGACCGTCTCGATCAGCACCACGTCATAACCTGCGGCCTCGCACAGCCGCACCGCCTCGCGCGTGCGCCGGGCGACGCCGCCCAGTTCCGCGCTGGACGGGCTGGGCCGGATGAAGGCGTCGGGATTGCGCGACAGATGCTCCATCCGGGTCTTGTCGCCAAGGATCGAGCCGCCCGACCGGGCCGAGGACGGATCGACCGCCAGCACCGCGACCTTCATCCCCTTCGCGGTCAGCATCGTGCCGAACGCCTCGATGAAGGTCGATTTGCCCACGCCCGGCGTCCCCGACAGCCCGATGCGCAGCGCCTGACGATCCGGCAGCCGCGACAGCAGAGAGATTGCGCGTTCACGGTGGTCGGCCCGCGTCGATTCGATCAGCGTGATCGCGCGCGACAGGGCGCGGCGGTCCCCCTGCATCAAAGGTTCAAGCAGATCGTCCATGCGGCCCCTTCGGAAACGGGGACCGACCGCCCCCTCCCCTCCGTGGATATTGCCACCTGCCCGAAATGCCAAGCCTTGGACCCCGGCCACGGGCGCGATGCTTGTCAGGGGTTTCGCCAAGGCCTAGATGTCATGGATCGTTTCTGAAGGAAATGTCCCATGCGGCGCCGTCTGTTCTGCCTTGCATCGACCAGTGCTGCGGCTTTCGCCCTTCCCGCCGTCCGGGCGGTGGGCGGTGCCGCATCCGCCGGCACGATCGGGCCTGATCGCGTGGACTGGACCCGGACGCCGGTGCGCCTGCTGATGGTGGAATCCCCCGCCTGCGTCTATTGCCAGGCATGGCATCGCAGGATTGGGCCGGGCTATGCCGCATCGGCCGCCGGGCGGGCCGCGCCGCTGATGCGGACCGATATCGACGGGCCGTGGCCGGACGGTGTCGCGCTGGCCCGGCGGCCCCGGATCACGCCGACCTTCATCCTGCTGGACCACGGCAGGGAACTTGCCCGGCTTGAGGGGTATACTGGCGACAATTCGTTCTATCCGCTGATCGGCCGGATGCTGGCGCAGGGGGCGCGATGACACGCCCCGGCCCCGCAACCGACGACGAACCGCGTCCTGCACCGCCCGATACGCCCGACGGCGGCCAGATTTCCGCCGCCGACATGATGGACCGCGCGACCGAGGCGGCCGCCTTCATGAAGGCGCTGGCGCATGAGGGACGGATGATGATCCTGTGCCACCTGTCGGACGGCGAAAAGACCGTGTCCGAACTGGAACAGCTTCTGGGTCAGCGTCAGGCCGCGGTCAGCCAGCAGCTGGCCCGGCTGCGGGCCGAGGGGTTGGTCTCGTGCCGCCGCGACGGCAAGGCGCGGCAATATTCGGTGTCGGACCCGCGCGCAGCCGAGGTGGTGGGGCTGATGTATCGCCTGTTCTGCGCCGGCTAGCGACCCTCGGCATGTCCCGCTTTACCCGATAATTCGGCGCGGCGGGCAAGGCCGGGCTTTTGCTTGGCGTCGGGTTGGGCTAGTCGTTTCGCCAGTTCAATCTGTAACGGTGCCCGCCATGCATGACATCCGTGCCATCCGCGAAAATCCCGACGAGTTCGATGCCGCGCTGACGCGGCGCGGCGGCGATGCGATGTCGGCGCAGGTTCTGGCGCTGGATGCCGAACGCCGGGCGATGATCGCCGCGGCCGAAACCGCGCAGGCCGAACAGAACCGGGCCAGCAAGGATGCGGGCGCGGCCAAGGGGCGTGGCGACGACGCCGAATTCCAGCGGTTGCGCCAGCTTGTCACCGAAAAGAAAACCGACATCGCGCGCATGCAGGCCGAAGCCGCGCTGCTGGACGACCGCCTGCGCGATCTGCTGATGCAGATCCCCAACTTGCCGCTGGACAGCGTGCCCGAAGGCCGGGACGAGGATGACAATGTCGAACTGAAGCGGTGGGGCACGCCCGCGACCTTCGATTTCACCCCCGTCGAACATTTCGAGATCGCGGGCGTCCGGCCCGGCATGGATTTCGAAACCGCCGCCAGATTGTCGGGCAGCCGGTTCGTGCTGCTGAAGGGGGCGGTTGCCCGCCTGCATCGCGCGCTGGCGCAGTTCATGCTTGATCTTCACATCACCCGCCACGGTCTTGAAGAGACGTGGACGCCGGTTCTGGTGCTGGAGGCGATGATGCTGGGCACCGGGCAGTTGCCGAAATTCGGCGAGGACAGCTATCAGACCCGCGAGGGGCACTGGCTGATCCCTACCTCCGAGGTGACGCTGACCAACACCGTCCACGGCGAACTGGTCGAACAGGCCAGCCTGCCCCGCCGGCTGGTCGCCCACAGCCAGTGTTTCCGGTCCGAAGCCGGCAGCGCCGGGCGCGACACGACCGGCATGCTGCGCCAGCACCAGTTCGAAAAGGTCGAGATGGTGTCGATCACCGATGCCGACAGCGGGGTGGACGAACATGCGCGCATGACCGGCTGCGCCGAGGCCGTTCTTCAGGCGCTGGATCTGCCCTATCGCACCGTCGTGCTGTGCACCGGCGACATGGGTTTCGGCGCCCGCATCACCCACGATATCGAGGTGTGGCTGCCCGGGCAGCACCGCTATCGCGAGATCAGCAGCATCAGCTATTGCGGCGATTTCCAGGCGCGGCGGATGAACGCCCGCTATCGCCCCGAAGGCGGCGGCAAGCCGGAATTCGTCCACACGCTGAACGGATCGGGACTGGCGGTCGGGCGGACGCTGATCGCGGTGCTGGAAAACGGCCAGCAGCAGGATGGATCGGTTCGCCTGCCCGCCGTGCTTGCGCCCTATCTGGGCGGGGCCGCGCGCCTGACCGCGGACGGAAAGCTGGACTGAACCGGCCCGGTTCGCGCGCAGCACAGAAAGACAGAAACCGGGGGCCGCGCCAAGACGTTCGGTCTGCATGTTCGGGTTGGCCAGGATCGTGCAGCTTGTGGCGGCGGCGGCGTTTGTCGTCGGCGGTCTGGTATTGGCCTTTCGCCCCCGCCCGGTGCCGCGTCTCAGCCAGCTTGACGGCATCGACGGGCCGCTGTTCTCGCTGTCGCTTGGATTTGACGATCCGTCCCGAGCGCTGCTGATCCCCCAGCTTTACGTCCGGCCCGAAAATCCGGTGATGTGGGCGCTGTTGCTGGCCGTGTTCGCGGCGGTGGCGGGCGATGCCATCGCCAGATCGGGCGCGGCGCCGAAAGCCCGGCACATGCGGGCATGGCCGTATCTGTCCATCGCGCTGCTGGCCGGCGCCGTCGGGCCGTGGCTGCTGAAGCCGGTGCCGATGGCGGCGGCGGGTCTGCTGCTGGTCGGCGCGGTCGCGGCCACGGGGGCGGCGATCCGCACGACCGGACAGCGGCGCGGCGCGATCGGCTTTCTGGCGGGCTGGATGACGGGCGTCGCCTCGGCGGCGGTGGCGGCCGAGCTGGGCCGGTATGGCGGCTTCTCGGCCGGGCAGACCGCGGTGCTGGCGATCCTGCCGGCCGCGATCATCGGCATGGCGGTGCAGGTGCGGCTGGCCCGCTCATTCGCGTATTCCGCCGCGCTGATCTGGGCGTTCTGCGCGCTGGCGATCACCACCATGGCCAGCGCGCCGGCCACGGCGCTTGCCGCCACGCTTGGCATCGCCGCGATGACCGCCGTGCTGATCCGCGCCGCCAGCTAAGTCAGCCTTTCGGGCGTTGCCTGGTCTTGTGCTTGGACAGCGCGCCCGACTGGCTGATCTTGGTGGCCTTGTGGCGATAGGGGTTGTCGCCGCCCTGGTCGCGGAAGAACAGCCGGATCGGCGTGCCCGGCATGTCGAAATCCTCGCGCAGCCCGTTGACCAGATAGCGTTGATAGCTGTCGGGCAGCTTGTCGGTATGGGTCGCCTTGACGATGAAGGCGGGCGGGCGCGTCTTGACCTGCGTCATATAGCGCAGCCTGATCCGCCGCCCCCCCGGCGCGGGCGGAGGGTGGCTTTCGGTCATCGCCTCAAGCCAGCGGTTCAGCCGGGCGGTCGAGACGCGCCGGTTCCAGACCTCGTGCGCCTTCAGGATCGCCGCGTGCAGACGGTCCAGCCCCTTTCCCGTCCGCGCCGAGACGGTGACCAGCGGCGCCCCCTTCAACTGCGGCAGCAGTTTTTCGAAACTGGCGCGCAATTCGTTCAGCTTGTGCGGCTTGTCGTCTTCCAGATCCCATTTGTTCGCCGCCACGACCACCGCCCGACCCTCGGTCTCGGCGAAATCGGCGATGCGCAGATCCTGCTGCTCGAACGGAATGGCCACGTCCAGCAGCACCACCACGACCTCGGCAAAGCGGACGGCGCGCAGCCCGTCGGCCACGGACAGCTTTTCGACCTTGTCCGTCACCTTGGCGCGCTTGCGCATGCCCGCCGTGTCGAAGATCCGCATCGGCGTGCCCATGAAGTTCGTCGTCACCGAGATGGAATCGCGGGTGATCCCGGCCTCGGGGCCGGTCAGCAGACGTTCCTCGCCCAGGATCTTGTTGATCAGCGTCGATTTGCCGGCATTCGGCCGCCCGATCACCGCAAGTTGCAGCGGCCGCGCCTCGGACGGGCGCCATTCCTCGGCCCCTTCGCCGGTTTCGGCATCCTCTTCCGACAGATCGACATCGGTCGCGGCCTCGATCGGTTGGGGCCGTTCCTCCTCGACCCGGTCGGCCAGCGGTGCAAGGACGCGATACAGATCGTCCAGCCCCTCGCCATGTTCGGCCGAGATGCGCAGCGGCTCGCCCAGCCCCAGGGCATAGGCTTCCATCGCGCCAGCCTCGCCCGCGCGACCCTCGGATTTGTTGGCGGCCACGATCACATGCCGCGCGCGCCTGCGCAGGATGTCGGCGAAATATTCGTCCGCGGCGGTCACGCCCACGCGCGCGTCGATCACGAACAGGCAGATATCGGCCTCGTCCACGGCGCGTTCGGTCAGCCGCCGCATCCTGCCCTGCAAACTGTCGTCATCGACCATTTCCAGACCGGCGCTGTCGATCACCACGAAACGCAGATCGCCCAGACGCCCCGCCCCCTCGCGCAGGTCGCGGGTCACGCCGGGCTGATCGTCGACCAGCGCCAGACGCTTGCCCACAAGCCGGTTGAACAGGGTCGATTTGCCGACATTGGGGCGACCGACGATGGCGAGGGTGAAACTCATCTGAAAGCGTGCAACTGGCCGCTGCGCGACACGACAAACAGGGTCTGGTTCGCCACGACCGGGGCCGAGGCCGCGCCGCCGGGGATCGCCCCCTGCCCGACCAGCCGTCCCGAGGCCGGATCGAAGGCCCGCAGCACCCCGTCGGACGAGGCGACGAACAGCCGCCCGCCGGCCAGAACCGGGCCGTAATGGGCATGGATGCGATCCTGTTTCCTGACCCTGCGATCGGTGAAATAGGGCAGGTCGATGCGCCAGATCACGCCCCCCGTCGCCGCATCCAGCCGGATCAGCTGTGCCTGATCGTTGACCGCGAACACCGATCCGCCGGCCACGACGACCGGGCTGTTGGCGCCGTCGGTGGCGGACCAGTCCTCGATGCCAGAATTCATCTCGACCGCGTTGATCCGCCCCGACGAGGTGCCGCCATAGACCCGCCCGACCGAGATCACCGGATCGCCGGTCACGTCGCGCACCCACGCAATCGCCCGCCCGCTGCGGCTGCCCGCCAGTTGCGCGGTCCATTGCGTCGCGCCGCTTTCGGTGTCCGCCGCCAGAAGCTGGCCGGAGGAAAACGGGAAGACGACCGTATTGCCCTGCACCGCCGGGACCGACACGCCCATCACGCCGGAGGACGACGGCGTTCCCGATGTCTGCCACATGACCCGTCCATCGGCGGCGCGGACCGCCCAGCCGACATTGTTGCGCGCCACGACGAACACCGTGCCGCCCGACACTGCCGGGCCGCCGCCGATGGGCGCGTCCACGCGCTGTCGCCACAGCACCCCGCCCGAAGCCGCATCCAGCGCCACCAGTTCGCCAAAGCCGGTGGTGACGAAGACCCGCCCGCCTTCGAACGCCAGCCCGCCGCCCGAGGCGCTGTTGGCGCTTTCCAGCGGCGGGGTGATGTCGGCGCTCCAGGCGGTGCGGCCCGACAGCGTCGTGGCGGTGACGCGGGCGCGGCTGTCCAGGGTAAAGACCAGCCCGCCGGCCACGACCGGATCGGCGGCGATCCGGTGACGGCGGTCGTTGCCCTGACCGATATCGCTGCTCCAGATCCGGGTCGTGCCGGCGCCCAGGGCCACGTGCCCCGGCTGATGGGCCGCGTTTCCGGCACGGTGCGTCCAGTCGCCGTTCACGCGCGGCGCGGCCAGCGACAGCACGGTGGAACTGACCGGCGCCGCGCCTTCGACCGCCGGCCCGTCGGGCGAGGTCACGGCAAGCGGGTCCAGCCGCGGGCCGGGCAGGATCACATCGCGATCGCCGCAGGCCGACAGGCTCAGCGCGGCCGCCAGGGCCATGGTCAGTCGCAGCGTGACGCTCATCCTCGCCTCTCCCTCGTCTGTCGTCATTGGCCGGTTCGATCAGCCGGCTTGCATGGTTTCCGTCGGGTCCGGCTCGACCCCCAGGGCGATCATCATCTCGGACAGGCGGCGACGCAAGGCTTCGCTGAGACCGTCCTTCTGCTGGATCTGACGGATCAGCGTGATCGCGTCTTCCGTGCGCCCCGCCCCGACCAGCGCAATCGCCTTCTGTTCCAGCGCCAGCAATTCGAACGGCGCGCCCGCACGCGAGATCCGCGTCAGGATCGCGTCGCGTTCCGACGGGTCCATCTGCGCGCCGCGCAGCATCACCAGTTTCAGTTGCGCCAGATCCTGCAGAACCGTGTCCTGCGCGTCGGCCTGCGCGATGTTGCGCAGCGTGTCGCCGGCGGCATCGACGCCGCCGCTGTCCACCCATCCGGCCGCCGCCAGCAGCCCCGCCAGCGTCCGCCGTCCCGGCGCGCCCTGGGGATCGACCTTCAGCACCGCCGCCGGGTCGCCCGACGCCTTGGCCATCAGGATCGCATCGCCCCATTGCTGCGCCGCGGCCTGCTGGCGCGCCTGGCTGTATTCGCGCCAGCTGACGCCCGCCACCACCAGCAGGATCAGCGCCAGCGCGACCCAGCCATAGCGGCGAAACAGCGCAAACAGCCTGTCGCGCCGAAGATCCTCGGTCACCTCGTCGATGAAGCTGTCATTCTGGTTGGCCATCGCCGCATTCCGCAGTTCTTTCGTCGCCCGCCCTCTTATACCGGGCAAGCCGGGATTGCCAATGCCATGAACGGGTTGCCCGACAGCAGAAAGCCTGCCGGACGGTCGGTCCGGCAGGCTTGCGGTGTGGGGATCGCGCGCGACTTACATGCGCGACGCGACGTTTTCCCAGTTCACCAGATTGTCGAGGAAGTTCGACAGGTATTTCGGGCGCGCATTGCGGAAATCGATGTAATAGCTGTGTTCCCACACATCGCAGCCCAACAGCGCGGTCTGGCCGAAGCACAGCGGGTTCACCCCGTTCTCGGTCGAGGTGATCTCAAGCCCGCCATCGGCACCCTTGACCAGCCAGGCCCAGCCCGACCCGAACTGCCCGCCGCCCTTGGCCGCAAACTGTTTCTTGAACTCATCGACCGAACCGAAACTGTCGGTCAGCGCCTTTTCCAGCTCGGACGGGATCGAACCCGATTTCGGGGTCATCATCTCCCAGAACTGGCTGTGGTTCCAATGCTGGCTGGCGTTGTTGAAAATGCCGTTCTGCGCCACGGCACCCTTCTGGTAGGTGCCCTTGACGATATCCTCAAGCGACTTGCCTTCCCATTCGGTGCCGGAAACAAGTTCGTTCAGTTTCTCGACATAGGCGTTGTGGTGCTTGTCGTGGTGGTATTCCAGCGTCTCCTTGGACATGCCGGACCCGGCCAAAGCGTCATGCGCATAGGGAAGATCGGGAAGGGTGAAAGCCATTTTCCTCTCCTTTCTGAAAGGGTTGAACGCGCGGTCGGCCCAAAGCGTCCCGCATTCGCCGGGTCAACGCAAGGGGCGATGGCAGGTTCCTGCATGCGCGGAAAAAGCCCTTTTGCGCCAGCCGCCCGCCCCTGCCGGACCGGCAGGGCGCGCGACAACCTTAGCGCGGCTCCAGTCCGCTGCCCGGAATCGCCGCGTTCCTCAGGATCAGCGTCAGATAGTCGGCGGTCGAGCGGAAACCGATCAGACGAAACCCGTCCGCGATGCGCCAGATCGCCACCGCCGTCTGCGCCGCCCGCGTCCGCCGCAAACCGTCCGCGCCGATGGCGTCCAGATCGGCGGGGCACAGCTTGGCGATCACCTCGCCCGCCCCTGCGCCGGTGACGTCCAGCATGACCCGCGCGTCCGAGACATCGACGACCAGCGCATGTTCGCCGGTCAGCGCCTGTTCCAGTGCCGCGATCGCCTCGGGCAGATCCGGCAGCGGCACGATCAGCAGCAATTCATCGGGCGACATCCAACCCAGACAGCGGCGGCCATCGGTGACGATCCTCGTGCGGGCGGGAATGGCAAGCCCCGCAGCCTCGGCGATGGCATCGCCCGCGCGGTCCAGATCGGCGCGGATCGTCACCATTCCCATTCCGCCCACGCGGCTCACCCTTGCAAGCGCCTCAGCCATTCTGCCGCGCCCCTTCCCTGTCGTAGAAGACCGGATCGCAGATCCGCCCCTTCAGCACCTCGCCCGAGGGCATGGGAAATTCCAGCACCTGCCCCATCCGGTCCGGCCCGTGCCGCACCAGCGCCATCGCGATGGGCCGCCCCAGCGTCGGCGAATGATAGCTGGAGGTGACGCGCCCCTGCGTCCTGCGCTGACCGTTGGCATTGGTGCCCGAATCCACCGCAAGCGCGCCATCGGGGATCAGCCGCCCGTCGACGCTGTCCAGTCCGACCAGTTGCCAGCGGGACCGATCCTTCATGAAGCTGCGCATCTGGGCGCGCTTGCCGATATAGTCGGTCTTTTTCTTGCTGATCGCCCAGCCAAGGCCCAGATCCTGCGGGATGATCGTGCCGTCGGTCTCATCGCCGATCATGATGAACCCTTTTTCCGCGCGCATCACGTGCATGGCCTCGGTGCCATAGGCGACGATATCCAGATCGCGGCCCGCCTCGTGCAGCTTTTCCCACAGTTCCAGACCGCGCCCGGCGGGCACCGCGACCTCGAAGCTCAGCTCGCCCGAAAAGCTGATCCGGAAGACGCGGGCGGGGATGCCGGCGATGTCGCCTTGGGTCCACTGCATGAACGACAGCGCCTGCGCCGACAGATCGACGCTGCCCGGCAGCCGTTCCAGCAGATCGCGCGCCTTCGGGCCGGCAATGGCGATCTGGGCGAATTGTTCGGTCAGGTTGACGGTATGGACCTGCCAGTCCCACCATTCGCATTGCAGCCAGTCTTCCATGTGGCCGTTGACACGCTCCGCCCCGCCGGTCGTGGTGTGGCACAGCCAGGCATCGTCCGACAGCCGCGCGACCACGCCGTCATCCATCAAAAACCCGTTCTCGTTGCACATCAGGCCATAGCGGCATTTGCCGACCGGCAGCGTGGACATCATGTTGGTATACATCATGTCAAGGAAACGCCCCGCATCCGGCCCCTTGACCAGGATCTTGCCCAGGGTCGAGGCGTCCAGCGTCCCGACCGAGCCGCGCACGGCCAGGATTTCGCGGCTGACCGCCGCCTGCCGATCCTCGTCCCCGCGCGGATAGCAATAGGGGCGACGCCACTGGACGACGGGTTCCCACGATGCGCCGTGACGTTCGTGCCAATCATGCATCGGCGATTTGCGCAGGGGCTGGAACGCGTCGCCGCGCGCCTCGGCCGCGATGGTGGCCAGCGTCAGCGGCGCATAGGGCGGGCGGAAGGTCGTGGTGCCGGTCTGCGGGATCGGCTGTTTCAGCGCGTCGGACAGCACGGCCAGCCCGTTGATATTGCTGATCTTGCCCTGATCGGAGGCCATCCCCAGCGTGGTGTATCGCTTGGTGTGTTCAACGCTGGCGTAACCTTCGCGCGCGGCCAGTTGCACATCGGTCACCTTCACATCGTTCTGGAAATCCAGCCACATTTTGGCCCGCAGCCTGTAGGGCGCGTGGCGTGGCATGCACCAGACCGGCATCGTCGCATCCTCGGCCCGTTCCAGATCGCCCGCGCAGCGCAGATCGCCGTTTGCGGCGCCCACGGCGGTGACATTGCCCTGCCCGGCGGCACCCACAGGCGGGCGGTCCGGGTCGGGGCGGAACATCGCCCGATCCTCGTCCCAGATCAGCTTGCCGCCGCAATGGCTGTAAAGATGAACGACCGGCGACCAGCCGCCCGACATCGCGACCACGTCGCAATCGATGCTGCCGGTGGGCTTGCCTGCCCCGTTCTGGCCGCAGATCGTCACCGATTCGACATGGCGGCTGCCATTCACCTTGGCGATGGCGGTGCCGGTCAGGACGGTGATGTTCTGCGCCCGCGCCGCCTGCGGCAGATCGCCATCGGCGCGGTCGCGCGCCTCCAGCACGGTGACGTCCAGCCCGGCATCCTGCGCGATCAGCGCGGTGCGATAGGCATCGTCGTTATTGGTGACGACCACGATCCGCTGACCGGGTGCGACGCCGTAATCGACGATGAAATCGCGCACGGCCGAGGCCAGCATGACCCCCGGCACATCGTTGCAGGCAAAAGCCAGCGGACGTTCCAGCGCCCCGGTCGCGGTGACGACGTGGCCCGCGCGGATGCGCCACAGCCGCTGGCGCGGCAGGGCGCGGGCCGGTTCGTGATCGGCCAGCGTCTCGCGCGCCAGAAGATAGCCGTGATCGTAAAGCCCGGTCGCCATCGTGTTGCGGCGCAGCGTGACGTTGTCGCGCGCCCGCAGATCGTCCAGCAGCGCCGCGATCGCGGCCTCGCCGCCCTTGTGATCGACCGGGCTGCGCCCGCCCCAGACGGGGTTCTGTTCCAGAACCAGCACCCGTCCGCCCTGCTCGGCCGCCTCGCGCGCCGCCGTCAGCCCGGCGATGCCGCCGCCGACCACGACCGTACCAACATGCGCGTAAGCCTGTTCATAGCGATCCGGATCGGGATCGACCGGCGCGCGGCCCAGCCCGGCGCTGCGCCGGATGATCGGCTCGAACAGATGTTTCCAGAACGGGCGCGGATGGATGAAGGTCTTGTAGTAGAAGCCGGCGGGAAACATCGGCGACAGCCAGTTGTTGACCGCGCCGATATCGGCATCCAGCGACGGCCAGCAATTCTGGCTGTGCAAGACCATCCCCGGCACCAGCGCGGTGGTCGTGGCCCTCTGGTTCGGCTCGAACCGGCCGCCCTGGCCCAGCCCGAACAGGGCGTTGGGTTCCTCGGTGCCGGATGCGACCGGGCCGCGCGGGCGGTGATACTTGAACGACCGTCCCATCATCATCTGCCCGCAGGCCAGCATCGCCGAGGCCAGCGTATCGCCCTGCACCCCGCGCAGGGACCGGCCGTCAAAGCGGAACGGGATCTGGAAGGCGCGGTCGATCAGGCGGCCGCCACGGGCCAGGCGGAAAGGGGGGGTGCGGCTCATGCGGGGTCGCTTTCCTGTGGCTGCCAGTCGGGGTGGACCTTGCGGATCCTGTCCACGATGTCCTGCGGCGGGGTGCGGCTCTGGGCAAAATAGGTGCCATAGACCTGCATCGTGACGGTGTCGCGCGCGGCCAGAAACCACTTGCCGCAGCCATAGGCGTGCCGCCAGCGTTCCAGATGCACGCCCTTGGGGTTGCGGCGGGCGAACATGTAATCCTCGAACGCGTCGTCCGATCCGGCGGGGCCGATGCGGGTCAGATGCGCCTCTCCGCCCGGATGAAGCTCGGTTTCCTCGGCGTTCAGCCCGCAATACGGACAGGTCAGGATCAGCATTCAGGCATCCTTGGGCGGAAGGTCAGAGACATGGGCACACGCCATCAGGGCCAGCCGGCGGCGGACGGACCCGTCGGACAGCGCGGGTTCGGACAGCCAGACATAGCCCGGTTTCGGACGCCCGGCCAGCGACATGGATCCTGTATCCGGCAGCGCCAGCGCATCGTCCTGCGCCGCCACACCCACCCGAAACATCGCGCGGCCGGTCCGCGCCGCCGCCAGCATGTGCCCGCGCAGAAGAAAGCACCAGCCGCCGAACATGGGCTTACCGTCCAGATCGCCGGCGGCCGCGACCAAATCCGCGAAATCCTGCGCCATCCGCGCCTCCAGCGCGGGATCGCGGGTCATGTCCGGCCCTTCGCGCAGGCAAGGACCGGGGACATCGCCCCCGGTCCGGCCGGCATCGCGCACGGGCCGGACATGCCGGTCCGCGCGAGTGCTGTCAGGGTTCTAGTTGGCGGCCGGTTCGGCCTCGCCCTCGACAGGCGCGGGATCGACCGGTTCGGTATCGGCCGGGGTTTCATCCACAACGGCATCGTCCACCGGCGCCACATCCACCTGATCGTCCGCCGGGGCATCGGGCGCGGTATCGACGGTGACGGTGGTGTCGCCGTCTGCGGGCACGACGGCATCGCCTGCGGTGTCCACATCGTCGCCCGCCATGAAGAAGAACAGCAATGCGACGACCACGACGACCGCACCGACGATGAAATACAGGGCGTTGTTGTTGTTGCGCTCAGCCATGATTGTTCCTTTCGCTCAGAAGCTTGCTGGCAACCCAATGCCCATCTGCGACGATCCGTTCCGAAATGGTCGATCATGCGGCGAAACCCTGCCTAATGCGCGACGCCGGCGGCGACCGATTCGTCGATGAACCGCCCCTCGCGGAACCGGTTCAGCCCGAATGGCTGGGCCAGCGGGCCGGGACGGTCGTTGGCCAGCAGATCGGCCATCGCCCAGCCCGACCCCGGAATCGCCTTGAACCCGCCGGTGCCCCAGCCGCAATTGACATAGATTCCGCCGACCGGAGTGGCCGACAGGATGGGCGATCGGTCGCCGGTCATGTCCACGATCCCGCCCCATTGCCGCAGCATCTTGAGACGCGAGATCATCGGAAACGTCTCGACCAGGGCGCGCACCGTCTCTTCGATGTGATGCCACGATCCGCGTTGGGTGAAATTGTTGAAGCCGTCGGTGCCGCCGCCGATCACCATCTCGCCCTTGTCGGATTGCGACATGTAGCCGTGGACGGTGTTGGCCATCACGACCACGTCCATGCACGGCTTGATCGGTTCGCTGACCAGCGCCTGCAACGCGACACTTTCGATCGGCAGGCGGAACCCGGCCATCTGCGCCAGCTGCGACGAATGGCCGGCCACGATCAGCGCCAGCCTGTCGCAGCCGATCCGGCCCTTCGAGGTGGTGACGGCCCGGACCTGCCCGCCCTCGGTCTCGATGCCCTGCACCTCGCAGTTCTGGATGATGTGCATGCCCATATCCGAACAGGCGCGCGCATAGCCCCACGCAACCGCATCGTGGCGCGCCGTGCCGCCGCGTGCCTGATACAGCCCGCCCAGCACCGGATAGCGCGGCCCGTCCAGATTGATGATCGGCACCAGTTCCTTCAGCCGCTGCGGCTCGATCCACTCGGTCGCGACGCCTTGCAGATGGTTGGCATAGGCGGTGCGCTTGTAGCCGCGAACCTCGGGCTCGGTCTGCGCCAGCATGATCAGTCCGCGCGGGCTGAACATCACGTTATAGTTCAGGTCCTGCGACAGCGTTTCATACAGCGACAGCGACTGGTCATAGATCGCCGCCGACGGGTCCTGCAGATAGTTGCTGCGGATGATCGTGGTGTTGCGTCCGGTATTGCCGCCGCCCAGCCAGCCCTTTTCGATCACGGCGATGTCGGTGATGCCGAAATTCCGGCCCAGATAATACGCGGTCGCCAGACCGTGCCCGCCCGCGCCCACGATCACGATCCGGTATCGGTCGCGCGGCTGCGGGCTGGCCCATGCGCGGCCCCAGCCCTGATGCTGGCGAAACGCCTCGCGCGCGATGGCAAAGACGGAATAGCGGCCGGAACGCGTCGCAGTCGGCATCGGAGAACCCCTGGCAGAATTTGCGCCACAATGGCCCCGGCGCGACCCGCACTCAAGACGTGTTGCGGCAGATCGCGCCGGAATCCGACATGGGCACGCGATCCGGGGCGTGACCGTCTGACGCGGCCCGGCGAACGCGCGATGAATTCTTCGTCAGCGCAAGGCAGGGGCGGGTATGTGCGACGCCGCGCCACTTTCGGTCGGCGCGCATCCGCACTACAGCTAGGGGCAACCGGAGGAATGGAATGTTCTGGATCGTTTCCGCAGCCCTTCTTGTCGCCGTGACCGTCGCAATCCTTGCGCCGATCTGGCGCCTGCACGGGGCCGCCGACCGCGACGCGCAGCCCGCCGCGGCCTATGATCTGCAGGTCTATCGCGATCAGCTGCGCGAGGTCGAACGCGATCTGGAACGCGGGGTGATCGGCGCCGACGATGCCGCCCGGTTGCGCACCGAAATCGGCCGCAAGGTTCTGGATGCCGACCGCCGCCTGTCCCGGGCCGGCCCGCCCGCACCCGGCGGCGCGACCATCGCGGCAGGCGCGGTGATGATCCTGCTGCTGGCCGGCGCGGTCGCGATCTACTGGCGCGAGGGTGCGCCCGGCGCGCCCGACCTGCCCATCGCCACCCGCGTCGCGATGGCCGAACGCGCCTATGACAACCGCCCCAGCCAGGCCGAGGCCGAGGCGCGCGCGCCCCAGCCTGCCGGTCAGGCCGACATGGACGCGGCGTCCGACGACGCCTATGTCGCGCTGGTCGAACAATTGCGCGATGCCGTCGCGAACAACCCGGGCGATCCGCAGGGCCTGGCGCTGCTGTCCACCAGCGAGATGCGACTGGGCAACATCGCCGCGGCGCGCGACGCGCAGCAGCGTCTGGTCGATCTGCGCGGCGATCGCGCCTCTGCGGACGAACTTATGCGCCTGTCCGCCCTGATGATGGAGATGGCCGGCGGGCTGATCACGCCCGAGGCGGAAAACGTGCTGGCGCGGTCGCTGCAAAAGGACCCGTCCCAGCCGCAGGCCCGCTATCTTCTGGGTCTGCTGCAATTGCAGAACGGCCGCCCCGACCGGGCCTTTCCGATCTGGCGCAGCCTGCTTGAACAGGGGCCGCACGACGCCCCCTGGCTTGACCCGATCCGCAGCAGCATCCGCGATCTGGCGTGGCTGGCGGGACAGCCCGATTATGTCCCGCCGCCGCCGCCCGAGGCGTCCGCCCTGCCGGGGCCGGATGCGGATGCGATGGCGGCGGCCGGCGACATGACTGCCCAGGAACGGCAAGAGATGATCGGCGGCATGGTCGCGCGGCTGGAATCGCGTCTGGCCGAACAGGGCGGCACGCCCGAGGAATGGGCGCGGCTGATCGCCTCCCTCGGCATATTGGGCCGGACCGATCACGCCCGCGACATCTGGACCGAGGCGCAGACCCGCTTTGCCGCGCGCCCCGAGGCGATGGACAGCCTTCGCGCCGCCGCGCAACAGGCGGGTCTGATCGAATGATCCATGACGACATGGCCGATTTCGCCGCCGCCCTGCCCCGCGCCGGCGCGCTGGCCGGGCTGGATCTGGGCACCAGGACCATCGGCGTGGCGGTCAGCGACGGGATGCGGCAGGTCGCCTCGCCGCTGACGGTGATCCGGCGGCGCAAATTCACGCTGGACGCCGCCGATCTGCTGCGCATCGTCACCGACCGCGCCCTGACCGGGATGATCCTGGGTCTTCCGCGCAACATGGACGGCAGCGAGGGGCCGCGGGCGCAGTCGACGCGCGCCTTCGCCCGCAACCTGTCGCGGCTGACCGATCTGCCCATCGGGTTCTGGGACGAACGCCTGTCCACCGTCGCCGCCGAACGCGCCCTGCTGGAGGCCAACACCTCGCGCCGCCGCCGCGCCGAACTGATCGATCAGGTGGCCGCCGGCTATATCCTGCAAGGCGCGCTGGACCGGCTGCGCCATCTGGGCTGACATGGCGCGTGCCTTCGACACGTGCAGGGCGGCCCGACTCCGTGGTCTGCCTGCCGCCTTGCGACGGTTTCGCCACCCTTCTAGGTTGGCGCCATGACCACGCCCGTTCCCCCTGTCGCGCCGGACGATCCGCAAAGCCCCTGCGTCAATATCTGCGTCATCCATCCGCAGGAAGGCATCTGCGTCGGCTGTTATCGCACGCTGCACGAGATCGCCGCGTGGTCGGTGATGGACGCCGACAGCCGCCGCGAGGTGATCCAGGCCCTGCCCGACCGCAAACCGCTGCTGAAAAAGCGGCGCGGCGGTCGGAACGGGCGCCGCCCGGACTGAGGCGCAAGGCGCGCCGGATCAGCCGCGCAGATGACGCACGCTGCGCTGGATGCGGACCCGCACCTCGTCGGGTTCGCTGGCCACCGCCCGCATCAGCGCGGCCATGTCGCCGCGCGCGGTGTTCAGCTGGTCGATCAGCGACATCACCAGATGCAGCGAATCCTCGGGCAGCTGGTAACATTCGCTGAGATCGCACAGCAATTGCAGCCGCGCGACATCGGCTTCGCGATAGGCCCGGCCCTGCGGGCGTTCGACCGGCTGCACGATCCGGGCGCGCAGAAAGGTCTGAAGACGGGGCGGGGTCAGGTCCTCGATCAGCGCGACCACGTCGGTTTCGGAATAATAACGGGTCATGTCGTCATCCCCCGGCGCGGATCGTATCCGTGCGTCCTGCGCCATTCCTGCATGAACGTCGCCAGTTCATCGTCGATCTGGCGCGGCATGACGATCTTCAGTTCGACATGCTGATCGCCGCCATTGATGCCGCGCCCGCGCAGGCGCAACCGCTGTCCGCTGCTGGCGCCTTTCGGGATGGTCAGGTTCACCGGGCCGTCGATGGTGGGCGCGGCGACCTTGCCGCCCAGAACCGCCTCGTCGATGCCGATGGGCAGGGTCAGGAAGATGTCGTCGCCCTCGCGCCGGTAATCGGGGGGGGGGGCCACCGAGATCGTCAGATACGCATCGCCCGGCCCGCCCTGCCCCATGCCCGGCCCGCCCTTGCCCTTCAGCCGGATCGTCTGGCCGTCGCGCACGCCCTTGGGAATCGTCACCTCAAGATCGCCGCCTTCGGGCAGGGTGATGCGGGTCTTGCCGCCCTTCGCGGCGGTCATGAAATCCACCTCCAGCGCGAAACGGTAATCCTGACCGCGCATGTGGACATCGCGCCCGGCGCCGGCCTGCCGGAAACCGCCCCCGGATCCGCCCTCACCGAACCCGCCCTGCCGGAATCCGCCTTGACCGAACCCGCCCGCGCGGCTGCCGAACAGGTCGGCGAACACGTCCGACAGATCCGGATCGCCGTCAAAGCCATAGCTGCGCGCATAGGGGTTGCCCGCCGCCTCGGCATGTTCGCGATAGGTGCGATGCTGCGCCCGTTCCTGACCCTGCTCGTCGATCTCGCCCGCGTCAAAGCGGCGGCGGCGCTCAGGGTCCCGCAGCAGATCATAGGCGGCGGATGCGGCCTTGAACCGCTCGGCCGCCGCCGCGTCCGGATTCAGATCCGGATGATCTGTCTTGGCGATCTTGCGATACGCCTTCTTGATCTCGGCATCGGTGGCCGATTTCGTCAGCCCCAGCGCCGCATACGGATCGCCCGCCATTCACGGCCCCCCATCGGTTGTCTTGCGTGTCAACAAGATAGTCACCGCGCCGGTTTCATCAATCCCGCCGATGCGGGGCCGCGGATCAGTAGGGCAGCGGATGGTCCCGGTGCAGCCGGTCGATGGACTTGACCAGATCGGCGGGCAGCGATCTGTCCAGCCCGGCGATCAGATGATCGAGCTGGTGGCGATCGGTCGCGCCGATGATGGGGACGTTGCGGAACGGCCGCGTCAATTGCCACGCGACCGCCATGTGGACAGGGTCCCAGCCATGATCGGCAGCCAGCCGGCCAAAGGCGTCGCTGGCCGCGATGGCGCGCCCGGTCAGCCGTCCGCCCAGCTTGCCCATGCCGCCGGTCTGCTTGTCCACGGCGGCACGGCTGCCATCGGGCATCGCGCCGCCGGCATATTTGCCGGTCAGCAGACCCGCCGCCAGCGGCGAGAAGGCCAGCAGCGTCACATCCTCCTGCACGGCGGTTTCGCACAGATCGGTGTCGAACAGCCGGTAAAGCAGCGAGTATTCGTTCTGGATCGAGGCGACACGCGGTCCGCCCGTGCGCTCGGCCACGTCGCACCAGCGGGTCAGACCCCAGGCGGTTTCGTTCGACAGGCCGAAGGCGCGGACCTTGCCCTCGGACACGGCCTGACCCACCGCATCCAGCACGTCCGCCATGTGATCCAGCACCCGGTCCTTGTCGGGTTCGGGCGCATAGGTCCAGTTCTGCCGGAACGCCCATGTGCCCCGCACTGGCCAGTGCAGCTGATACAGGTCGATGCGGTCGGTCTGCAGCCGGCGCAGCGAGGCGTCGATGCAGGCGCGCACGGTCGCCCCGTCATAGGGCGCGCCGTCGCGCACCGTCTGGCTGGGGCCGGTGATCTTGGTGGCGATCTCGACCCGGTCGCGATTGCCCTGCTGCGCCAGCCAGCGCCCGACGATTTCCTCGGTCAGGCCCACGGTCTCGCGCCGGACGGGGTTCACGGGATACATCTCGGCGGTGTCGAAAAAGGTCATGCCGATCCCCGCCGCCCGGTCCATCTGGGCATGGGCGTCGGCTTCGTCCGTCTGGTTGCCGAAGGTCATCGTGCCCAGGCAGATTTCGCTGACCTCGACCTCGCTGCGCCCCAGTTTCACCCGCTTCATCGCCATCTCCGATCCGTTGTTCCGGCCGGAACGTCCGCGATAACCGCGCCGGATTCAACCCGGTCAGCCGCGCTGATACCCGGCCGAGGCGGCGATCAGATGCCTGGTATAGTCCTGCTGCGCCGCCCCCTTGCGCAGGGCGTCGACATCCATCACCTCGACGATGCGGCCGTGCTGCATCACCGCCAGCCGGTCGCACATATGGCCCACCACCGACAGGTCGTGGCTGACCATCAGATAGGTCAGGCCGTGTTCGGCGCGCAGATCGGTCAGCAGGTTCAGGATCTCGGCCTGCACGCTGACATCCAGCGCGCTGGTCGGTTCGTCCAGCAGCAAAAGCTGCGGATCGCCGGCCAGCGCGCGGGCGATGGCGACGCGCTGACGCTGCCCGCCCGACAGCTGGTGCGGATAGCGAAAGCGGAACCCGCCCCCCAGACCCACATCCTCCAGCAGGCGCGGAATCCGCCGGTCGATATCGGTCATGCCCTGCAATTTCAGCGCCTCGCTGAGGACGGCATCGACGGAATGGCGCGGATGCAGGCTGGCATAGGGGTCCTGGAACACCATCTGCACGGTCTTGTAGAAGGCCCGGTCGCGGCGGTTGCCCGACACCTTGCGGCCATCGACCTCGATCACGCCGGACCAGCTGTCGATCAGCCCGGCGATGGCGCGCAGGATGGTGGATTTGCCCGACCCCGATTCGCCCACCAGACCGAAGCTTTCGCCCCTGGCCACGGCGAAGGCCGCATCCCTGACCGCGTCCACGCGGTCGGGCGGAAAGCCGAACCAGACGTCCAGATTTTCGATCTTCAGCATGGCGGCACCGACGGCAGCGGGGGGTTTTCCACCCCCCGCGCCCCCCGGAGGGTATTTGCACAAAGAAGAAGCCGCATGTCAGAGCCCCCCCGGAAACTCGGTTTCCAGGCTTTCGTTGATCGGATCGCCCTCGCGCCAGCTGTCCTGACGCTTCAGCACCGGCAGGCGACTGACTGGCCGGTCCAGCCGCGGCAGGCTGTTCAGCAGCCCCTGGGTATAGGGGTGGCGCGCGTCGTGCAGGTTCTTTGCGGTCAGCGTCTCGACGATCCTTCCGGCATACATGATCAGCACCCGGTCGCAGAACTGCGCGACCAGGTTCAGATCGTGGCTGATGAAGATCAGGCCCATGCCACGATCGCGGACCAGACGGTCCATGATGTTCAGCACCTCGGTCCGGACCGAGACGTCCAGCGCCGAGGTGGGTTCGTCCGCGATCAGGATTTCGGGGTCCGGCGCCAGCATCATCGCGATCATGATGCGCTGGCCCATGCCGCCCGACACCTCGTGCGGATAGGCGCCCATGACCCGTTCCGGGTCGCGGATCTGCACGGCTTCCAGCATCTCGAGCGCCTTGGCGCGGCCCTGGCCCCTGGGGCCGCCGGCGTGAAGGCGATACGCCTCGATGATCTGGTCGCCGATGGTCATCACCGGGTTGAGGCTGAATTTCGGGTCCTGCATGACCATGCTGATCCGGCTGCCGCGGATCTTCCGCATCTTTCGCTCGGGCAGGTTCAGGATCGGCTGCCCGTCCAGCTCCAGCCGGTCGGCGGTGACGCGGCCCGGCGGGCGCACCAGCCCCAGGATCGCGCGGCCGGTCATCGACTTGCCTGACCCCGATTCGCCCACCACGCCCAGACGTTCGCGGCCCAGATCGAAACTGACGCCGCGCACCGCCTGAAACACGCCCTGCCGCGTGGGAAAGGCCACGCGGAGGTTTTCGACGGACAGCAGCGGCCCGGAACCTTGCTGGTCGGTCATTCCTTGGCCCCTTTCGGATCCAGCACGTCGCGCAGCCCGTCGCCCAGCAGGTTGAAGGCAAGGCTGACGATGAAGATGGCAAGCCCCGGCATCGCCGCGACCCACCAGAAATCGAGGATATAGGTCCGCCCGTCCGAGATCATCGCCCCCCATTCCGGCATCGGCGGCTGCGCGCCCAGACCCAGAAAGCCCAGACCCGCCGCCGACAGGATGATGCCCGCCATGTCCAGCGCCACGCGCACGATCAGCGAGGAAATGCACAGCGGCCAGATATGGCGGATCAGCAGCCGCATCGGCCCCGCCCCCTGAAGCCGGGCTGCGGCGATATAGTCGGCATGGCGGATGGTCAGCGTCTCGGCCCGCGCCAGCCGGGCATAGGGCGGCCACGCCGTCAGCGCCAGCGCCAGCACCGCGTTGCCGATGCTGGCGCCCAGCGCCGCGACGAAGGCCAGTGCCAGGATCAGTTTCGGGAATGCCAGGAAGATGTCGGTGATCCGCATCAGCACCTGATCCAGCCAGCCGCCGGCGAAACCGGCCACCGTGCCGATGAACAGCCCGATGATCGGCGCGATCAGCGCCACCGTGCCGACAATGAACAGTGTGATGCGCGAGCCGTGGATCAGCCGCGACAGGATATCGCGCCCCAGCGCGTCGGTGCCCAGCCAGTGTTCGGACGAGGGCGGCGCCAGCCGGCCGGCAAGGTTCTGGCTGAACGGGCTTTGCGGGGCCAGCCAGGGCGCGAAGATCGCCATGAAGATCAGGATCGCCAGAATGATCAGCCCGAACATCGCCAGCCGGTTGGCGCGAAAGGTCAGCCATCCCTGATAGATCGCGCCCAGCCGCGCCTGCCGCCGGGTCTGGGGCGCGTCCGAAAGCAGCCATTCGCGTCGTGTCGGGTTCATTTCGACCTCGGGTCCAGCACGCGATACAACAGGTCGCTGAGCAGGTTCAGCAGGATGAAGCAGGTGCCGATGACGATGGTGCCGCCCAGAACCGCGCTCATGTCGCCGGCCAGCAGCGCCTTGGTGACATACTGGCCCAAGCCCGGCCACGAGAAGATGATCTCGGTCAGCACCGATCCCTCAAGCAGAGAGCCGAAGGACAGCGCGATCACCGTCACCAGCGGGATCGAGATGTTGCGGAACGCGTGCCGCCAGATCACGGCGCTTTCGGACAGGCCCTTGACGCGGGCGGTGGTGATGTATTCCGACCCCAGCTGTTCCAGCATGAAGCTGCGGGTCATGCGGCTGATATAGGCAAGGCTGAAATAGCCCAGCAGGCTGGCGGGCAGGATGATATGCGAAAACGCGTCCTGAAAGGCGTTCCAGTCGCCCGCCAGCAGCGAATCGACCAGGATCAGCCCGGTCACGTCCGGCACCATGCCGTCATAGATGATGCCCTGCCGTCCAGGCCCGCCGACCCAGCCCAGGATGCCGTAAAAGACCAGCAGCCCCATCAGCCCCAGCCAGAAGATCGGCATCGAATAGCCCACCAGCGCCACGACGCGCGCGACCTGATCGACGATGCCGCCGCGCCGCGCCGCCGCGATCACGCCCAGGGGCACGCCGATGCTGACGCCGATGAAGGTGCCCAGCGTCGCCAGTTCGACCGTCGCGGGAAAGACGTGCCGGATATCGTCCACGACCAGCTGCCCGGTCGAGATCGAGCGGCCCAGATCGCCGGTCAGCACATCGCCGATATAGCCGATGAACTGGACGATCAGCGGCCGGTCCAGCCCCATCGCCTGATAGGCGGCATCGTATTGCGCCTGGCTGGCGCGATCTCCCACCACCTTCAGCACCGGGTCGATGGGCATGACCCGGCCGATGATGAAGGTGACCAGCAACAACCCCAGCAGGGTCAGCGCCAGCGACAGCAGCGTGCCGCCCACGCTGCGCAGCCGCCGTCGCCGCGCGGCGTTGCGGTCGGCCGCCGAGGGGGGCGGGGGTCCGCCCCGCCCCTTGGGATCGGTATCGGTTGCGGCCAACGCCTATTCGCCCTTGGTGACCTGATGATACATCACCGACGTCACCGATCCGCCCACGTTCCAGTTCTGCACGTTCTCGCGCAGGCCGGTGTTCTCGATGCGCTGGAACAGCGGCACGATCGGCGCCTCTTCCTGATACTGTTTCTGGATGTCGCGATACATCTGCGCGCGCTTGTCGCTGTCCTGTTCAAGGGTCGCGGCCACCGTCGCCTCGTTCATCTCGTCCGGCACGGCATAGGCGTTGCGCCATGCCAGCAGGCCGGTCGCCTGCGCCTCGTCGCTGTTGTCGGGATTATAGGCGAAGGTCGCGGCATTCGTGTTCGGGTCCGAATAGTCCGGGCCCCATTCGCCCAGGAAGATCGGCACCTCGCGCGCGCGATACGCGTCCAGCACCTGCGCGCCGGTCATCTGCTCGATGTTCAGCGTCAGCCCGGCCTCGGCCATGCTGGCCTGCAGGGTCTGCGCCACGTCCACATATTCGCGCAGATCGCGGATCTTGGTGGTGATCGTGCCGCCCTCGATCCCTGCATCCGCCAGGATCTGCCTGGCCTTTTCGACATCATAGGTCCACGGATTTTCCTCCAGCGCGCCCAGATAGCCCTCGGGCAGGAACGCCTGATGGGTCTTGAACATGCCCTTCAGGAAGCTGTCGGTGATGCCCTGATAATCGACCAGATGCTTCATCGCCTCGATGACCGCCGGGTTCGACAGCAATTCGTCCTTCTGGTTCAGACCCATATACAGGATGCGGCCGCGCGGCTCGTCCTTGATCTTGACGCCTTCCGTCTGCTCCAGAGAATCCACATCGGTGGGCGTCAGGTTGCGCGCCGCGTCGATATCGCCCTGTTCCAGCAGCAGGCGCTGTGCGCTGGATTCGGCGACGTTGCGCACGATCACCCGTTTCATCGCGGATGCGCCCTGCCAGTAATCCTCATAGGCGGCCAGCTGCACCGCCTCGTTCGGACGCCACGCGGCCAGGGTGAAGGCGCCCGATCCAGCCTCGTTGGTGTTCAGCCAGGCATTGCCCAGATCATCGCCCTCGGCGTTGGACATCACCGTTTCCTTGTCCACCACGCTGCCGATCATCGCGGTCAGGCAGTTGAGGACAAAGGAGGGCGCATAAGGCTGATCCAGGTTCAGCGTCAGCGTGCGGTCGTCAAAGGTGATCTTTTCCTCGACGTTTTCAGGGGTAAAGCCGAACTGCGTCAGGATGAAGGCGGGCGTCTTGTTCAGCTTGACCGCGCGTTGCAGCGACCATGCCGCATCCTCGGCCCGAACCGGATTGCCGGAATGGAAGGTGACGCCTTCGCGCATGGTGAAGGTGATCGACAGCCCGTCCTCGGCCACCTCCCAGCTTTCGGCCAGCGACGGCTTGAAGCCGGCAGCCATGTCCATCGGGTCGAAATCGACCAGCCGGTCATAGGTGTTGCGGTTCACGTCATTGCCCGAAAACTCGAAGGTCTGGGCCGGATCAAGGGTGATGATGTCGCTGATGTCGTTGGCCACGACCAGCGTATCGGCAGGCGTCTCGGCCCAGGCGGCCGGTGCCAGTGCGATCGCGGATGCCAGCAGCAAGGCGCGCGGGGTCAGAAGATGTCTCATGGCAGTGTTCCCTGTAGGTTGTCGGTCGTCCCGGTTGTTCCGGGGCTTGATGCAGCGCAGGGTGGCGCAAGGCCGCGCCTGTGGCAAGGGGAAGCACACCGGACCCGCGCGCGCGCCGGACGTGTTCGCGCCCCGATCCCTGACTTCACTCCCCGCCGAACCGCCACTCGCCTTCGCCAAGGGCGGGCGCCGCCCGATCCGTGACCAGCGGGCTGCGCGAGAACCGCATCGGGCTGCGCAGCCCGGCGATGCCCTCGGGCGCGATGGGCATCCCGCGCGCCTGCACCTGCGGCTCGGCCAGCGCCTCGGCCACGTCGTTGACCGGGCCCGCGGGCACGCCCGCCGCCTCCAGCGCGGCGATCAGATCGGCGCGCGGGCGGGTGCGCGTGGCCTGCGACAGGATCGGCGCCAGCCGGTCGCGATGGGCGACGCGGGCCGGGTTCGTCGCGAAATCCGGATCGGCCGACAGCGCCGGCAGGTCCAGCGCGCGGCACAGCGCCGCGAATTGCCGGTCATTGCCGCAGGCGATGATCAGATGTCCGTCCGAGGCCGGGAAAAGCTGATAGGGCACGATGTTGGGATGCGCGTTGCCCAGCCGGCGCGGCACCCGGCCGCCCAGCAGATAGTTGGTCGCTTGATTGGCCAGCACCGCGACACCGCAATCCAGCAGCGACAGGTCCAGATGCTGGCCCAGCCCCGACCGCGCCCGTTCGGCCAGCGCGGCCTGAACCGCGATCGCCCCATAAAGCCCGGTGAAGATGTCGATCCAGGCCACGCCGACCTTCTGCGGCTCGCCCTCGGGATCGCCGGTCAGGTCCATGATGCCCGACATGCCCTGAATGAGGAAATCGTAACCCGGCTGCGCCGCGCGCGGCCCGTCCTGCCCGAAGCCGGTGATCGAGGCATAGACGAGGCGCGGGTTCTGCGGCGACAGGCTGTCGTAATCCAGCCCGAACTTCTTCAGCCCGCCCAGCTTGAAATTCTCGATCACCACGTCCGCCTCGCCGATGAGGGACTTCAGGCGGTCCAGATCGTCCGCATCGTTGAAATCGCAGATCACCGACCGCTTGCCGCGATTGGCGGCGTGGAAATAGGCGGCGACCGTCTCGGTCGTGCCATCCGCGCGCCTGCGTTCGATGAAGGGCGGTCCCCAGCGACGGGTATCGTCGCCCTCGGGCGCCTCGACCTTGATGACCTCGGCGCCCAGATCGGCCAGCGTCTGGCCCAGCCACGGACCCGCAAGAATGCGCGCCAGCTCGACGATTTTCAGCCCCTTCAGCGGCGCGTCGGACATCAGCCGAACGCCTGGATGCGCGTCTGCGCGCGGCCCAGGATCAGCGCGTGCACGTCATGCGTGCCCTCATAGGTGTTGACCGTTTCAAGGTTCTGGGCGTGGCGCATGACGTGGTATTCGATCTGGATGCCGTTGCCGCCATGCATGTCGCGGGCCATGCGCGCGATCTCCAGCGCCTTGCCGCAATTGTTGCGCTTGACCAGGCTGATCATCTCGGGCGCGAACCTGCCTTCGTCGAACAGCCGCCCGACCCGCAGGCTGGCTTGCAGCCCCAGCGCGATCTCGGTCTGCATGTCGGCCAGCTTCTTCTGGTAAAGCTGCGTCGCCGCCAGCGGCTTGTTGAACTGATGCCGGTCCAGCCCGTATTGCCGGGCGCGGAACCAGCAATCCTCGGCCGCGCCCATCGCGCCCCAGCTGATGCCGTAACGCGCACGGTTCAGACAGCCGAACGGGCCGCCCATCCCCTCGATATTGGGCAGCAGCGCATCCTCGCCGACCTCGACATCCTCCATCACGATCTCGCCGGTGATCGAGGCGCGCAAGCTCAGCTTGCCGCCGATCTTGGGCGCGGACAGGCCCTTCATCCCCTTGTCCAGAACGAAGCCGCGCACCTTGCCGCCATGCGCCTCGGACTTGGCCCAGACGACGAACACATCCGCGATGGGGGCGTTGGAAATCCACATCTTCGACCCGTTCAGCACATAGCCGCCATCGGTCTTCTTCGCCCGCGTCTTCATGCCGCCCGGATCGGATCCGGCATCGGGTTCGGTCAGGCCGAAACAGCCGATGAATTCGCCGGTTGCCAGTCTGGGCAGGTATTTCCGCTTCTGCTCCTCGCTGCCATAGGCCTCGATGGGAAACATCACCAGCGAGGACTGGACCGACGCCATGCTGCGATAGCCGCTGTCGATCCGCTCGATCTCGCGCGCGACCAGACCGTAGGACACGTAAGAGGCGCCGACGCCGCCATAGTCCTCGGCCACGGTGACGCCCAGCATGCCGGCCGCCCCCATCTCGCGAAAGATCTCGGGGTCGGTTTCCTCGTTCATGTAGGCGTCCTGCACGCGCGGGGCGAGGCTTTCGGCCGCGAACGCCGCCGCGCTGTCGCGGATCATCCGCTCTTCCTCGGTCAGCTGATCTTCCAGCAGGAACGGGTCGTTCCAGCTGAACGGCGCGCCCTTGTGCGATTTCGTGGACATCGGCTTCTCCCTGACTGCGGCGTGGTTCCTGTTCTGTCGACACGTTCTAGCGCGTTGCAATCGACCGGGGCAACGCAATCTTGCCGTCGGCGGCGTCGTCCTCGGACGCCATTCCTAATCCAGCCGCGACGGCAGATCCCAGCCGCGCAGCAAATCCTGCGCGGCCATCGGCCTGCGGCCCTGGCGCTGCGCCTCGGTAATCTCGACCGCGCCCTCGCCGCAGGCGACGCGGAAACCGCCCAGGACCTGGCCGGGCGCACCCTCTCCCGCGACCACCCGCGATCGCAGCAGCCTGACCCGCTCGCCCGCGATCTCGCACCAGGCGCCGGGCGCGGGGGACAGGCCGCGGATCAGCCGGTCGACGCGGGACGCGGGCAGCGTCCAGTCGATCCGCGCCTCGGACTTGTCGATCTTGGCGGCATAGGTCACGCCATCCGCGGGCTGCGGCGTCGCCGGCAAGGGCAGCCTGTCCAGCACATCGACGATCAGCGCCGCACCGATGCCCGCCAGCCGGTCGTGCAGATCGCCGGCCGTGTCCTGCGCGCCGATGGGTGTCCGCGCCTCGGCCAGCACCGGACCGGTATCCAGCCCCGCCTGCATCTGCATGATCGCCACGCCGGTCTCGGCATCGCCGGCCATCACCGCGCGCTGGATCGGCGCCGCCCCCCGCCAGCGCGGCAACAACGAGGCGTGGATGTTCAGGCATCCCAGCCGGGGCGCATCCAGAATCGCCTGCGGCAGGATCAGCCCATAGGCCACCACCACCGCCACATCCGCGCGCAGCGCGGAAAACGCCGCCTGCGCCCCGGCCTCGCGCAGCGTCGACGGCGTGCGAACCTCAAGCCCCGATTCCTCCGCCTCGCGCTGCACGGCCGAGGGTCGCGGCCTCTGCCCGCGCCCCGCCGCCCGCGGCGGCTGCGAATAGACGGCCGCCACCTCATGCGCCGCCGCGACCGCCCGCAGCGCGGGCACCGAAAATCCGGGCGTTCCCATGAAGATCACACGCATCGCAGCCTCCGTCTTTGGCGTCGAAATATCCTCGGGGGTCCGGGGGCAGACAGCCCCCGGCGCTATCCCTGCCGCGCCAGCTTGGCCGATTTCCGAACCAGCATCCGGCGCCGCAAGGGCGACAGGTGATCCACATACATGCGCCCGTCCAGATGGTCGATCTGGTGCTGCACGCTGGTCGCCCACAGCCCGACGAAATCGCGGTCCTCGATCTCGCCCGTCTCGCTCAGGAACCGGACGGTGACGGCGCGCGGACGGGTGATCCGGGCCGAGACGCCGGGCAGGTTCGGGCTTGCCTCGTCGTGCTGGCGCGACTGCACGCTGGCGTGCAGCACTTGCGGGTCGGCCATCCTGACCGCCTGCCCGCGCCGGTCCGAGGCATCGACCACCGCCAGCCGCAGCATGATCCCGATCTGCGGCGCGGCAAGGCCCACGCCCGGCATCGCCTCCATCGTGTCGATCATGTCGTCCCAGATCATCCGCACCGTTTCCGTCACCTGCCCGACCGCCTGGGCAGGGATGTGCAGACGCCGGTCGGCATAGGGCAGAAAGGCCCGCACGCTCATGCCAGGTCCACGATCAGGCGGCCGTCCAGATGGTCGGCCTCGTGCTGGGCCACGCGCGCCGCCGCGCCGTCCAGGCTCGCGCGCTGCCGGCGCCCGTCAAGATCGAACCAGATCACCTCAACCTCGGCCGGCCGCGTCACGGTGACGGGGCGGCCGGGGATCGACAGGCACAGCTCTTCGCCCGGCGCAACACGGTCCGAGCGACGAACGATGCGCGGGTCCAGCATGACCAGCGGACGGGCCGCGCCTTCTTTCCAGCCCGCATCCATCACGAAGACGCGGCGCAGAACGCCGATCTGCACCGCCGCCAGGCCGCGCCCGCCGGCGCGATACATGGTCGCGACCAGATCGCGGGCCAGATCGCGCAGCTCCGGCCCCGACATCTCGCCCGCCGGGCGGCTGATGTCGCGCAGCACCGGGTCGGGATGGATCAGGATCGGGCGCACCGCACCGCCCGTCAGCGCCGCGGGCAGCGCCGGACGCGCCGGCCCCGCCGGATGCGCGTCCCGCATGTCGGCGCGATCAGGCACGCGCCCGCTCTCGCTTCAGCTTGACCATCTTGCGGGTGATCATCTGCCGCTTGATCGCGGACAAATGGTCAATGAACAGGATGCCGTTCAGGTGGTCCAGCTCGTGCTGGGCGCAGGTCGCCCACAGCCCGTCGAACTCATCCTCGTGCATCCTGCCGTCCAGCCCCAGCCAGCGCATCCGCACCTGGGCGGGCCGCGTCACGTCCGCATACTGGTCGGGGATCGACAGGCAGCCCTCGTCATAGGTGTTGGTCTCGTCCGATGTCCACGCGATCTCGGGGTTGATCAGCACCATCGGCCGCCGTTCGGCGTCGGGGTCGCGGGTGGCGTCCATGACGAACATCCGCGACAGCACCCCGACCTGCGGCGCGGCCAGCCCGACGCCGGGCGCGCCATACATGGTGGCCAGCATGTCATCGGCCAGCGCCTCGATCTCGGGCGTGACGCGGGCGACGGGTTCGCACATCTTCTTCAGACGCGGATCGGGATGGATCAGGATCGGACGCAGGTTCATGACAGGCGATTTAGGCGATGGCTTCACCTGACGCAACAAGCCGCGTATGCAGGACGCGCAACAAAAGACGAGGATCGCCATGACCCGACCCGCCCTGGACCGGCAGCCCGATTTCGACGAGGTGATCGACCGCGTCGGCACGAACTGCTCGAAATGGGACGACATGGAGGCCGCCTATGGCGTGTCGCCGGGCGATGGCGGGCTGGCGATGTGGGTGGCGGACATGGATTTCCGCCCGCCCCGCGCCGTGCAGCGCGCGGTCGAGGATGCGGCGGCGCATGGCGTCTATGGCTATCCCGGCCGCAACGATGCCTATCTGGACGCGATCCGCTGGTGGATGGAGCATCGCCACGGCTGGCAGATCGACACCGGCTGGATCCTGACGGCGGCGGGTCTGGTCAACGGCGTGGCGATGGCCATCGACGCCTGTACCGCGCCCGGCGACGGGGTGATCGTCATATCACCGGTCTATCACGCCTTTGGCCGGGTCATCCGCGCGGCGGATCGCCGGATGGTCGAGTTGCCGCTGGCGCTGCGCGACGGGATCTACCGGATGGACTGGGCGCGGTGGGAGGGTATGCTGACCGGCGGCGAACGCCTGCTGATCCTGTGTTCGCCGCACAATCCCGGCGGCCGCGTCTGGTCCGAGGACGAGCTGCGCGAAGTGGCCGATTTCTGCGTCCGCCACGACCTGGTCCTGGTTTCCGACGATATCCACGCCGATCTGGTCATGCCGGGCCATCGTCACCGCATGATCGCCACCGTCGTGCCGGATATCCGCGACCGGCTGGTGACGCTGACCGCCGCGACCAAGACCTTCAACATCGCCGGCGCCCATATCGGCAACGCCATCATCGCCGACGACGATCTGCGCGCAAAATTCAGGGGCGCGCTGGCGGCGCGCGGCGTCTCGGCCGGGTTCATGGGGATGGACATGGTCGCCGCCGCCTATTCGCCCGAGGGCGCCGAATGGGTCGATGCGCTGGTCCGGTATCTGGACGGTAACCGACGCCTGTTCGATCAGGGCGTGAACGCCATCCCCGGCCTTGCCTCAATGCCGTTGCAGGCGACCTATCTGGCCTGGGTCGATTTTTCCGGCACCGGGATGAGCCGGCAGGAATTTACCGCGCGGGTGGAAAAATCGGCCCGCATCGCCGCCAATCACGGCACCACGTTCGGGACCGGCGGCGAGGATTTCCTGCGCTTCAACCTGGCCACGCCGCGCGTTCACGTCACCGAAGCCGTCGCCCGGTTGCAGGACGCGTTCGCCGATCTGCAATAGAGGCCGCGTCCCCGCATCGCGGCCGCCGCCCGCGCGCGGCAGGTCAGGTTCCGCACCCGCCCCCGCGGCGCGTTGCAATCCGGTCCGTCCCCGATCATATAGGGCGCGGAACGCCAACAGCCCCGGAGCCTCGTGCGCATGGTCTATCTGGATTTCGAAAAGCCGCTGGCCGATATCGAAGGCAAGGCCGAGGAACTGCGCGCCATGGCCCGCAAGGCCGAAGACCCGGTCGATGTCGAGAAAGAGGCGCTGGCGCTGGACAAGAAGGCCGGCGATCTTCTGAAGGATCTCTACAAGAACCTCAATCCGTGGCGAAAGACGCAGGTGGCGCGCCACCCCGACCGGCCGCATTGCCGCGCCTATGTCGATGCGCTGTTTTCCGAATTGACGCCCCTGGCCGGCGACCGCGCCTTTGGCGACGATCACGCGGTGATCGGCGGGCTGGCGCGGTTCAACGATGCGCCCTGCGTTGTGATCGGTCACGAAAAGGGCAACGACACCAAGTCGCGCATCCACCACAATTTCGGCATGGCCCGACCCGAAGGCTATCGCAAGGCGATCCGGCTGATGGACATGGCGCACCGTTTCGGCCTGCCGGTCATCACCCTGGTCGACACGCCCGGCGCCTATCCGGGCAAGGGCGCCGAGGAACGCGGCCAAAGCGAGGCGATTGCCCGCTGCACCCAGAAATGCCTGGAGATCGGGGTGCCGCTGGTCAGCGTGATCATCGGCGAGGGCGGATCGGGCGGCGCCGTGGCCTTCGCCACCGCCAACCGCATCGCCATGCTGGAACACTCGATCTATTCGGTCATCTCGCCCGAAGGTTGCGCCTCGATCCTGTGGAAGGACAGCGACCGCATGCGCGAGGCGGCCGAGGCGCTGCGCCTGACCGCGCAGGACCTGAAAAAGCTGGGCGTGATCGACCGCATCATCTCGGAACCCTTGGGCGGCGCCCAACGCGACAGCAAGGCCGCGATCGACGCGGTGGGGATCGCGCTGGCCTCGATGCTGAAGGATCTGACCGGAAAGAAGCCCGAGGATCTGATCAAGGACCGGCGGCAGAAATTCCTGTCGATGGGTTCCCGGTCGCTGGCTTGATCCGGTATCGGCGTGATCCGGTATCGCCCGGCCGCCCGGCCTTTCGTGCAGGGGATTGAAGGCCGTCCGGCGGCAGGATAGACAGCTTTCCTGAATATTCTGGCCGGAACCGGAAGGAATGGCATGAAGCGGGTCATCACCTACGGGACGTTCGACACGCTGCATTACGGGCATATCCGCCTGTTGCAGCGGGCGCGGGCGTTGGGCGACTATCTGATCGTCGCGCTGTCCACGGATGAGTTCAACGCGCTGAAGAACAAGACCGCCTTCCACAGCTGGGAAGAACGCAAGGCCCATCTCGAGGCGCTGCGCTATGTCGATCTGGTCATTCCCGAAAACACCTGGGAACAGAAACGCGACGATGTCCGGCTGTATCGCGTGGACATCTTCACCATGGGCGACGACTGGAAGGGCAAGTTCGATTTCCTGTCGGATCTGTGCGAAGTCCACTACATGCCCCGGACCGAGCGGATTTCCAGCACGATGATCCGCCACAGCCTGAACAGCGCCTGAGCCGCGGCGCAACGGAAATCGCGCAGGGTCGCGCCGGCATGAACAGGATCGGGAATCACGAATGAGCACAGGGCCGACCCCGGATCAGGATCAGGGTCTGATCCTGATGGCGCACGAATTCCTGCCGGGATTCGGCGCCTTCGGTCCGCGCGGCGTGATGCGCAAATCGCTGCCGGTGAACGGACGGCTGAAGCGGATCGGCATCTTCATGGATTCCGGCGCGGCGCAGGAATACGTGTTCCCCCGCCCGCATCTGTTCGGTCCCAACGGGCGCGAAATCGATCTGGCCGATGTGCTGGAAGCCGTGCAGTGTTCGACCGGCGCGGGCCGCGCGGCCGATGCCGATGCGCGCCGCGCCCTGCTGGCCGGCCAGCCGATCCGCTCCATCCGCGATCTGCGCCCCGAAATGACGCTGATCTTCTCGCGCCCGCTGATGCTGTCGCGGATCGAGTTGGCGAACCGGCCGGGTCAGTTCGGCCCGCGCAATCGCCATGTCTGCGTGAACGGCTATCTGAACGGGCACCTGGTGTTCAGCCATCGCGGCATGGACCCGGCCGCGATGGTCCGCGAATTGCGGGACATGCACGCCGATCTTGGCGTCGATCTGCCCCCGCGCGACCGGGCCGCCGACCCCGAGACGCGGACGGAATTATGCAACGCCCTGCGCCAGCGGGTTCTGGACCGGATCGAGGCCGGCACGCTGGACTGGACCGCGCCGCGTCTGGCGCAGTTGCTGCCGCTGAACGCGCAGCGCCCGGAAATGACGCCATTTGCCCTGCGGGTCGCGGCGGCGGTGATCGCGGCGGCGATGGGGCCGCGGCTTTCGGTCGGCACCGTGACCTTCGCGCCGCTGTCGCCGCTGCTGTCCTCGCCCGCGCGCATCGATGCGGTCATCGCCGAGGCCAACCGTCAGCTGTCGGCCCGCCTGTCCCGCCCCGCAGTGCTGTGCGCCAGCAAGCACGCCATTCAGGAACCGGTGCTGGTGCGGCATCGCGACAGCTATCTTGCCGTTCTGGATGCGGCCTTTCCGGCGCTGGCCGCGTGCGGCGTCACGCCGCTGCTGTGCTATGGCAGCCTCTTGGGCGCGGTGCGCGAGAACGCGTTTCTGACCCATGACGACGATGTCGATCTGCTGTATGTCGACGGCTCGACCTCGCGCCGCGAGATGATGGACCGGCGGGCCGAGTTGCTGGACAGGCTGTCCGCCCACGGTTTTCAGCCGATGGGCAAGCTGACCGACACGACGGTCAATTTCCACATCCGCAACGCCGACGGCAAGCTGGACCTGTTTCCCTGCTGGCAAGACGGGAACCACCTGCACGTGATGATGAAATATCCGGTCTATCGGCCGGTCCCGATCAGGATGATCCTGCCGCCGTCGCAGGTCGGGCTGCACGATCGCCGCTATCCCGCGCCGGCCGATCCCGAAGCCTTCCTTGCCGAACGCTATGGCAGCGGCTGGCGCGTGCCCGATCCCTATCACGAATGGCCCTGGCCGCTGGACAGCGCGCTGAACCGGATCAGGACCACATCGACCCGCGTGATCGAGAAAAGCCCGCCGCGGATGCAGACCATGCTGCGCCGGCTGCGCGCCCGCATCGGCCGTCCCTGACCGGCCGGCACGCGCGCGGGGTGGCGCGCATCAGTCGCGCGCGGCGTCCTGCGGGTTGAACCCGGCCTCGGCCATCAGGCGGTCCGACCGCGCCTCGATCTCGGCCTGAAGGCGCGGCATGAACGCCTGCTGCGGCATGTCGGGGCCGATGGCGGGCAGAAACTCGACCACGGCGCGTCCCGGCCGGATGCCCCAGCCCTTGCGCGGCCAGAACAGCCCGGTATTCACCGCGACCGGCACCACCGGCAACTGCGAGGCCGCCCGCATCGTACCCACGCCATGCTTGTAGTCGCGCTGTTCGCCCGGACGGGTGCGCGTTCCCTGCGGATAGATGATCAGCTGCCCCAGCCCGTCATCGGATTCGTGCCGCGCCGCGATCTCGCGCGCGATGGCGCGCACCGCGTCGCGGCCGCGCGACCGGTCGATGGGGATGCAGCCGACCTTCCAAGCATACCAGCCCATGACCGGCACCCGCATCACCTCTCGCTTCATGATGAAGGCGCGGCGCGGCAGCGCGTGGGCGATGACAAGAATATCCAGAAAGCATTGATGCTTGGCGGCAACGATGCAGTCGCCCCTGGGCGGCATGCCGCGCACCTCGCAGGTGACGCCCAGATGCAGCCGCGCGGCCCACAGCATATAGCCGATCCAGCGTGTCGCGACCGCATTGGCCGCGCGCCGCCCGCGCGTCGCCACCCATGGCAGGCCGACCAGCCCGATCACCAGCGTCGCCAGCGCGGCATGGACATAGAACAGCACGTTCTGCAGATATTGCCACGGACCCAGACCTCCGGGCGTGGCCGAGGCGGAACGCGCGCTCATCTGACCGCACCCAGCATCTTCAGCGCCGCCCATCGCGTCGCAAGAAAGCCGACGATGGCCGCGATCACCGGAATCGCCAGCGGCGCCAGCCAGCCCCAGCCGTGAAAGCCAAGACCAGTCAGGAAACCTCCGGCGGGGTCCATGTCGGGCAGCAGCGCGATCCCGGCCATGCCGATCAGCGTGCCGGCCGCCGCGCCCAGGGCCGCACGTTGGGTAAAGCGGCGCACGAAGGCGGTGGCGATGGTGATGTCGCGCGCCCCGATCAGCCGCAGCACGCGGATCACCTGCCCGTTCGCGGCCAGCGCGGCCTTGGCCGCCAGCGTGATCATCGAGGCCGAGGCCGCCGCGATCAGCAGCAACGAGATCACGCCCAGCACGCGCAACCGTTCCGCCGCCGACACCAGCGGCCGTCGCCATTGCGTGTGATCGTCCAGAACCGCGCCCGGCGCCTCGGCCTCAAGCCGCAGGCGCAGGCCCTCGGCGTCGAAATCGCGGCTGTCGATGGGCAGGTCGATCAGCGAGGGCACCGGCAGCGCATCGACCGGCATCTCGGGTCCGAACCAGGGCGCCAGCAGGCCTGCGACCTCGTCCTGCGGCAGCAGGCGCGGCGCGCCCGCGCCCGGCGTCGTCTGAAGGATCTGCATCGTGGCCTGGGTCCGCGCCTCCTGCTCGGCCGCGGGGGCGCTGACGCGCACGGTGACCGATCCGGCCAGTTCCGCCGACCAGCGATCGGCCAGCCGGCCCGTCGCCAGCGCCAGCGCCAGCGCGAACACCGCCAGAAACGCCATCGCGCCGGCCGAAAACAGCGTCAGCTGCGCTGTGTATCCGGTCGGCGGCACGATCCGGTCGCCCTTGCCGCCATCGCCGCGCAGCAGCCCCTGCCACAGCGGCCGCAGCCGCAGCGTCCGCAGATCCGCCCGTCCCTTCAAGAACCGCATCACAGATCCGCCCCCGCCAGATGCAATGTCCCGCCCGCGATGCGCAGCACGCGCGCCGCGACCTGCGCCTTGGCGGCGCGGATCAGGTTCAGGTCATGGGTCGCGACCAGCACGGTCTTGCCCGATTTGTTCAGCTCGATCAGCAGCTGCATCAGCCGCATCGACATCTCCCAGTCCAGATTTCCCGTCGGCTCGTCCGCCAGCACCAGATCGGGCGACAGGATGACCGCGCGGGCCAGCGCCGCCCGCTGACGTTCGCCCCCCGACAGCGACGGCGGACGTGCGCGCGCATGCGCCGACAATTGCACCCAGCCAAGAAGATCGCGCAGCGCGTCCATGTCAACCGCCTGCCCCGACACGCTGAGCGGCAGGGCGACATTTTCCGCGACCGGCAGGTGGTCCAGAAACTGGGTGTCCTGATGCACGACCCCGACCCGGCGGCGCAGCATCGCGATGTCGTCGCGTCCTAGCCCGCGCAGATCCTGGCCGAACACGCTCATCCGGCCCGAACTGGGCAGCAGATCGGCATAGCACAGCCGCAACAGCGTGGTCTTTCCCGACCCGGACGGCCCGGTCAGAAAGTGGAACATGCCCGGCTGCAGGCTCAGCGTCATGTTCGACAACAGCTCGGCGCCACCGTGATAGCCGAAGCCGACATCCTGCATCTCGATCAAGCGCCACCCCCTTTTGCTGCGGGATCGTTTTCCGGCCGCTTGGAAGCCGGCCCCGCGCTTGATAGAAGATCGTTCAGGTGAATGCGAGGGTGGGCATGGCTGAAATACGGTTGATCTGTCCGGGCTGCGCCGCGGAATACCTGCTGCCCGAAGGCACGATCCCGGCGCGGGGCCGGCAGGTCGAATGCACCGCCTGCGGACAGGTCTGGCAGGCGACGCCCGGCGACAGGCCGCCCGACCTGCCCCAGGCGCGACCGAAGGCGGGGGCGGAACAGCTGTCCTATACGCTGGCCTTCGGAGAATCGGCCAAGGTGCAACGCGATCCCGACAGGACGGGCGACGCGTCGCAATCGGGCAGCGCCGCCGCTGCCCCGGCTGCGAAACTCAGCCGCCGCGTGCCCGAAAGCGTTCTCAGCATCCTGCGCGACGAGGTGGAACACGAACGCCGCGCCCGCGCCGCCGAAACCGGCACCGACACTGGCACGCAGGACGGCAACCGCCCCGCCCGACACGAGTCCACAGCCCACGCGACCGGGATCGACTGGCCGGCCACCACCGTCACCGACACACCCGCATCAGGGGCCGGCAGCACCCGGCCCGCCCCCGACAGGGTTCCGGCACCGTCCGACCCCGAGGCTCAGCCCGTCGTCGCCCCCGCCGGCGCGACGCGGGCCATGGTCGGCGCGCCATTCCCCCAACCCGATCCGGCAGTCGATCTGGACCTGCCGAAACCGGCCGGCACGGCCCCGGCCGCCCCGGACACGCCGTTTCAGCCGGCGATGCCGGTGCCTGCGGACGGTCCGTCCGGCTACCGCACGGGGTTCGGTCTTGCGGTGGCTATTGCGGCAACGGGGCTGGTCCTTTACCTGCTTGCGCCCGCCATGTCCGATGCCGGGCCGGTGGGCGCGGCCATGCAGGATCTTCGCGCCTTCGTGGATCAGGGCAGGCTGTGGCTGCAATCGGGCATTTTCGGGCGGTCCGCCTGACCGACCCGTTGCGTCAGAACCGGTCCAGCAGCCGGTCCAGATAGTCGCGTTCGTCCTGCGGGCGGTCGCGCTGACCGCTGCGGCGGCGGATCTCGTCCAGCAGATCGCGCGCCCGCCGGGCCGGGTCGATCCCTTCCGCCAGCGGATTGCCCATGGTGATCATGTTGCCGTTGCCGTCCATCTGACGACCGAGGGGATCCAGCATCGGCCGCCGGTCGCGACTTGTCCCGTCCTGCGCCGTGCGCCCGGCCTCGCCGCCTGGTTCCTGACCTTCCTGACCGTCCTGCCCCTGCTGGCCCTCATCGGCCTGACCGCGCTGCTGACCCATCATGTCGGACAGCGACCGCATCCCCTCGCGCATCGCTTCGATGGCGTCGGCCTGACGCTGCAACGCCCCGCCGGTATCGCCCTCGCGCAGCGCCCGTTCGGCGTCCTCCATCGCCCGGCCCGCCTCGTCCAGTTGCCGGCGGGCGCTGTCGCCCGGTTCGCTGCCCTGGCCCGGCAGCATCCCGCGCTGCTGGCCCAGCTGTTCGCGCAGGCCGCGCTGCCGGTCGGCCAGATCGCCCGCGCCGGGCGCGCGGTCCTCCGTCCCGTCCTGGCCGAACTGTCCCTGCCCGAACTGTTCCTGCATGTCGCGAAAGGCATCGTCCGACAGGCGCTGCTGTTCGCGCAGCGTGTCGGCCAGCCGGTTCATCTGCTGGTTGCCCTGGCTGCCCTCCTGCCCCTCGCCGCCCTCGCCCTGCGTGACCTGCAGGTTCTCCATCATCCGATTGAACTGTTCCAGCAATTGCTGCGCCTCGGCCATCCGGCCCTCGTTCATCAGGCGCTGGATCTCGTCCATCATCTGCTGGATCTGGTCGCTGGTGATGCGCTGGCCGGGCTGGTTTTCGGTGAACCGGTCTGCCGGGTCCTGCTGGCCCTGTTCGGCCAGCATCCTCGTATAGGCATCGGTCGCCTCTTTCAGCTGATCCATCAGGCGCTGGATCTCGTCGGGGCTGGCGCCGTTGCGGATCGCCTCGGACAGTTTTTCCTGCGCCTGCCGCATCCGCTCCAGCGCATCCGACAGCCCGCCATCCTCCAGCAGGATTGCGGCCTTCCACAACGCCTCGCCCAGCCGGTCGCGTGCCTCATCGGACAGCGGGCCGGATTCCAGCTGCCCCACCGCGCCGCGCAGTTGCAGATACAGGGTCCGGTCGATGAACCCGTCGGGCCGCCAGGTGATCGCGCGCAGGATCTCGGCGCTGCGGCCGGCATTCTCGCGCGACCACAGCAGGTCGCGGCGCAACTCGATCAGCGCGGCGGCGCGCGGATCGAAAAAGCGCCGTCCGGGCAGGATCGTGTGGAACGGGGCCGAGCGGCCGGTCTGGTCGATGCCGTCCACCGCCTCCAGCGTCAGGCTGACCGGCAGGTTCGCCCAAGGGTGACGGGCCAGGTCCTCGACGATCTGGCCCGAGACCTCGCGCCGGTCGCCGCCGCGCGGCAAGGGCAGGTCCAGATCGACCGGATCGCGCGGCTCGGGCGCGGGCTTCAGCCCGAATCGCCGGTCGACCGAGGCCAGATTCAGCACGATGCGCGCGCGTCCCGCGGCGATGCCGTGATCGTCCTCGGCCTCGAAGTCCTGGATCATCCGCCCGTCCGCGCGCCGCGTCGGCGCGGCGCCTGCGCGGATCGCGGGCGGCGCGTCGGGCAGGACGGTCACCTCAAAGCGGCGATCCCCCACCGCGATCCGGCCGGAACGCTCGGCCCGGAACCCCGGCGCCTGCGCATCCTCGGCGATGACCGCGCCGATATCCTGGGTGACGGTCGCGCCGTCGCCATACAGCCGGAACGTCACCGCGCTGCCCTTGGGCAGTTCCAGCACCTGCCCCGAATCCAGCGCGTTCAGATAGATCGTCGGACGGCGCGTATAGGCCGGCGGCTCGGCCCAGCCCTCCCATCCCGGCCCCGAGGCGACTTCCCCGCCCGCCAAAGGCCGGCCGACCGTGGCCGCGATCGCGCCGATGCCCTGCCCGATCTGCGCGCCGCCGCCAAAGATCAACGCCATGACCAGCGCCACCAGCGACGCCAGCCGCAGCGCGAACGGATCGCGCCGCGCCAGATCGGCATCGGGCCTGACCGCGCGCGCCGCGGATGCGCGGGCCTGCATCTGCGCCAGATGCGCGCGCCACAGCGCGCCTTCGCCGCCCAGCGCGGCACGATCGGCCAGCGCCGCCAGCGGACGGCCCGGCAAGGTCCGGTCCAGCCGCTCGACCGCCTCGGACGCGCGCACGCGCCGATACCGCAACCCGCCCCGGATGGCCGTCGCGACCACCGCCAGCAGCGCCAGCAGCGCAACCCAGGGCAGCGCCGCCTCCGGCACCGCCGCCACGCCGCCCAGCGCGAAGGCCGCGAACAGGGCGCACAGGATCGCCGCCAGGGGCCAGAATGCCCGCGCCCCGCGTTCCCACACCATGCCCCAGCCGGTCAGGCGCAGGGCGCGTGCGATCCGGCGGGTCTTTGGCGTCGAAATATCCTCGGGGGTCCGGGGGCAGACAGCCCCCGGCGGTGACGGCGGATCGGGGCGTCGCGTCAAAGCCATTCGGGGATGGTATCGCGGGCCAGCATTTCCTCAAATGACGGTCGCGCCCGGATGACGGCGAAGTGATCGCCCTGGACCAGCACCTCGGGCACCAGCGGGCGCGAATTGTATTCCGACGCCATCACCGCGCCATAGGCGCCGGCCGAGCGGAACGCGACCAGATCGCCCGCCTGCAGCCGCGCAAGCTGGGCGCCCTTCTGGAACGTGTCGCCCGATTCGCAGACCGGGCCGACCACGTCGAAGGGTTGGACATCGGCGCCCGGCGCGGGCTCGGCCACCGGGACGATGTCGTGATGCGCGCCATACATCGCCGGGCGCAGAAGATCGTTCATGGCGGCATCGACGATCAGGAAATCCCGCCCCTCGCCCTCTTTCAGGTAAATGACGCGCGACAGCAGGATACCGGCATTGCCGACGATGTTCCGCCCCGGCTCGATCTGGATCTCGCAGCCCAGATCGCCCACCGTCTCGCGGATCACGGCCCCGTATTCGATCGGCAGGGGCGGCGCGTTGTTGTCGCGGCGATAGGGGATGCCCAGCCCCCCGCCCAGATCCAGCCGGGTGATCGCGTGCCCGTCCGCGCGCAGGGCGCGGGTCAGATCGGCCACCTTCGCATAGGCCGCGCGGTACGGGTCCAGATCGGTCAGCTGGCTGCCGATATGCACGTCCACGCCGACCACGCGCAGCCCCGGCAGCGCCGCCGCCTCGGCATAGACATCGCGCGCGCGGGCGATGGGGATGCCGAACTTGTTCTCGGACTTGCCGGTCGCGATCTTCTCGTGCGTCTTCGCGTCCACATCCGGGTTCACCCGGATCGTCACCGGCACCTCGGCCCCCATGCTGACGGCCAGCGCCGACAGCGCCCGCATTTCCGGCTCGGATTCGATGTTGAACTGGCGGATGCCGCCGTCGATGGCCTGACGCATCTCGGCCACGGTCTTGCCGACGCCGGAAAACACGATCCGCTGGCCCGGCACGCCCGCCGCCCGCGCCCGTGCATATTCCCCGCCCGACACGACATCCATGCCCGCGCCCATGTCGCCCAGCAGCTTCAGCACCGCAAGGTTGGAATTGGCCTTCACCGCAAAGCAGACAAGGTGGTCGGCCCAGTCCAGCGCCTGCCGGAACAGCCCGAAATGCCGCCTCAGCGTCGCGGCGGAATAGACATAGACCGGCGTCCCGACCTGATCGGCGATGCGCGACAGCGGAACATCCTCGGCATGCAGCGCGCCGTCGTGATAGTTGAAATGATCCACCTACAGCTCCGTGATGACGCCCATCGTCGCGTGACCCGAGATCGCGACCCCGGATTTCGGCGGCGTCGCGGGGGCGGCGGGACGTTCGGGCGGGCCGTCCACCCCGCAGCCCGCAAGGGTCAGCACCGCGATCAGGGCCAGGCGCGTCATGCGAGTCTCTCTTTCCAACGGGCAATCTGCGCGCGCACCTGATCGGGCGCGGTCCCGCCATAGCTTTGCCGCGAGGCGACGGAATTATGCACACCCAGCACGCCGACCACATCGTCGGTGATCGCCGGATCGACCGATTGCATGTCGGCAAGGGTCAGATCGGGCAGATCGACCCCCTTGCCTTCGGCCATCGCCACCAACGATCCGGTGACGTGATGCGCCTGACGGAACGGCATTCCCGCCTCGCGCACCAGCCAGTCGGCCAGATCGGTCGCGGTCGAGAACCCGGCCGAGGCCGCGGCCTCCATCCGGTCGCGGTTGGCGGTCAGGTCCGACAGCATCCCCGCCATCGCGGCCAGCGCCAGCATCAGATGGTCGGCGGCGTCGAAGACCTGTTCCTTGTCCTCCTGCATGTCCTTGGAATAGGCCAAGGGCAGCCCCTTCATCACCGTGAACAGCGCCACCGTCGCCCCCAGGATGCGCCCGATCTTGGCGCGGATCAGCTCGGCCGCGTCGGGGTTGCGTTTCTGCGGCATGATGCTGGAGCCGGTGGACCATTTGTCCGACATCGACACAAAGCGGAACTGGGCCGAGGACCAGATCACCAGCTCTTCCGCCAGCCGCGACAGATGCACCGCGCAGATCGAGGCCGCCGACAGGAACTCCAGCGCGAAATCGCGGTCCGAGACCGCATCGAGGCTGTTGGCCATCGGCCGGTCGAAATCCAGCGCGGCGGCCGTCGCCTCGCGGTCGATGGGATAGCCGGTGCCGGCCAGCGCGGCGGCACCAAGGGGCGATTCGTTCATCCGCCGGCGGGCATCCTGAAACCGCGACAGGTCGCGGCCGAACATCTCGACATAGGCCATCATGTGATGGCCCCATGTCACCGGCTGCGCCGTTTGCAGATGGGTGAATCCCGGCATGACCCAGTCGGCCCCGGCCTCGGCCTGCGACAGGGCCGCCCGGATCAGCGCCCGCAGCCCCGCAATCGCCGCATCGCACTGATCGCGCACCCACAGCCGGAAATCCGTCGCCACCTGATCGTTGCGCGACCGGCCGGTGTGCAGGCGGCCCGCCGCCTCGCCGATCAGGTCCTTCAGCCGCGCCTCGACATTCATGTGGATGTCTTCCAGCGCCGTGCTGAACGGAAAATCGCCGGCCTCGATCTCTGACAACACCGTGAGAAGCCCTTTCCCGATGGCGTCCGCATCGCTATCGCTGATGATGCCTTGTGCGGCCAGCATGGCGGCATGGGCCCGGCTGCCCCGGATGTCCTGGGCGTAAAGCCGCCGGTCGAAGCCGATCGAGGCGTTGATCGCCTCCATGATCGCATCGGGTCCGGCAGCAAAGCGTCCGCCCCACATGCTGTTGGCGGCGTCCTTGTCGTGGGGCCGGTCGGTCATACGGAAAGTCCTTCGGAGGTCACATGCTGCGTTCTGCCCTGCTTTATACGGCGCTTCTCATCGGTGCAAATACCGGCTTCGCGGCCCAGGTGGACTGGCAGGCCGCCCATGATGCGGGGCTGGTCAAGCTGGTGCCGTCCAGGGATGCCCCGCCCATCCCCGAAACCGAGTTCACCGACCCCGACGGCGGCACGCACCGGCTGTCGGACTGGCAGGGCAAGGTCGCGCTGGTCAATTTCTGGGCCACATGGTGCGCGCCCTGCCGCGAGGAGATGCCCGCACTCGATGCGCTTCAGGCCGAGTTGGGCGGCGAGGATTTCCAGGTCGTGACCATCGCGACCGGCCGCAACGCGCCCGCCAAGATCGACCAGTTCTTCGAAGAGACCGGGGTGCAGAACCTGCCCGTGCTGCTGGACCCCAGACAGCAGTTGGCCCGTCAGATGGGCGTCGTGGGCCTGCCCGTGACGGTGCTGATCGACCGCGACGGAAACGAGGTCGCGCGGCTTCTGGGCGACGCCGACTGGTCCAGCGACGCGGCAAAGGACGTCATCCGGCAGTTGACAGCCGACTGACCTGATCGTGACGCGGGCAGCCTGTCAGATGGTCGTTGACCATGCCCGTGGCCTGCATGAACGCATAGACGATCACCGGTCCGCAGAAACCGAAGCCGCGCGTTTTCAGCGCCTTCGATAGGGCGATTGATTCGGGCGTGACGGCCGGCACCTCGTCCATGCCGGCAAAGCGGTTCCGGATCGGCTGCCCGCCGACGAACGACCACAGGAACGGCGCGAAACCGTCGCGTCCCTCGATCTCGATGAACAGGCGCGCGCCCCGGACGGTCGCGGCGATCTTGCCGCGGTGGCGCACGATTCCCGGATTTTGCAGCGCGCGGTCGATTCGCGCCGCGTCCCATCCGGCCACCCGTTCGGGATCGAAACCGTCGAATTCGGCGCGGAAACTGTCGCGCTTGCGCAGGATCGTGATCCAGCTGAGCCCGGCCTGAAACCCCTCCAGCATCAGATTTTCCCACAGCGCCCGACCGTCGCGTTCGGGCACGCCCCATTCGCGATCGTGATAGGCCACGTAAAGCGGATCGGTCCCGCACCAGCTGCATCGCGTCATCCGCCGTTAACCTCGAGTCCAGAAAATGCTGCGGGTTAAGGGAAAACTAGGCAATCATGCGCAAAGTGCAACAAGACCCGTATGGAAGATGAGGCAGGATGTGAGCAACGGCACCCCACCCAAAGGCTCGCCGCTGGAATACGCCATGGATCAGCAAAGCCGGATCACCCTGCCCGCCGTGCGCGCCGCGGTGGAAAAGGGCAACGGCGTGCTGGCGTTCCAGCCCATCGTGCAGGCGCAGCGCACCGACCGCGCGGCCTTCTACGAAGGGCTGATTCGCATCATCGACGATTCGGGCCGGATCGTGCCGCTGAAGGATTTCATGCCGGTGGCCGAAACGACCGAGCTGGGCCGCCAGATCGACTGCCTGTCGCTGACCCTGGGCCTTCAGGCGCTGACCGAGGACCCGTCGCTGCGGCTGTCGATCAACATGTCCGCCCGTTCCATCGGCTATCCCGACTGGATCCGCACCCTGCGCAACGGCATCGCGGACGATCCGCATGTCGGGGAACGGCTGATCCTTGAAATCACCGAAAGCTCGGCGATGGGGATGCCGACCGAGCTGCGCGGCTTCATGGCCGAGGTGCAGCGGTCGGGCATCTCGCTGGCGCTGGACGATTTCGGGGCGGGATATACGTCTTTCCGTTATCTGCGCGATTTCTGCTTCGACATGATCAAGATCGACGGCCAGTTCATCCGCGAGATCGCCGAACATCCCGACAACCAGGTGCTGACCCGCGCCTTGATGTCGATTGCGCATCATTTCGACATGTTCACCGTCGCCGAATCGGTCGAGACAGCGGACGACGCCAGTTTCCTGATCGAAAACGGCATCGACTGCCTGCAAGGCTATTATTTCGGCGCCCCGACCATCGCGCCGCCGTGGAAGAACCCGCCCTCGGTCGCCAGCCGGTGACCATGCGGGTGGACCCGGGCGTGCGAAGGGCGAGGCATCGCGCCACCCACCACCGGGCCGGCGTTCAGGCGGGTTTCGCGCGCGGCGCATCGGCAGCCCGACGCCGTCAACGGCCGCATCCACCCCGGCAATGCACCCTCTGCAAATACCTGCCACGGGCGCGCCGATGGGGCGGTTGCGCTTGACGCGACGGCGCGAACCCGCATCCTGACCACGATTCGCCGAACCCCCGGCAAGATGGGAAGGAGCCCGCCATGTCCAAAGCCGTTATCGTTTCCGCCGCCCGCACCCCGGTCGGAAGTTTCCTCGGGGCGTTTGCCAACGTCCCCGCCCACGACCTTGGCGCCGCCGTTCTGAAAGAGGTGGTCGCACGCGCCGGCGTCGACGCCGCCGAAGTCAGCGAAACGATCCTGGGCCAGGTGCTGACCGCGGCGCAGGGCCAGAACCCGGCCCGGCAGGCGCATATCAATGCCGGCCTGCCGCAAGAGGCCGCGGCATGGAACATCAACCAGGTCTGCGGATCGGGGCTTCGCGCCGTGGCGCTGGCCGCGCAGCAGGTGATGATGGGCGATGCCCAGATCGTGCTGGCCGGCGGCCAGGAAAGCATGTCGCTGGCCACCCATGCGGCCTATCTGCGCTCCGGTCAGAAGATGGGCGACATGAAGATGGTCGACACGATGATCCGTGACGGCCTGTGGGACGCCTTCAACAATTACCACATGGGCCAGACGGCCGAGAACGTGGCCGAGAAATGGCAGATCAGCCGCGAACAGCAGGATGAATTCGCCGTCGCCAGCCAGAACAAGGCCGAGGCCGCGCAGAAGGAAGGCCGGTTCGACGACGAGATCGTCGGCTATACGGTCAAGTCGCGCAAGGGCGACACGGTCGTCGACAAGGACGAATATATCCGCCACGGCGCAACGCTGGACGCGATGCAGAAGCTGCGGCCCGCCTTTACCAAGGACGGCTCGGTCACGGCCGCCAACGCCTCGGGGCTGAACGACGGCGCGGCCGCCGTCATGGTCATGACCGAGGAAGAGGCGTCGCGGCGCGGCCTGACGCCGCTGGGCCGCATCGCCTCGTACGCGACGGCAGGTCTGGATCCGGCGATCATGGGCACCGGCCCGATCCCGGCCAGCCGCAAGGCGCTGGAAAAGGCTGGCTGGAAAGTCGGCGATCTGGACCTGGTCGAGGCGAACGAGGCGTTTGCCGCGCAGGCCTGCGCCGTGAACAAGGACATGGGCTGGGACCCGTCGATCGTGAACGTGAACGGCGGCGCCATCGCCATCGGCCACCCGATCGGCGCCTCGGGATGCCGCGTCCTGAACACGCTGCTGTTCGAGATGAAGCGCCGCGACGCAAAGAGAGGTCTTGCCACGCTGTGCATCGGCGGCGGCATGGGCGTCGCGATGTGCATCGAACGCTGAACGGGCAAATCGGCGCGCAATGATCTTGCGCGCCGCACATCCCGGCGGTAACAAGATTTCCTGAACGCTCAATCTCGAAAAGGGGGAGACATGTCGAAGGTTGCACTGGTCACCGGAGGTTCGCGCGGCATCGGCGCGGCGATTTCCAAGGCGCTGAAAGACGCGGGCTATACGGTCGCGGCGAACTATGCCGGCAATGACGAGGCCGCAAAGGCTTTCTCGGACGAAACCGGGATCAAGACCTATAAATGGTCGGTCGCCGATTACGACGCCTGCGCCGAAGGCATCCGCAAGGTCGAGGATGAGCTTGGCCCCGTCGCCGTGCTTGTCAACAACGCCGGCATCACCCGCGACGCGATGTTCCACAGGATGTCGCCGCAGCAGTGGAAAGAGGTGATCGACACCAACCTGACCGGGCTGTTCAACATGACCCATTCGGTCTGGGGCGGGATGCGCGACCGCAAGTTCGGCCGCGTGGTCAATATCAGCTCGGTCAACGGCCAGAAGGGTCAGGCCGGGCAGGCGAACTATTCCGCCGCAAAGGCGGGCGATATCGGCTTTACCCGCGCGCTGGCGCAGGAAGGCGCGCGGGCGGGCATCACCGTCAACGCCATCGCGCCCGGCTATATCGGGACCGAGATGGTGCGCGCCATCGACGAAAAGGTTCTGAACGAACGCATCATCCCGCAGATCCCCGTCGGCCGGCTGGGGGAGCCCGAGGAGATCGCCCGTGTGGTGGTATTCCTGGCGTCGGACGATGCCGGGTTCATCACCGGATCAACGATCAGCGCCAATGGCGGCCAGTTCTTCTCCTGAGACAGGCCCCCGAAACGAAAGCGGCCCGCGCGGAATGCGCGGGCCTTTTTCATCGGTCGAAACTGTTCAACGGGTCAATGGGACAGTCGGGATATCTCTTCCTTGAGGCGAAGCTTTTCGCGCTTCATCGCAGAAATCTCAAGATCGCTGGAACCGGGACTTTTCTGTGCTCTCTCCACGGCTTCCGAAAGAGCATGGTGCTTCTTGCGCAGCTCCTCGACATGGGAAGTAACCGACATCGCGTCCTCCTCTGTGGTTGTGTCGAACGGGTCGATTGCAGCACAGCTTTTCGATTCTGTCACGGGGCTTTCGCAACCGGGGCGGCAATCGGCGCCCCGTCGCGCAGCACCGATCGCGCCTGCGGCGTCAGATCGTCGCCATCGGACCCGTGCGCACCGTCGGCGTGCATGACGAACGGCGACAGCAGGCGCAGCGGCGTGCGCGCGCCCTTGCGCGCTTTGACCAGAACGCGCCCGGCCTCGCGCCCGGCGCGCGCGCAGACGGGCAGGACGATTGCGGCACCGGCGCGTCCGTGCAGCGCGGCCAGCATCGCATCCAGCCGGTCGGCCCGCTGGATCAGCGTCAGCACGCCCCCCGGCCGCAACCGCCGCAGCCCGGCGTCGATCCAGTGGGCCAGCGGCGTCTCCTCGCGCCGCGCGACGGCCCGGCCCGGATCGGACGCCGCCGTTCCGCCCAGGAAATAGGGCGGATTGGCGATCACGTGATCGAAGGACCGGGCGCGCAGCGCGGCCGGCGGATGCGTCAGATCGCCGGTCACCACCGTCAGCCCGATGCCGTTCGCCGCGGCGTTGCGGCGGGCGAGATCGGCGTAGTCCGGCTGCCGTTCCAGCCCGGTCAGATCCAGCCCGGGCACCCGCCATCCCAGACACAGGCTGGCCACCCCGGCGCCGCAGCCCAGTTCCAGAACCGATTGTCCGGGCTGCGCGGGGCAGGCCGCCGCCAGCATCACCGCATCCGCACCCGAGCGATAACCGCGCGCCGGCTGGAGGATGCGCAGCCGTCCGTCCAGAAACCCGTCCGCGCGCAGATCACTCATCCAGCCCGGCGTCGCGCAGGATCGCGCGCGCCATGAATTCATCGCGATCCGCGACCATGATCCGGCGCGGCAGCACGCCGATCGAGCCTTCAAGCACGCTCATGTGCTGGTCCAGTTCGAACGCAAGGATCCCCTCGGCCTCAAGCAGGTGCAGGGCGTGCGAAAGGCGGACGGGATCGGTGCTGCGCAATAGCTCTTTCATGGGCAAACAGTTAAGGGGCGGTTGCGAATTTGTCGATGGCGTGGCAATCCGTGGATCGCAAATAGGGGTGTGGGCATGGGTGTGAACGAAAACGTCCAGAAACCGCTGGATCGGCTGTCGGCGGAACTGGCCTCGGAAATGCAGGCGGTGAACGACCTGATCCGGGCGCGCATGTCCAGCCGCCACGCCCCCCGCATCCCCGAGGTGACGGCCCATCTGGTCGAGGCCGGCGGCAAGAGGCTGCGGCCGATGCTGACGCTGGCGGCGGCCCGGCTGACGGGATATGACGGGCCGTATCACGTCCATCTGGCCGCCACGGTCGAATTCATCCACACCGCTACGCTGCTGCATGACGATGTCGTGGACGAAAGCCGGCAGCGGCGCGGGCGTCCGACGGCAAATCTGCTGTGGGACAACAAATCCTCGGTCCTGGTCGGCGATTACCTGTTCGCCCGCAGCTTTCAGCTGATGGTCGAGCCGGGCAACATGCGTACGCTGGAGATCCTGTCGAACGCCAGCGCCACCATCGCCGAGGGCGAGGTTCTGCAACTGACCGCCGCCCAGGATCTGCGCACGGACGAGGATGTCTATCTTCAGGTCATCCGCGGCAAGACCGCCGCGCTGTTTTCGGCCGCGACCGAGGTCGGCGGCGTGATCGCCGGCGCGCCCGAGGCGCAGATCGCCGCGCTGCACGATTACGGCGACGCGCTGGGCATCGCGTTCCAGATCGTGGACGACCTTCTGGATTACGGCGGCGCGACGCAGACCATCGGCAAGAATGTCGGCGACGATTTCCGCGAACGCAAGCTGACCCTGCCGGTGATCAAGGCGGTGGCCCGCGCCGATGACGACGAACGCGCCTTCTGGGTCCGGGTGATCGAGAAAGGCGACCAGCGCGACGGCGATCTGGAACACGCGCTGCATCTGCTGGCGCGTCACGGCGCGATGCAGGGGGCGCGGGCCGACGCGCTGGACTGGGCCGGTCGCGCCAAGGCCGCGCTGGACCCGCTGCCCGATCATCCGATCCGCGACATGCTGTCCGATCTGGCCGATTTCGTCGTCAGCCGCGTCGCCTGAGGCGCGTGTCCCGGCGCGGCGGCAGCCCTGACCCCCGCGCCAGCAAGGGCGGCCCGCCGGCGCGGACCGCCCGTCTGCGGCACAAACCCCTGCCCTATCCGGCCTGAACGAAATCGGGATAGGCTTCCATCCCCATCTCGCGGATGTCCAGCCCGGTGATCTCGGCCTCGCGATCCACGCGAATGCCGATGGTCGCCCGCAGGATCAGCCAGGCGGCAAGGCTGGCAAGAAAGGCAAAGCCGCCGATGGCGACCACGCCCGCGATCTGCGTCAGAAACGCGGTGTCGGGGTTGGTGGCCGGAACGATGATCGTGCCCCAGATACCGGCGACCAGATGCACCGGGATCGCGCCCACCACGTCGTCGATCCTGAACCTGTCCAGCAGCGGCACGACCGCCACCGCGACCGCCCCGCCGACGCCGCCGATCAGGATCGCGGCGAAGATCGAGGGGGTCAGCGGTTCCGCCGTGATCGACACCAGCCCGGCCAGCGCGCCGTTCAGCACCATGGTCAGGTCGATCTTGCCATACAGCAGCTGCGTGGTGGCGATGGCGGCGATCACGCCCGCGCAGGCGGCCATGTTCGTGTTCACGAAGATCCGGCTGACATCGGCCGCGTCGCCGACCGATCCGATGGCCAGCTGCGAGGCGCCGTTGAACCCGAACCAGCCCAGCCACAGGATGAATGTCCCCAGCGTGGCCAGCGCCAGGTTCGATCCGGGCATCGGCTGGATGCGGCCGTCGGCGCGATACTTGCCGTGACGCGCGCCCAGCACCAGCGCCCCGGCCAGCGCCGCGAACCCGCCCGCCGCGTGGACAAGGGTCGAGCCGGCGAAATCCGAAAAGCCGAGTTCGGACAGGAACCCGCCGCCCCATTGCCAGCTTGCGCCGACCGGATAGATCAGCCCGGTCAGGATCACGGTGAAGATCATGAACGGCCACAGCTTCACCCGCTCGGCCAGGGTGCCCGACACGATCGAGGCGGTGGTGGCGCAGAACATCAGCTGAAAGAAGAAATCCGACCCGGCGGAATAGCCGTCCCGCGCCGCGCCCGCGCCCACCGCATCCAGCGCCCTGGGGCTGAAGAACTGGCCGATCAGCCCCGGCACGGTCCAGTCGGGCGGATACATCAGGTGATAGCCGATCAGCCAGTACATGATGCCCGCAATCGCGAACAGCGCGACATTCTTGAACAGTTGCGTGGTCACGTTCCGCGACCGGACCAGCCCCGCCTCCAGCATGGCGAAACCTGCGGCCATCCACATGACCAGGAAACCGCCGATCAGAAACAGCAGCGTGTTGAAGATATAGGCCATGTCGGCGGCGCTGGCCGGGGCGGCGGGGTCGGGCGCCGCGGCGGCATCCTGCGCGATGGCGGGCCATGCCGCCAGAGCCATCGCCGCGATCAGGGCTGGGGTCGTTCTTGTCATCGTTCACCTGTCTTCTGGTCCAGCGACCGCCGAAACCGGCCGCTTCCTGCCACCTTGGTCCCCGGTCCCGCGCCGTTTGCACAAGGGCCGGCCCGCCCGCCGCGGCGCGGAAATGCGATCTGCCCGAAAGACCGCCACGACGGCGCCCGCCCTGCCCGCTGTCGCGGCAGGTCGCGAAAGCGGAAATCGGCGGCGCGGGGCGGCGACGCGTTGCGTCGCTGCGAGGCCCGCTATCACGGATTGGTCAGGCCAATTCCCTCACCCGGATTCTTCCTGTATGCTGGCTGGCAATTTGGCCGTGACAATCGGCCGGGCAGAGACGCAGGCACCCTACGCATGAAACGACCCACCGGCACCCCGAAGCGCACGGGCCGCAGCCCCGTTGCCGACAAGCGCAGCTTTTCCAGACCGCCGGACGGCAAGAAGCCCGGCGTCAAGCGGCATAAATTGCGCCCGCCGCGGCGCGGCAATGCCGTGGTGCGCGCGATCGTGGGCACGATCACCCTGATCTGGCGGATCGTCTGGGGCTCGCTGTGGCGGCTGGCGATGGTGATGTTCCTGATCGTGGGCGCAGCATCGGCCTATTACTACAGCGGTCTGCCCGACCCCGAAGACCTGTTCGACGCCCGCGCGCGCGGCAGCGTCACCATGCTGGACCGCGAGGGCCGCGTGTTTGCCTGGCGCGGCGAGACCTTTGGCACCGTCACCAGCGACAAGATCGCCCCCGTCCTGCGCGAGGCCGTGGTCGCGACCGAGGATCGGCGGTTCTACGGCCACCTGGGGCTCAGCCCGCGCGGCATCGCCAGCGCGATCAAGATCAACCTGGCCGAGGGGCGCGGCCCGCTTGAGGGGAATGGCGGCTCGACCATCACCCAGCAGGTCGCCAAGCTTCTGTGCCTGGGCGAAACCTTCGACCCGATCCGCTGGAAGAACGAGGCCGAGTTCGAGGCCGATTGCCGCGTGGGCAGCCTGTGGCGCAAGGTCAAGGAGGTGCCCTTTGCCTTCGCGCTCGAGGCCAAGTATTCCAAGGACGACATCCTCAACATCTATATGAACCGGTCCTATCTGGGCGCCGGCGCGCGCGGGTTCGAGGCGGCCAGCCAGCGTTACTTCAACAAGCCGGCCACCGACGTGACCCCGGCCGAGGCCGCGATGCTGGCCGGTCTGCTGAAGGCGCCCAGCTATTACGCGCCGACGGCGAACCTTCAGCGCGCGCAGGACCGCGCAGACGTGATCCTGCGGCTGATGCATGAACAGGGCTATCTGGACGACACCGAACTGGCCAATGCCGAGGCGCATCCGGCGGTCCTGTCCAGGGCGGCGTCGGCGCGCGCGGGCGGGTATTTCGCGGATTGGGTGATGGAGACCGGTCCGGGCTTCCTGACCAGCGAAACGACCGAGGACGTCACCATCAAGACCACCTTCGACCAGCAGATCCAGCGCGCGGCCGAACGCGCGGTCAAGCGCATCTTCGACGAGAAGGTCAAGGATGGCAGCAAGGCGCAGGTCGCGGTGGTGGTGATGTCGGCCGACGGCGCGGTGCGCGCCATGATCGGCGGGCGCGACACGACGGTGAACGGCGCGTTCAACCGCGCCATCCAAGCCAAGCGCCAGACCGGGTCCAGCTTCAAGCCCTTCGTCTACGCCGCGGCGCTTGAGGCCGGGCATTCGCCCTCGGACACGGTCAATGACGGGCCGCTGACGATCCGCATGCCCGGCGGGCGGTCATGGTCGCCCAAGAACTATACCCGCCGCTATTACGGTCCGGTGTCGCTGACCGATGCGCTGAAACGGTCGCTGAACACCGCCACGATCCGCGTGCAGGAATCGGTCGGCCGCGACGCGGTCCGCCGCGTGGCCCATGATTTCGGCATCGTCAGCAACCTGACCACCAGCCCCTCGCTTGGGCTGGGCGCGTCCGAGGCGACGCTGCTGGAACTGACCGGCGCCTATGCGGGCATCCGCAACGGCGGCACCTCGGTCGCGCCCTACGGCTTGCAGGAATTGCGGATCAAGGGCGACGACCAGCCGCTGATGGGCCAGACCGGCGGCATGGGAGAGCGGGTGATCAGCCAGCGCGCGGCCGGCCAGCTGATCTACATGATGCAGCAGGTGATCGGATCGGGCACCGGCACGCGCGCGCAGCTGGGCGAACGCCCGGCGGCGGGCAAGACCGGCACGACCAGCAGCTATCGCGATGCGTGGTTCGTGGGCTTTACCGAACAATACGTGACCGGGGTCTGGATGGGCTATGACGACAACACGCCGCTGAAGGGCGTCACCGGCGGCGGCCTGCCGGCCGAGATCTGGCAGGCCGTGATGGGCGAGATCCACGAAGGGCTGCCGGTCCTGCCGCTGTCCACCGTGTCGCCCGACGGCAGCGGCATCATCATGTCGCAGGGCCAGGGCACGCCAAAGGTCGTGACCTCGGGATCGGCCGACGACCCGCTGGCCGCGGCGCTGGCCGGGGTGATGAACGGCGTCGACAACCAGCAGCGCGCGGCGCAATCGGGCGGTCAGGTCATCACCGCCCCGACCGAGGTCGGCGGCGGCGCCCCGCGCACCCCGGGCGCCAGCACCAGCGCCAGTTCCGACGACGCGCTCAGCCGCGCGCTGGACGGGATTCTGGGCGGAAACTGACGGCCACGACACAGGGCGGGGGTGACGACCCCGCCCGTGTTCGCGACCCGCATTCTTCGGAAACGCCTGCCCCGCCGCCCTCAGCCCGCGCGTTGCAGATCGGCGGTCAGCGCCGCCACATCGCCCCTGCGGCGGGCCAGCATCGCCGCCATCTCGGCGCGTTCGCTGGCCAGCATGTTCACGCCTTCGATGATGATGTTGAAGAACAGATCCCGCCCCGACTTGTTCGAGACGTGCCATTCCACCTCCATCGGGGCGCGACCGTTCAGATAGGCGACCGATGTGACGGCGTAGAAGCTTTTCAGCGGACGCGCCCCCGTCACCTCGATCTGCGAACCGATGAATTCGCGAAAGCGTTTTCCGTATTTGCGCCCGATATAGCCCTGGAACGCCTGTTTGTAGGCCGCGAAGTCCTGCGGCCCGATCTGGCGGGCGGCGGGGCCCAGCGCGGACCGCGCGATGATGTCCACATCGGCATGGCGGGCAAAGATCGCCTCGAACTCGCGATACATCTGCGCGGGTGGATGGCCGGCATTGATGACCCCGTAAACCTCGGCCAGCGCGGTGCGGATCAGCGCGCTGGCCTGACCCGCATCCAGCGCCCGCGCCGATCCCGGACGCCAGATCAGCGCGGACGCCGCCGCGCCGCTGCACAGGGTCAGAAAGCCGCGCCGGTCATTCCGCGTAAGGGTCGATGATGTGGCCGTCGGGGCCGGTGTCCGCATAGGGGTCAATGTCGCTGCCCTCCTGTCCCAGTTCATGGCGGCGATGCATCAGATAGATCAGCCGCGTTTGTGCATAGCTGTCGGCACTATCCCGCAAAACGCTGTCCACCGTATCCCCGAACCGGGCCCGATCACCGGCTTTTGACCCGATGCGCAATCCCAGCGCGACGGCCCTCTGCCGGTCGCTGTCCAGCAGGTGCCACAGCGGGTCGATGAGCAGATCAACGGCCTTGCCCACCGCGTCGCGCTGGGTCGAGGGGCCAAGCACGGGCAGTTCCAGATAGACACCTTCGGGCACGCCCCACACGGCCAGCGTCTCGCCGAAATCGGTATCGGTCTCGGGCAGGCCGAAATCGCGGCCGGCCGGATCGAACATGCCGGCGATCCCCAGCGTCGAGTTCACCGCGAAACGGAAAAGATTTTTCACCGCCGGTCCGGGCCGCCCCTGCAACAGGCTGTTGGCGATCTTGCCCGGCAGCGACAGGTTCGACCCCATATTGATGACCAAGTCCATCGCCCCCGGCTGGCCCGCCGTTCCCGGCGCATCGCCCCTGCCGGACCCGCCCAGCCCGGCAATCGGCCCGATCACCCTGGCGTCCAGCCCCTTGTTGAAGGCGTGAACCCGCCGGTTCTGCGCCTCGAACGGGTCCGACACCGCAATGCCGTCCACCATGACCGGGGATGAGGCGCAGCCGGCCAGTGCGACGGTCAGGATCAGGGCGGATTTCCGCCGGATGCGTTCTGGATGAGGCAAAGGGTTTCCTAACCTTTCTGGCATAAAGCTGATCCGGGACTCGCAACTGCGCAGACAACGCTTTTAAAAGGGGATACTGACGCGGGCGCGCAGCGGCAAGTCCGCGACGCGGGTTGCGCAGTCTGAACCGGGCGCAGTCTGGATTAAATACGAGGCAAGGACCGCAAGCGGATGGGCAAGGCGCCGTTCATGCATGATGGCAGTCACGAGCTGCGCAAGGCCCGCGCGGCCGGTTTTCCGCTGTTTGCGGGGGTCGCGCTGTTTTCGGCGGTGGTGAACCTGCTGATGCTGACCGGGCCGCTGTTCATGTTGCAGGTCTATGACCGCGTGCTCAGTTCGCGGTCGCAGGAAACGCTGACGGCGCTGTTCGTGCTGGTGGTGTTCCTGTTTCTGCTGATGGGCGTGGTCGATCTGGCCCGCAACCGCGTGACCCAGCGAATCGCGGCGCGGTTTCTGGACCGGATGGAGGGGCGGGTGTTCACCGCCGCCTTGCGCGAAGGCGCGATCACCGGCGACGAATCGGCCGCGGCGGCCAGCGGCATGCGCGATCTGGATTCGGTCCAGCGGTTCATCGGCTCGCCGGTGATGCTGGCCATGTTCGACATTCCCTGGGCACCGGTGTTTCTGGGCGCGGTCTTCATCTTCCACCCGCTTCTGGGCGTGGTTGCCACCATCGGCGGGCTGATCCTGGTGTTCTCGACCGTGGCGAACCGCTGGCTGACGCGCCAGCCGCTGCAACGGTCCACGGTGGCCGCCACGCAGGCGCAGCGGATGGCCGATCTTTACCGCGACGAGGGCGAGGTGATCGGCGCGCTGGGCATGCGCGGCGCGACGTTCCGCCGCTGGCGCGCGGCGCGCAGCGAAGCGCAGGACAACGCCGTGCGCGGTGCCGACGTCTCGTCGGGTTTCACCGTCTTTTCGCGCAGCTTCCGGCTGTTTCTGCAAAGCGCGATCCTGGCGACCGGCGCCTATCTGGTCCTGCGGCAAGAGGTGACGCCGGGCGCGATGATCGCCAGTTCGATCATGATGGGCCGCGCGCTGGCCCCGGTCGAACAGCTGGTCGGCGGCTGGGCGCTGGTTCAGGCGGCGCAGGACGGCTGGAAACGGCTGTCGCAACTGCTGTCGCGCCAGCCGCCCGAGGGGCGCAAGACCCCGCTGCCCCGCCCCGAGGCGCAGCTTGACGTGCGCCAGCTGTCGGTCGCCCCGCCGGGACAGGGCGTGGCCATCGTGCGCGGCATCGGCTTTTCGGTGGCACCGGGTCAGGCGCTGGGCGTGATCGGGGCGTCGGGGGCGGGCAAGACGACGCTGGCGCGCGCGCTGATCGGGGCGTGGCCGGTCGGTGCGGGCTCGATCCGGCTGGGCGGGGCGACGCTGGATCAGTTCGATCCCGATATTCTGGGATCGCTGATCGGTTATCTGCCGCAACAGGTGACGCTGTTCGATGGCACGATTGCCGAAAACATCGCCCGCCTGTCGCCCGATCCGGACCCCGATCGCGTGGTCCACGCCGCGCGTGCGGCGGCGGCGCATCAGATGATCCTCGATCTTCCGCGCGGATATGACACCCGCATCAGCCAGACCTCGGGCCGGCTGTCGGGCGGACAGATCCAGCGGATCGGCCTGGCGCGCGCGCTGTATCCCGACCCCGTCCTGCTGGTCCTGGACGAACCGAACTCGAATCTCGACAATCAGGGGTCCGAGGCGCTGAACGCCGCCATCCGCCGGATCAAGGCGCAGAAGGGCGCGGTGGTGATCATGGCGCACCGCCCCGCCGCGATCAGCGAATGCGAATTGCTGATGGTGATGGAACAGGGCGTCCGCCGCGCCTTTGGCCCGCGCGATCAGGTCCTGCAGGAGCTGGTGCAGAATTCGGCCCAGATCCTCAAGGCGCAAGAGGCTGGCCGCAGCGGAGGCGTGACATGACCGGCGACAGTCACAAGACCGGCGGCCAGGGCCAGGGCGACCCGACACCGGGCAAGGATGCGACCGGCCCGATGCACACGCCCGTCCCGCCGCGCGCCGACCGCCCGCTGCGCCTGACCGATCCGGTCGATCCCTCCGCGCCCGCGACATCGCCCGACGCGGAGGCGGACCGGCCGTCGGACAAGGCGGGTCCCCCGCCCGCATCGCCGTCGGCCGCCGGCAAGGCCAGGGCGACCGCGCCCGGGCTTGCGCCCTCGGGCGGCACGCTGCGGCAGCCGCGCAACGTGCCGCCACCCCCGCGCAACGTGCCGCCGCCGTCTCCGCCGCCGCCGCCGCCGCCCATCGCAGCCCCCGATCCGGGGCGCTGGCCGGTGCGCGGGCCGATGACGCTTGGCCTGCTGGCGATTCTGGTGATGTTCGGCGGCTTCGTCCTGTGGGGCATGCAAAGCCGCATCGCCGGCGCCGTCGTCGCCCCCGGTCAGGTCGAGGTCGAGCAGCAGCGCCAGATCGTGCAGCATCCCGATGGCGGCGTGGTCCAGAAGATCGCCGTGACCGAAGGGCAAACCGTGGCGGCGGGCGATCTGCTGATCAGTCTCGACGGCACCCTGCTGTCCACCGAACTGGCCATCGTCGAGGGCCAGTATTTCGAGATCCTCGCCCGCCGAGGCCGGCTTGAGGCCGAGCGTGCCGATGCCGACAGCATCGACTTTCCCGATCTGCTGGTCGAGGAGGTGGCCGAAAACCCCGACCTGTCCGATCTGATCGCCGGGCAGCGCAGCCTGTTCGAAACCCGCCGCTCGACGCTGAGCCAGTCGCTTGACCAGCTTCAGAAACAGTCCGAACAGGTCAAGGCGCAGGTTGACGGCATCGACGCGCAGATCAGCGCGCTGGCCAGGCAGCGCGAGCTGATCGGAGAGGAGCTGGAGGATCAGCAAAGCCTGTTGTCGCGCGGGCTGGCGCAATCCTCGCGCGTGCTGGGCTTGCAACGCGAGGCGGTGCGGCTGGACGGCCAGCTTGGCGAGTTGCAGGCCAGCCGCGCGCAGGCCGAAACCCGCCAGACCGAGCTGGACATCCAGCGTCTGCGCCTTGGCGCCGAACGCCGCGAAGAGGCCGAGACGCAGCTGAGCGATCTGGGCTATCGCGAACTGGAACTGGCCGAACGCCGCCGCAGCCTGATCGAACAGCAGAACCGGCTGGACATCCGCGCGCCGGTGGCCGGCATCGTCTATGATCTTCAGGTGACGACGCCGCGTTCGGTCATCCGCCCGGCCGAGCCGCTGATGTATCTGATCCCGCAGGACCGCCCGCTGGTCATCGGCGCGCGGCTGGCCACGATCAATGTCGATGAGGTCAGGCCCGGCCAGCCGGTCGTGCTGCGCTTTTCGTCGTTCTCGTCGCGCACCACGCCCGAGATCGACGGGCGGCTGGAACGCATCTCGGCCGACGCGCTGATGGATGAGGCCACGCGCACGCCCTATTACCGCGCCGAAGTGACGATCCCGGCCGAAGAACGCGAGAAGCTGGGCAATCTGGCGCTGATCCCCGGCATGCCGGTCGAGGTGTATATCCAGACCGGCGAACGCAGCCCGATGACCTATCTTCTCAAACCGCTGGCAGATTACTTCAACCGCGCCTTCCGCGAGAACTGATCCGCCGGTCAAGGTGCCGTCCCTGCTTGCTTTTTTCCCGCAGCTGCCGCAGCTTGCTGTCAAAGCGCAAAGGAATGACACATGCTGAGAGTCCTGTCCCGCCCCGCCACCCGGCTGATGGAAAGCTGGCTTCCCGACGCCTTCATCTTCGTTCTGGTGCTGACCCTGCTTGCCGCGATCGCGGCGCTGACCACGCAGGACGTGACGCCGATCGCGCTGATCGCGATCTGGGGCGACGGGTTCTGGTCGCTGCTGCAATTCGCGATGCAGATGCTGCTGGTGCTGGTCACGGGCTTCATCCTTGCCAGCTCTCCGCCCGTTCGCAAGATCCTGCAATGGATCGCGGGTCTGGCCACGTCGCGCGGGTCGGCCATCATCCTGGTCAGCCTTGTGTCGCTGGCGGCAAGCTGGATCAACTGGGGGTTCGGGCCGGTCGTGGGCGCGATCTTCGCCAAGGAACTGGCGCGCCAGATCCGGGTCGATTACCGGCTGCTGGTGGCGGCTGCCTATTCCGGTTTCGTGATCTGGCATGGCGGGCTGTCGGGCTCGATCCCGCTGACCATCGCCACCGAGGGTCATTTCACCGCCGACCAGATCGGCGTGCTGCCGACGTCAGAGACGATCTTCGCGCCGTGGAACCTGGTCATCGTGATCGCGGTGGTGATCGTCGTGCCGCTGGTGAACCGGCTGATGCTGCCGCTGGAATCCGAACAGGTGCTGGTCGATCCGGCCAAGCTGGACGACAATGTCGCGCCCCCGCCCGTGTCACCCTATGCCACCCCGGCCGAGCGGTTGGAGAACAGCCCGATCCTGATGTGGCTGATCGGCATCCCCGGCCTGATCTGGCTGGCGACCTATTTCGCCGGCGGCGGCGGCATCAACCTGAACGTGGTGAACTTCCTGTTCCTGTTTCTGGGCATCGTCTGCCACGGCACGCCGCGCAGCCTGCTGATGGCGCTGGACGACGCGGTGCGCGGCGGCGCCGGCATCGTGATCCAGTTCCCCTTCTATGCCGGGATCATGGCGATCATGACCGATACCGGGCTGGCCGCCAGCCTGTCGGGCTGGTTCGTGTCGATCTCGACCGCCGACAGCCTGCCGTTCTGGAGCTTTATCAGCGCCGGGATCGTCAACATCTTCGTGCCCTCGGGCGGCGGGCAATGGGCGGTGCAGGCGCCGGTCATGCTGCCGGCCGCGGAATCGCTTGGCGCGGATGTGGCCCATGTCGTGATGGGCGTGGCGTGGGGCGATGCCTGGACGAACCTGCTGCAACCGTTCTGGGCGCTGCCGATGCTGGGTATCGCCGGGCTGAAGCCGCGCGACATCATGGGGTTCTGTGTCGTGCAGTTGCTGATCACCGGGGTGGTGATCGGCGGGCTGCTGTATCTGATGTAACGCCGGGCCCGCCGCGGCTCAGCGTTTGCGGCGGCGCTTGGCGGCGCGCCTGACCTCGGACAGGCGCGCCTGCGTCGTCATGCGGCCGGGCGCGCGGCCGCGCTTGCCCTTTTGCGGCCCGCGCGGCAGCGCCTTGCCCTCCAGTTCCAGCAATTCCAGCGTCAGCCCGCCCGTCACCGGCACCGCCTCGGTCAGCCGGACGGTGACGCGCTGGCCGATGCCGATCTCAAGCCCGGTATCGGCACCGATCAGCATCTGCGCGTCGGGATCGAAATGGAAATATTCGCGCCCCAGATCGCGGATCGGCAAAAGCCCGTCGGCGCCGGTCTCGTCCAGCCTGACGAACGCCCCGAATCGCTGGATGCCGCTGATCCGGCCGGTCATCTCGGTCCCCACACGCTCGGCCAGATAGGCGGCCAGATAGCGGTCGGTGGTGTCGCGTTCGGCGGCCATGCTGCGGCGTTCGGTTTCGCTGATATGGATGGCGGTTTCGGACAGGCGCTCCATGTCGCCCTCGGACAGCCCGTCCGACGTGCCGCCACGTCCCCCGCCCCAGCCATGCGCGGTGATCAGCGCCCGATGCACGATCAGGTCGGAATAGCGGCGGATGGGCGAGGTGAAATGCGCATAGCTTTTCAGCGCCAGCCCGAAATGGCCGAAATTCTCGGGGTGGTAATAGGCCTGGGTCATCGACCGCAGCGTCGAGATGTTGATCAGCTCGTCGAAATCGGTACCCTCGGACTGCGCCAGCAGCCGGTTCAGATGGCTCGTATGCAGCACCTGACCCTTGGCCAGCGTAAAGCCCGATGCCTGCGCCACCTCGCGCAGCGCCTCCATCTTTTCAAGGCTGGGTTCCTCGTGGACGCGGAACAGCAGGGGGCGCTGACGGCGGGTCAGTTCCTCGGCCGCGGCGACATTGGCCAGCACCATGAATTCCTCGATCAGCCGGTGCGCGTCCAGCCGCTCCCGGAAATTCACCGAGGCCACCCGCCCGTCCGGGGTCAGTTCGATCCGCCGCTCCGGCAGGTCCAGATCCAGCGGCTGACGCCGCGCCCGCGCATCCCGCAGCAGGCCATAGGTGTGCCACAGCGGCCCGATCACGCTGTCCAGCAGCGGCTTGGTCTGCGCGTCGGGCTTGCCGTCGGCCGCATCCTGCGCCTGCCCATAGGCCAGGCTGGCGCGGCTGTTCATCATGCCGCGATGGAAATTGTGGCTGATCTTGTTGCCCTGCGCGTCCAGCCGCATCCGGACCGCGATCACCGGCCGGTCCTGATCTTCGTGCAGCGAGCACAGATCGGCCGACAGCGCCTCGGGCAGCATCGGCACCACCCGGTCGGGGAAATAGGTCGAGTTGCCGCGCGTCCACGCCTCGCGGTCCAGCGCGCTGCCGGGCCGCACGTAATGCGCGACATCGGCGATGGCGACCCAGATCGTCGCGCCGCCGTCGTCCTCGATCTGCGCGCCCACCGCGTCGTCGTGATCGCGCGCGTCGGACGGGTCGATGGTCACCAGCGGCAGATCGCGCAGATCCTCGCGCCCCTTCATCGTGGCCGGCGTCTGCGCCTCGGCCTCGGCGATGACCTTGTCGGGAAACTCGTCGGGGATGCCGTGCTGATGGATCGCGATCAGGCTGACGGCGCGCGGGGCCGAGGGATCGCCCAGACGGTCCACGATCCGCGCCAGCTTCAGCCCCAGGCGGTTTTTCGGCCCGGCCTGTTCGGCCTGAACCAGCTCGCCCGATTCCGCGCCAAGCGTGGCGTCGGCGCGCACCCGCCATTCCTTGTCCTGCCCCTTGTCGATGGGCACGATCCGCCCGCCCTCGGTGTCCTTGCGGAAGATGCCGACGATACGGTGCGGGGACGCGCTGATCCGCCGCATCAGCCGGGCCTCGTACTGATGATCCTCGCCGTGAACCTCGACCAGACGGGCCAGGAACCGCTCTCCCCGTCCCAGGGCGGGGTCGGTGCGGCGCGGGGTATACAGGATCCGGGGCATCGGCCCCTCGCCGCGCCATTCCAGCGGGTGCGCGAACAGGTCGCCCGACCCGTCCGGCGCCAGCAGTTCCAGCACCGTGACCGGCGGAAGCTTTTCGGCGTCCAGATAGTGGCGCCGGCGGCGTTCAAGCTGGCCGTCGCTTTCCAGCTCCTTCAACAGCCGCTTCAGTTCGATCCGCTGCGCGCCCTTGACGCCGAACGCCTTGGCGATGTCGCGTTTGGAATTGGCGTCGGGGTGGTCCGCGACCCAATCCATGATCTGCTGTTTGCTGGGAATACGGGTCATGGAACAAGCCTAACAAAGCCGGGCGCGGAACGCAGCCGGGTGCGTCAAAGTTCGCGAAACATGTCGCGATGCGGAATTCCCGCGTCGTCATATATGGGGCCGTCGGCGGTGAAACCCAGCTTTTCGTAAAAGCCGATGGCATGGGTCTGCGCGCCCAGCCGGGCGTGGGTCAGGCCGGGGCGGGCGCGCAACACGTCCACCGCCGCGCGGATCAGCTGTTGACCCAGCCCGGTTCCGCGCGCCTCGCGCAGCACGCAGACCCGGCCGATCTTGCCCGCCCGGTCCCGGATCAGGATGCGGGCAGTGCCGACCGGCGCATCGCCCTGCCATGCCAGCAGGTGGATCGCCTGATCGTCCAGATCGTCCCATTCGTCATCAGGGCTGATTCCCTGTTCCTCGACGAAGACGGTGCGGCGCAGGGCGCGGCAGGTGTCGACATCGTCGGTCGTCTCGATCCTCATCCGAACCTCATTCGAAAAATCTTTCCAGAATGCGCTGATAAATCGTCTTCAGCTGATGGATCTGGGCCACCGGCACGCGTTCATCGACCTGATGCATGAACCGGCCGACAAGGCCGAATTCCACCACCGGGCAATGATCCTTGACGAAGCGCGCATCCGACGTCCCGCCCGAGGTGGACAGGACCGGGACCTGCCCGGTTTCGCGCGCCACCACGTCGCGGACCAGATCGACGAAGGGGCCGGGTTCGGTCAGAAACGCCTCGCCCGAGATGTCGGCCTCGATGTCCAGCGCGACCCCGGTCTCATCGCCGATCGCGCGCGCGCGGCGGGTCAAATCCTGCGTCAGCGATTCGCCGCTGTGCAAATCGTTGAAGCGGATATTGACCACCGCCCGCGCCGTTTCCGGCACCACGTTCGAGGCCGGGTTGCCGCAATCGACCGATGTGATCTGCACGCCCGAGGGATCGAAATGTTCGGTCCCCTGATCCAGCGGCGCGGCGATCAGGTCGGCCAGAAAGCGGGTCAGCGCGTGCAGCGGATTTTTCGCCCGATGCGGATAGGCCACGTGACCCTGCACGCCGGTGGCGCGGATGCGGAACGTGGCCGAACCGCGCCGGCCGGTCTTCATCATCTCGCCCATGCGCGTGGGATTGGACGGCTCGCCCACGATGCAGGCATCCATCCGCTCGCCCTGCGTCTCCATCCAGTCGAGGATGGCTATGGTGCCGTCGCGCGACGGCCCCTCTTCGTCGCCGGTGATGGTCAGGATCACCGCGCCGTCGGGCGGGGTTTCGGTCACGAAGTCGATGGACGCCGCGACAAAGGCCGCGACGCCGGATTTCATGTCGGTCGCGCCCCGGCCCCAGATCGTGCCGTCCTTGACATGGCCGCTGAAGGGCGGATGGGTCCACGACCCCGGATCGCCGGGCGGCACCACATCGGTGTGGCCGTTGAAGCCAAGCGTGCGCGCGCCCTTCGGCCCCCATCGCGCGAACAGATTCGGCGTCCCGCCCCGGTCCACGCGCGTCACCTCAAATCCTGCCGCAGTCAGCATGTCGGCCAGCAGGGTCAGGGCCCCGCCCTCATCTGGCGTGACCGAGGGGCAGCGGATCAGGCGGGCGGTCAAATCGGCGGCATCGGTCATGTCAGATCCAGAACTGAAAGGCGCGGCGGACCAGGTTCAGCCCGGTCAGCACCAGCGCCACCTGCGTCCAGCGCCGAAACTGCACCACATCCAGCCGGTCCTGCAAGGCAAAGCCCGTCATCATCCCGGCAAAGGCCGGCGCACACAGGATCGCCGACAAGGGCAGCGTCGTGCTGTTCAGCACGCCCGAATTCAGATGCGCCGCCGTCAGCATCACCGCCCCCAGCAGGAAGACCACGCCCTGAACGCGCACCTGCTCTTGCTTGGTTGCGCCCAAAGACAGCAGCAGCACGATCAGCGGCGGCCCCCAGATCCCCGAGATGCCGCCGTAAAGCCCGCCGACGATGCCGGTGCCGATCTCGGCGCGCCTGCGATGATGGACCGGCAGGACCAGCGGCCGCCCCGACAACTGCCACAGCGCAAAACCGACGATGGGCACCCCCAGCAGCGCATACATCACCGGCTGCGGGATCGCCTGCGCGAAGCCGGCCGACACCCAGATGAAGACCAGCACCATCGCGATATGCCAGCGGAAATTCATCGCCGACCCGACGGCGGCGCCCGCCCCCTGACGGAACGCCTGCTGAAGATTGGTCAGCAGGGTCGGCAGGATCAGCGCCGCCAGCGCGGTCGTGGCCGGCATGATCGACCCGAACGCCGACAGCATGATCATCGGCATCGCGAAACCCACCGCGCCCTTCACGAAGCCCGCGACAAGGGTCACGGCGACGGCCGCCCAGAACTGCCAGATTTCAAGCCCGAACATCCGCGCACGCTAGGCCGGCGGGGCGCGAATGGAAATGGCGCTTTTTTCCTGACGCGCGCGCCCGTTCCCCATGCTGCCCGCGCGACATTTTCCATCTGAAACAGGCGGCCAAACGCATCATAGTTGCGCTGCGGCCGCGAAAGCTCTAGTCATGCTGCATTGCCGCAAAAGGGACGAATCGATGAAAGACATGCCGCACCAGACCAGCACCGTCCTGTCCGAGATCGAGGAACTTCAGACCCGCGCCACCGACAGCCTGCGCGCGATCGTCGCGCCTGCGGGCAAGATCGACCCGGCGTTGCTGGAAACCCACCAGCATGCCGCCCATGCGCTGTCCTGGCTTGCCACCTATGTCGAGGCGCTGAAACAGCTGGCGGCGTGGTCGGGGCGCGTGTCGGGCGAAATCGAGGATCTGATCCTGCGCATCGGTTTTGGCGAATACCTGACCCAGATCGCCGGCGGCATCCCGATGAGCCAGGGCGAATTCGCGCGGCTGTCCGATCTGGGGGTGGACTGGACGCCCTCGGACGCCGCGCGCGGGATGATGGCAGGCAACACGCCCTCGGCCCGCGCCCGTCTGGCCGAACTGATCGCGGAAAAGCAGGGCAGCGCCACCTTTGGCACCACCGGGCTGGACGAGGATCTGGAAATGATCCGCGACCAGTTCCGCCGCTGGACCGACGACAAGGTCGTGCCGCACGCGCATGACTGGCACCTGAAGGACGAGCTGATTCCAATGCCGATCATCGAGGAGTTGGCCGGGCTGGGCGTGTTCGGCCTGACCATCCCCGAGGAATTTGGTGGCCTCGGCATGTCCAAGGCGGCGATGGTCGTCGTCAGCGAGGAGTTGTCGCGCGGCTATATCGGCGTGGGCAGCCTGGGCACGCGCAGCGAGATCGCGGCCGAACTGATCCTTGGCGGCGGGACGGATGCGCAAAAGGAACACTGGCTGCCGAAACTGGCCTCGGGCGAGATCCTGCCGACCGCCGTGTTCACCGAACCCAATACCGGCAGCGATCTGGGCAGCCTGCGGACCCGCGCCGTGAAGGATGGCGAGACCTGGAAGATCACCGGCAACAAGACCTGGATCACCCATGCCGCGCGCACCCATGTGATGACGCTGCTGGCGCGCACCGACCCCGACACCACCGATTATCGCGGCCTGTCGATGTTCCTGGCCGAAAAGACACCGGGCACCGACGGCGACCCGTTCCCCACGCCGGGCATGACCGGCGGCGAGATCGAGGTGCTGGGCTATCGCGGCATGAAGGAATACGAGCTGGGCTTCGACGGGTTCGAGGTCGGGCCCGACAACCTGCTGGGCGGCGTGACGGGTCAGGGCTTCAAGCAGTTGATGCAGACCTTTGAATCGGCACGCATCCAGACCGCCGCCCGCGCCATCGGCGTGGCCCAGAACGCGCTTGAACTGGGGTTGCAATACGCGCTGGACCGCAAGCAGTTCGGCAAGGCGCTGATCGAATTTCCGCGCGTCTCGGGCAAGCTGGCGATGATGGCGGTCGAGATCATGATCGCGCGGCAGCTGACCTATCACAGCGCCTGGGAAAAGGATCACGGCCATCGCTGCGACCTTGAGGCGGGCATGGCCAAGCTGCTGGGCGCGCGCATCGCCTGGGGCTGCGCCGACAACGCGCTGCAGATCCACGGCGGCAACGGCTTTGCGCTGGAATACCAGATCAGCCGGGTTCTGTGCGACGCGCGCATCCTGAATATCTTCGAAGGCGCGGCGGAAATTCAGGCACAGGTGATCGCACGGCGGCTGTTGGGCTAGCACGGTTTCGGCTAGAGTGCTGGAACCGCGCCAGTTTTCCCGCGTTCAAAAGTGATTCGTGCCCGAAGGAGACCGCCATGCCCCGCCTGACCCGACCCCGCCTTGCCCTGTCCGCCGCGCTTGCCACCATGGCCCTGGCCGCGTGCGAGCCGACCTCTCCGGGTGCCCTTGCCGGCGGCGAGGATCGCGGATTCATTCCGGGCGGCAGCTATGTGCTGGTCGGCATGGACGGCCAGACCGTGCCGCTGCGCAACGTGACGATGCTGGTCGAACGCAACCGCGTGTCGGGTCAGGGGCCGTGCAACAGCTATTCGGCCAAGAACAACGCCGAATTGCCGGCGGTGTCGCTGTCGCCCATCGTCTCGACCAAGATGACCTGCAAGGATCAGCAGCTTGAAAACCGCTTTCTGTCGGTGCTGCAACAGGCCAACGAGATGGAGTTTCACGGCGGCGTGCTGAAGGTGCATGCGCCCTCGACCTGGCTGATCTTCGAACACGGCGTTCGCGGCTCCAGCAGCGTCAGCGCGCTGGATCAAGCGCGCGGCTAGGGTTGCGTTTCGGCCTGCGGCGCGCCGGTCTGCGGCGCGCGGGCCGTCAGCCGCCGGATCAGGCGGGCGCGCGCCGCCGGCAGCCTGCGACCGGCCAGTTCCGCCGCGATGCGGGTTTCCAGGAAATGGCCGGTGATCGCCAGCCCCTCGCCCAGCCCGTCGCCCCGGTTATCGCCCGCCCCGCCCATCAGCGCGGGCAGGGGCAGCAGTCGGTCGGCCCATTCGCCCGCCCCCTTGCGGCTGACCGCGCGCCCCGTGCGCGGGCTGACATAGGCCAGACCGTCGCGCGCGCCCGTCACCGCGCAGGACGCCAGATCCAGCCCGAAACCCATCTCGTCCAGCAGGCCCATCTCCCACCGCAGGTAATCGCGGGGCCAGTCGCGACCGGCCTCCATCGCGTCCAGCAGCGCCTCGGTCCGGGCGACCAGCGCCGGGTGGGGGTCGCGTTCGGGCAGCGTGAACAGCAACAGCGCACAGACCGCGTTCAGCCCCGCCAGACCCAACGGATCGGCCAGCAGCCCGGCGCGCAGATGCACGGGCTCGGCGTGGAAATGTCCAAGCTGATCGTCCGAACGCGCGCGCCAGCGCAGCGCCAGACGCGCCCCCGGTTGCAGCATCGCCGCCCGCTTGCGCGATGCGCCGCCCGGCACCAGCCCGGCATGCCGGCCGTGCTGCGCCGTCAGCACGTCGATGATCACCGCCGTCTCGCCATGCGGCCGGCGGGCGATCACGGTGCCCTCGCCCTGCCACTCCATCCCCCGCGCCTCAGCCCGCGTCCGGCAGGATCAACCCGCCATCGTCCGACAGCGGCCAGAAAGGGTTGCAGGCGATTTCCCAGACATGGCCGTCGGCCGCGCCGTTCATCCGATAGAACTTCACCCCGTCCTGCGAGGCGGGATGCGCGGCCCAGCCCCAGGCGGCATAGAAGGCGCCAGCCCGTTCCAGATCCTCCGCGCCAAGCGTGATCAGCGTTACCCGTTGGCGCGGCAAGGCCATGTGCGATCTTCCTTTCAGACGGTGCAGACAGGCTGCCACGCCCTGCCCCGGCCGGCAAGTCCGGTCCGCGAGGGGCCGGTTACTGCATCCGCCGCGTCAACGCCGTCGCCGCCCGCCGCCGCGCGCCCGCCTCGCGCAGCAGCGACAGGCTGTAGATCGCCAGCGCCGCCCAGATCATCGGGAACGCGATCATGCGCGCCGTGCCGAACGGTTCGCCGAACAGAAGGACGGCGCACATAAAGATCATCGTCGGGGTGATGTATTGCAGAATCCCGATGGTGGACAGCCGCAACAGCTTGGCCCCGTTGGCGTAAAACAGCAGCGGGATCGCCGTCACCGGCCCGCAGCCCAGCAGCAGCAGCAGATCGGTCCGCGTGCCGCCCAGGAAATGCCCCTGCCCGGCGATGGCAAGCCAGCCCAGATAGACCAGCGCGATCGGACACAGCAGCAGAACCTCCAGCGTGAAGCCCTGATTGGGGCCCAGTGGCAGGCTTTTCTTGAAATAGGCGTAAAACCCCCAGCTGAAGGTCAGGATCACCGCCACGACCGGCAGGCTGCCCGCCTGCACGGTCAGAACCACCACCGCCGCAAAGGCCAGCGCCAGCGCCGCCAGCTTGGCCCGGTTCAGCCGTTCGCCCAGCAACAGCCCGCCCAGGGCCACGCTGAACAGCGGGTTGATGTAGTAACCAAGCGCCGCGTCCAGCGCGTGATCGTGGGTGATCGCCCAGACATAGGTCATCCAGTTGATCGAGATCAGCACCGCCGTCAGCGCGGCCATCGCCAGCAGCCGGGGCTGGCGCAGCGCCGTCAGCACATCGCCCGACCGGCGCTGCCACAGCAGCACCGCCGCCGCGATGGGCAGCGACCAGATGACGCGATGCGCAATCACCTCGGCCGCCGGAATATGCGACAGCGCCTTCATGTAGATGGGCAGCAGCCCCCACAGCCCATAGGCCGCAAGGGCAAATCCAAGGCCACGGGGCGAATCGCCGCTGTCGGGGATCGGGCTGCGCATGGCGGTTGCATAGGCTGCAATTCCGCGCATGGCCAGCGTCGAAACACCGGCCCCGCACGCGCCTGTCGCATGCGCGGCGGGGTCAGGCCAGCCCGTCCTGGTCCAGCAGCGTGCGCCCCTCGCGGCTTTCGATCTCGATCACCCACAGATCCGGGTCGAAGCCGCGCTGGCGGCGGATCGCCTCATCGACCTGAGGCTCGGGTCCGTCTTCCGTCACCTGCCAGGGGCGCGCATCGGTCTGGAAATCCCATTCGCGCGCGTAAAGCTGCGCGGTGCCGTCCAGTCGCGCGCATTTGACCAGCACCGCGCCCGCCGTGTCATCGCCATGCGCCACGACATAGGCGGGAATGCCCGCCAGCCCCAGCCGCGCCAGATAGGCCGCGACCCACAGATTCGTCGCCAGCCGCGGCTCAGCCATGGCCGCGTCTAGTCGCCATCGCGGAAATCGAGCCCGATCTCGCCATAGCGTTCGGCCTCGTCCTGCCAGTTCTCGCGCACCTTGACCTGCAGGAACAGATGCACGCGGCGGCCCATGAACTGTTCCAGATCGGCGCGCGCGGCCTGCCCGACCGCCTTGACCGTCTCGCCGCCCTTGCCCAGAACGATGCCCTTGTGGCCGGGCCGGGCGACATAGATGATCTGATCGACCCGCGCGCTGCCATCCTTGCGTTCTTCCCACGCCTCGGTTTCGACCGTCAGCTGATAGGGGATTTCCTCGTGCAGGCGCAGGGTCAGTTTCTCGCGGGTGATTTCCGCCGCGATCATCCGCATCGGCAGATCCGCGATCTGGTCCTCGGGGTAAAGCCACGGGCCGGCGGGCAGGGTTTCGGCCAGCCAGTCGCGCAGATCGTCGCAGCCATGCCCCTTCTCGGCCGAGATCATGAAGGTCCGTTCGAACGGATAGGCGTCGTTCAGCCTTTTCGACAGCGCCAGCAGGACATCGGCCTTGACCCGGTCGATCTTGTTGATGACCAGCGCGACGGGCCGGCGCCGGTCCAGCGCGGCCAGCTGGTCGATGATCGCCTGCGCGCCGTCGGTCAGGCCGCGATGCGCCTCGATCAGCAGCAGGACGATATCGGCATCCGCCGCCCCGCCCCAGGCGGCCGCGACCATCGACCGGTCCAGCCGCCGGCGCGGGCGGAAGATGCCGGGCGTGTCCACGAACACGATCTGGGTCGCGCCGGCGATGGCAATGCCGCGGATGCGCGCGCGGGTGGTCTGGACCTTGTGGGTCACGATGCTGACCTTGGCCCCGACCATGCGGTTCAGCAGCGTCGATTTGCCGGCGTTCGGCTCTCCGATCAGGGCGACAAAGCCGGCGCGGGTGTTCGTCTCGGTCATTCGCTTTTCTCCAGCCGGCTCAGCAATGCCTGCGCGGCTTCCTGTTCGACGCGCCGCTTGGTGCCTGCGCCCTGCGCCTGTGCCTCGCGCCCGTCGGCCAGCCGCGCGGTGATGTGAAAGACCGGCGCGTGGTCGGGACCGCTGCGGCCGGTCTGGTCATAGACGGGCGGCGGCATGCCGTGGGCCTGCGCCCATTCCTGCAAGGCGGTCTTGGCGTCGCGCGGATCGTCGTCCAGGCTGTCCAGCCGGGTTTGCCACAGACGCAGGATCGTGTCGCGCGCCGCGTCGAACCCGCCATCCAGATAGACGGCGGCGATCACCGCCTCCATCGCGTCGGCCAGCAGCGCCTCCTTGCGCCGCCCGCCCGACAGCATCTCGGACCGGCCCAGCTTCAGCACCTCGCCCAGCCCGATCTCGCGCGCCATCGCGGCGCAGGTCTCGCCCTTGACCAGCGCGTTGTAACGCGGGGCAAGCTGGCCCTCGGTGGCATCGGGATCGGCGTGAAACAGCGCCTCGGCCATCACCAGCCCCAGGACCCGGTCGCCCAGGAATTCCAGCCGCTGGTTGTCGGGCCGCGTGGCCGACCCGATCGAGCCGTGGGTCAGCGCGCGCACCAGCAATTCGGGCCGCCGGAACCGATGGCCAAGCCGGCCCATGAAGGCGCGGATATCGGCGGAAGGCGTCAATGCACCGCCTTGAAGAAACGGTCCGCCCGCCAGGTCCAGAAATACAGAAGCGACCGCCCGGCCGAGCTGAACATGATCCGGTCCGCGCGCCCGATCAGGAATTCCGCCGGCACGAATCCCAGCCCGCCGACCTGCTGGGGAAAGCGCGAATCCTCGGAATTGTCGCGGTTGTCGCCCATGAAGAAATACTGCCCCTCAGGGACGGTGAAGGTGGGCGTGTCGTCGGCCACCCAGCCGTCGATGATGTTCAGCACATCGTGGCTGAGACCGTTCGGCAGCGTCTCGGTCATGCGCGGCTTGATGCATTCGCCGCCCTCGGGGACCGGGTCGTTGGCGCAGCGCGGGATCAGCCCCTGCGGCCCCTGCTGTTCCTTGATCTCGACGAAATCGCCGGCCGGATCGGTCTGCACCTCTTCGCCGTTCAGCCACAGCCGGCCATTGCGCATCTGCACCGTGTCGCCCGGCAGGCCGATCACGCGCTTGATGAAATCGACCCCGCGCGTGGGATGGCGGAACACCACCACGTCGCCGCGTTCGGGCGCGCTGTCAAGGATGCGGCCGCTGATCGGGCACAGCGCGAACGGGCAGGAATAGCGGGAATAGCCATAGGCCATCTTGTTCACGAACAGGAAATCCCCGATCAGCAGCGTGTCCTTCATGCTGCCCGAAGGGATCCAGAACGGCTGAAAGAACAGCGTGCGGAAGATGCCTGCGATCACAAGCGCCCAGAAGATCGTCTTGACCGTCTCCCAGACGCCCTCCTTCTTCTTGCCTGCCGTGCTGTCGGCCATGTCGGTTGTCCTTTGGCTGCGTGGCACGAAAGGCCGCGTCTGGGGGGCTTCATGGTCCCGCGCGGGGGTCAAAGTCAAGCAGGCGGCGCGGCCAGCGGCAGCGCCTCGATCACGACAAAGGCCTGCGCCCAGGGGTGATCGTCGGTCAGCGTGACATGCACGACGGCGCGGTGACCGGGCGGCGTCATCCGCGCCAGCCGGTCCGCCGCCCAGCCCGTCAGATGCATCACCGGCTGGCCGGTGCCCAGGTTGCTGACCGCCATGTCGCGCCAGGCGATGCCCATGCGCAGCCCGGTGCCCAGCGCCTTGGAACAGGCCTCTTTCGCGGCCCAGCGCTTGGCCAGCGTTCCGGCCTCGTCGTGGCGGCGCGCGGCCTTGACCAGTTCGGTCGGGGTGAAGACGCGGTTGCGGAACCGGTCGCCAAAGCGGTGCAGCGTGTTCTGGATCCGGTCGATATTGGCCAGATCGGTGCCGATCCCCAGAATCATGCGCCGGATCGCCCCGGCAGGATCATGGGTATTTGACCAAAGAAGAAGCCGCGTCGCGTCGCCTGCGCCTGCATCAGTCGGCCCCCTGCCAGCGAACCGCGCCGGTCCGCTGGTCGATCCTGATGGCGATCTGCGCCCAGCCCGCATCGGTGCCGGTGCCGGTGTCGATACGCACCGGCAGGGTGATCGTCAGCCCCGTTGCCGGATCGTAGCGGGCCGTGCGTTCGCCGAACCGGATGTCGGCAAAGCCCAGAGAGGGGCCGGGGGCGACCAGATGGCATTGCCGCGCCCCCATCAGATCGCGCGGCGGATGCAGGACGGCCAGCTGAAAGGCGGCCGCCGCAGGCTCGATCAGGTCGATCAGCGCGATCCTGACCGCGCCCTCGGAATAGCTGGCGGTGTTGTCCGCCCACGGCTCGACGATGGAATCCAGCTCCATCCCGTCCGGGCACGGAACCGCGGGCGCCCACGCATCCATCGCCAGCGCGGGCGACGCCGCCAGCGTCAGCGCGGCGATCAGCGGCCGGATCATGCGCGCGCCTCGTCCATGCGGCGGCGCATTTCGCGGATCGCGGCGCCCAGCCCGGAAAAGACCGCCTCGGCGATCAGGAAATGGCCGATATTCAGTTCCCGGACCTGCGGCAGCGCCGCGATCGGACCCACCGTGTCAAAGGTCAGACCGTGGCCCGCATGCACCTCCAGCCCCAGGCTGTCGGCCAGGCGCGCGCCTTCGGCCAGACCCGCCAGTTCGGCATCGCGTTCTTCGTGACGGCCTTCGGTGTCCAGATCGCAATAGGCGCCGGTATGCAGTTCCACCACCGCCGCACCGATGCGCGCGGCCGCCTGAATCTGCGCCGGCTCGTGGCCGATGAACAGCGACACCCGGCAGCCGGCCTTGCGCAGCGGCGCGATGAACCGGGCCAGCTGGTCTTCCTGCGCGGCGACATCCAGCCCGCCTTCGGTCGTGCGTTCCTCGCGCTTTTCGGGGACGATGCAGACGGCGTGCGGGCGGTGGCGCAGCGCGATCTGCTGCATTTCCGGGGTCGCGGCCATTTCCAGGTTCAGCGGCTGGCGCAGATGCCGCATCAGCGCGTCGATATCCTCATCGCCGATATGGCGCCGATCCTCGCGCAGATGGGCGGTGATGCCGTCGGCCCCGGCCTCGACCGCGATACGGGCGGCGCGCAGCGGATCGGGCCACGGCGTGCCGCGCGCGTTGCGGATCGTGGCGACGTGGTCGATATTCACTCCTAGACGCAGCATGGCGGCCTCCGCTGTTTCGCGAACACTCTAGCCGCGCGCGCCCGGCGGTGCCAGTTCCGACGCGACCGCCCACCAGCCATGCCGCGCCAGTCGCCGCGCGGCCCGGGCCGCCTGCACGTGGCTGTCGTAAAGGCCGAAACAGGTCGCGCCGGACCCGGACATGCGCGCAAATCCCGCCCCCGTGGCCCGCAGCGCCGCGACAGCCTGCCCGATGGCGGGGGCGATGTCCTGCGCCGGCGCCTGCAGATCGTTGCGGGTGCCGGCCAGAAAGCGGATCAGGCCGGTACCGTCGCGGAACGCGGGGATCGCGGGCATCGGCGCATTGTCGCGGCACCCCAACGCGGCAAAGACGCGCGGCGTCGCCACGGCCACGCCCGGATTGACCAGCACCAGCGGAACCCGCGGCAGGGCGGGCAGCGGCGTCACCGTCTCGCCCACGCCCTGCATCCGCGCGGGGACCGAGCCCATGCAGACCGGCACATCGGCGCCCAGGCGTTCGGGCGCGTCGGGCAGCGGATGGCCCATCCGCGCCAGACCGCGCAGCACCGCCGCCGCATCGGCCGACCCGCCGCCGATGCCCGAGGCGACCGGCAGGTTCTTGGTCAGGGCGATGGACACGTCCGCCCCCGCCAGCCTTGCGGCGCGCAGGCACAGATTGTCCGGCCCGTCATCCAGACCCTCGGCAAACGGCCCGTCGATCCGCAGCGACAGCGGTCCCGGCCGCAGCGCCACCAGATCGCCCACGGACGCGAATGCAACCAGCGAATCCAGCAGGTGATACCCATCGGCCCGCCGCCCCACCACATGCAGCGCAAGGTTCAGCTTGGCGGGCGCGTGTTCGACCACCGCATCGTCAGGCATCAATCGGATCAGTCCGCGGGGGAATCGGCGGCCTCGGCCTGCGCCTGCGGCACGATGGGCGACGTGCCCTTTGCCTTTTCTTCGGCCAGCACGCTGTCCAGCCCGCGTTCCAGCTTGGCGCGGATGCGGTCGGGATCGACATCGTCATTGTCGGACGGGTCCAGCGACAAGGCGCGCTTCCACTGGATCTCCGCCTCGCGGTGGCGGCCCACCATCCAGTAGATGTCGCCCAGATGATCGTTGACCAGCGGATCGGACGCCATCGTGCCGATGGCCTGTTCCATCGGTGCCACCGCCTCGTCATAGCGGCCAAGCCGGTAATAGGCCCAGGCCAGCGAATCGAGGATATAGCCGTCGCCTGGCGACAATTCGACCGCCTTCTCGATCAGTTCCAGCGCGCGATCCAGGTTCTCGTTCCGGTCGATCCAGCTGTAACCCAGATAGTTCAGCAGGCTGGCCTGATCGGGATTGATCTCGATGGCGGCCAGCAGATCCTGTTCGGCCCGGTCGAACTGGCCCGACCGTTCCAGCGCGATCCCGCGCGCGTACAGCGCAAACCAGCGCGCCTGTTCGGGCGCGTCTTCCAGCAGCGTCAGCGCCTTGTCATAGGCCGGAACCGCCTGCGCGAATTTTTCCTGCTGGCGCAGCAGATCGCCCAGCGCGATCCAGGCCTGCGGCAGGTCGGGATAGGCGGCGGTCAGCGACAGCGCGGCCTTTTCGGCCTCGTCGCGGCGGTCGGCCCGCGACAGCGCGTCGATCCGGGCCAGTTCGGCCATCGGGCGCATCTGGCCCATCCGGCGCAGCGCCTCGAATTCCGGCTCGGCCAGATCGAATTGCCGCCGGTCCTGCAACAGTTGCGCCACCATCAGCCGCGCCTCGCCCGTATCGGGCGACAGCCACACGGCCAGCCGCGCGTGGATCAGGGACAAGGGCTCGGGGTCGGGGCTGCCGGCCAGCGCCAGCGCAAAGGTCAGATAGACCTGCGCGATCCCGTCGGCCGGGGTCTTGATGACGTCGAAGGCCACCGGCTCGCCCGATTCCAGCCGGTCGCGCAGCGCCTGCAATTGCGGCTCGGCCTCGATCCCCGGCACGTCGTCCAGGATCGCCACCGCCTGATCGCGCCGTTCCAGCTGCGCCAGGACCTGCGCGCGGGCGGTCACGCCCAGAATGTGCGATCCCGTCGCCTCGTCGGCCAGCAGCGCCTCGGCGCCCTCGTGGTCGCCGACCATGGCGCGGGCCAGCGCCAGATGGAAATTCACCATCGGCGCGACATCCGGGTTCTGCGCAAGCTTCTCGAACGCGGCCAGCGCGTCGGACGCCCGCCCCGCCCCCATCAGCGCCCAGGCGCGCACCATCCCGGTCAGCAGATCCTCGGGCGGCGGGGGGGCATCGGCACCCGCGCCTGCCTGTTCGCCCGCTCCCGCTCCGTCAGCCTCAAGCAGGGCGGACCAGTCGCCCCGATGCACCAGATCGGCGCGGTGGATCAGATCCGACAATTCGGTGCCGCGCCCGTCCTGGCCCATCTGGTCGGCCAGATCGACCGCGCGTTGCAGATCGCCCGCCGACACGAACGCGATCAGCGCGCTGTCCAGCAGGTAACGGTCCGAGGGATCGTGCGCGACGGCCTGCGCGAAATAACGGGCGGCGGCGCGGAAATCGCTTTCCACGGCGGCGATACGGGCGGCCAGATAGGGGCCGGCCAGTCCGAATGTCAGCGGCGCGGCGGCATCGTCGCCGGTCGCGGGCGCGGCCTGATCGGAGGCGGCCTGATCCGGTGCGGCGGCGGGCGCGACAGGTGCCGCCGGTCCGTCCTGCTGCACCTGCGCGGGTCGGGGTTCGGGTCGCGGCTGCGTCTGCGTCTGCGCGACGGACGGCGCGCCCATGGGCGCCAGCAGCGCGACAAGCAGGGCCAGTTTCGGGCGGATCATGGTCACGGCGTCATTCCGGTCTTCACAAAATCGTTTCGTCCAAGGTAACGCTGCGGCAGGGTCGCCGCAACGGCCCCGCTTTCCCCGCCGCGATCACATATTCGGGTAGTTCGGCCCGTCGCCGCCCTGCGGCACGGTCCAGACGATGTTCTGCGACGGGTCCTTGATGTCGCAGGTCTTGCAGTGAACGCAGTTCTGGAAATTGATCTGGAACCGGGGCTCGCCGTCCTGTTCGACCACCTCATAGACCCCCGCCGGGCAGTAACGCTGCGCCGGTTCGGCGTATTCGGGCAGGTTGACGGCGATCGGGATCGACGGGTCCTTCAGCTTCAGGTGGCAGGGCTGGTTTTCCTCGTGGTTGGTAAAGCTGAAGGCGACGTTGGTCAGCCGGTCGAAGCTCAGCTTGCCGTCGGGCTTGGGATAGTCGATGGGCTGGAAATCGGCCGCCTTGCCGGTCGCCTGCGCGTCGGTCTTGCCGTGTTTCCACGTGCCCAGCGGGTTCCACCCGGTCAGGTTCGCCACCCACATGTCCAGCCCGCCCAGCACCAGGCTGGGCCACAGGCCAAGCCGGGACCAGATCGGCTTGACGTTGCGGACGCGTTTCAGATCGGTGGCGACGGCGCCCGACCGGACGGCGGCGTCGTAATCTTCCAGCCGGTCGCCCGCCCGCCCGTCCTTCAGCGCGGCGGCGGCAGCCTCGGCCGCCTCGATCCCCGAGATCATGGCGTTGTGGTTGCCCTTGATGCGCGGCACGTTGACCATGCCGGCGCTGCATCCCAGCAGCACCCCGCCCGGAAACGACAGCTGCGGCAGCGACTGCCAGCCGCCCTCGGTGATCGCGCGGGCGCCATAGGCGACGCGCTTGCCCCCCTCCAGCAGGTCGGCGACCATCGGATGATGCTTGAACCGCTGGAATTCGGCGTGCGGATACAGATAGGGGTTTTCGTAATTCAGGTGGACGACGAACCCGACCAGAACCTGATTATCCTCGAAATGATAGATAAAGCTGCCGCCGCCGGCATTCTTGCCCAGCGGCCAGCCCATCGTGTGGACGATCCGGCCCTTCCTGAACTTTTCGGGCCGCACCTCCCAGATTTCCTTCATGCCAAGCCCGTATTTCTGCGGCTCGTGGCCCTGCGACAGGTTCAGCCGGCCGATGATCTGCTTGGCCAGCGATCCGCGCACGCCCTCGGCGATGAAGACGTATTTGCCGTGCAGCTCCATCCCCGGCTCGTATTGCGGGCCGGGCGTGCCGTCCGGGTTCAGGCCCATCTCGCCCGCCACGACGCCCTTGACGCGGTCGCCGTCCCAGACGATCTGGCTGGCGGCCATGCCGGGAAACACCTCGACGCCCAGCTCCTCGGCCTGTTCGGCCAGCCAGCGGCAGACATTGCCCATGCTGACGACATAGTTGCCGTGGTTCTTCATCAGCGGCGGCATCGGCCAGTTCGGCACCCGGATGCCGCCCGACTGGCCCAGCACATAGAAATTGTCGTCCACGACCTGCGTGTTGACGGGCGCGCCGCGTTCCTTCCAGTCGGGGATCAGCCGATCCAGCCCGCACGGGTCCAGCACCGCGCCCGACAGGATATGGGCGCCGATCTCGCTGCCCTTTTCCAGCAGCACGACCTCAAGCTCGGGATCGATCTGTTTCAGCCGGATCGCCGCCGACAGGCCGGCCGGGCCGCCTCCGACGATCACGATATCGTATTCCATCGACTCGCGTTCGATCTGGGTCTCGTCGGTCATCGGCTGGCTCGCTCCCTGCTTTCGGCTATCCCCAGACCTAACCCCTGCCGCGCGGCTGGGCAATCGTCACGCAGCGGCCAATCCGGCTGAAAACCGCCTTTCCGCGCCGCGCAAGGCTTGCAAACGCCCCGGAATTGCGTTCACGTGGCAGACAACGACGGTTCCGCCCCTGCCATTGTCGAATGGCGGGGGCGTTCGATTAACATCAGCGCGGCATCCGCCCCCGAAAGGACAGGTCAGCGATGGACAAGATACCCATGACCCGCAGCGGCTATCAGTCGCTTGAAAAGGAACTGACCGCCCTGAAATCGACCGAGCGTCCGGCCATCATCCGCCAGATCGCCGAGGCCCGCGAACACGGCGATCTGTCCGAGAACGCGGAATATCACGCCGCCCGCGAAAAACAGGGCTTCGTCGAAGGCCGCATCAAGGAGCTGGAATCGATCCTGTCGCGCTGCGAGGTGATCGACCCGGCGAAACTGTCGGGTTCGGTCAAGTTCGGCGCGACCGTCGATCTGATCGACGAGGACACCGAGGAAGAACGCACCTACCAGATCGTGGGCGAGGCCGAGGCCGATATCGAAAACGGGCTGCTGAACATCCGCTCGCCGCTGGCGCGCGCGCTGATCGGCAAGGATGAGGGCGACAGCGTCGATGTGACCACCCCCGGCGGGCTGCGCACCTACGAGATCCTCGCGATCCGGTTCGAATAGGCGATGTCCCTGCCCGGACGGATCGCGACGCTGGCACAGCGCGACGCCATGACCACGCTGGGTCTGGCGCTCAGCGCGGTGTGGCTGATCCTGGTGCTGCTGTTCTGGTTGCTGGCGCCCGAGACGCAGGGCGGCGAAGGCGGGGTGATGCGGCTGGCCGTGGCCGCGGGCGTGGTGCTGCCCTTGGTGCTGATCTGGTTGGCGGTGGGGCTGGCCCGCTCGCTCGCGGTGCTGCGGGCCGAGGCCGACGATCTGCGCCGGCACCTGACGCAGCTGCGCGAATACGCCGCCACGCGCGGCGCGCCGCCGCCGGTGACGAACGGCCCGCGCCCCCGCCCGGCCGAATCGCAGCCAACGCAGGCGGCACCTTCGCCCCCGCCCCCGCCCAGCCCGCCGATGCGGGCGCGCCACTGCCGCAGCCCGCCCCGGCCGTCCTGCCGCGCGCACGGCCCGCCGATCTGCGTCAGGCGGCGATGCGGTTCGACGCGCCCGAACCCGTGCACGTGTCACCCGAAACGCTGATCCGCGCGCTGAACTTTCCCGACGGGCCGGACGATCTTGACGGCATCGCGGCGCTGCGCAGCGCGCTGAAGGATCACGACCATTCCCGCGTGCTGCGCGCGGCGCAGGACGTGGTCACGCTGCTGGCGGCGCAGGACATCTATATGGACGATCTGCCGCCCGACCCGGCACCGCCCGCGATCTGGCGCCGCTTTGCCGAGGGCGCGCGCGGCAGCGCGGTCGGCTCGCTTGGCGGCATCCATGACGAAACCGCCATCGAAATCGCCGGGATGATGCTGCGCGGAGACGAGATCTTTCGCGACACCGCCCACCACTTCCTGCGCCATTTCGACCTGCTTCTGTCGCGGCTGGTGCCGCAGCTTGACGACATGCAGATCCAGGTTCTGGCCGACAGCCGCTCTGCCCGCGCCTTCATGCTGGTCGGACGCGTGGCCGGGATCTTCGGCTGACCGCGCCGCAAGCGGCGTCGCGTCACCGCTGCGCGCGGCGCGGTTGCGGCTCCGGTTCCGGTGCCATCTCAACCGCCGCCGCCGCCGCATCGACGGCGCGGCGCAGGATCAGCACCCGCCCCGTCCACGGCCAGCCGAACCGCAGACTGGCCAGTGTCGCAAACCCCAGCGCGCGATAGAACGCCACCGCGCCGGCATTGCCCGCCCGCACCTCGGCCCGCAGGCCCGGATGGCCCGCCGCCCGCGCCCGCGCCATCGCCGCCCGCACAAGCGCGCGCCCGATCCCGCACCGCGAATCCCGCACCGCGATTCCATCGACGATCAGATCGGCGGTCGGCGGCCCGGCGCGAAAGCCGATTCGCGCGGCCCAGGGCACCCGTGCCGGAAACCCCCCGCGCGCATCGCGCAAGCCCATCACCCCCGCGACCCGGCCTTGCGCATCCAGCGCGACGATGCCGTGATCGGCGCGCATCCGGGGCGGCGCGCCGCGCCCGGTTCCGAAGCTGGCCCACCACAGCCGCGCCGCCTGCGGCAGGACATGCGCCGGAACGGGGCTGACGATCAGCGGCGGGCGATCTTGTCTCTGGTTGCGCATCGTGCAAGCAAGGTTGCCAAACCCGGCCCCGAAACGAAAGCGCCATGTCTCCGTTGCCCGCCCCGCGCCCCGATTCGCAGCAAGCCAGCGCCGGCGTTCCCGCCGGCGAGGATCTCGGCGACCGGACGGGCGACCGGGCGGGCGCGCGCGCCCTTGCGCGCACACCGGCGCAGGCGTTCCGGCACGGCATGGTGCAGTCGCTGGCGTTCCTGATCGTGATCGTGCCCTTTGCCGTGCTGTTCGGCGTCGTCGCGACCGAGGCCGGTCTGGATGTCGCGCAGGTCATGGGCTTTTCGGTGCTGGTGCTGGCCGGCGCGTCGCAGTTCACGGCGGTGCAATTGCTGTCCGACAACGCCTCGGCCTTCATCGTCATCGTCTCGGGGCTGGCGGTCAATCTGCGCATGGCGATGTATTCCGCCTCGCTGGTGCCGTGGCTGCGCGGCGCGACGGGGCGGCAAAAGCTTTGGATCGCCTATGCGCTGATCGACCAAAGCTATGCGCTGTCGATCCAGCATTACGAACGCCACCCGCGCCTGTCGCTGCAACAGCGTCTGGCCTATTTCGCCGGCGCCGCCGTGGCGCTGTGCGTGCCGTGGATCGTCGCCACATGGGTCGGCGCGACCGTCGGGCAGGCGATCCCCGACGACATCGCGCTTGATTTCGCCATGCCGATCACCTTTCTGGCGATGATCGCGCCGATGCTGCGCACACCCGCGCATCTGGCCGCATGTTTCGTGTCGATCGTGGCCGCGCTGGCGCTGGCCGGGCTGCCATCGGGTCTGGGCCTGCTGATCGCCGCGCCCATCGGCATGGCCACCGGCGCGCTGGTCGAGAAGCGCATGGCAAACCGCGACGGAGGACCGGCATGACGGCCAGCCCATCGCCGCTGACGGTCTGGACCGTGATCCTGGTGCTGGGGATCGGCACGTTCCTGATCCGCTGGTCGTTTCTGGGCGTGCTGGGCAACCGGCCGCTGCCGGGCTGGGTGCTGCGGATGCTGCGCTATACGCCGGTGTCGGTCCTGCCCGCGCTGGTCGCGCCGCTGGTGATGTGGCCCGAGGCGACGGCGGGCCAGCCCGACCCCGCGCGCCTGTCGGCGGCGGCCGCGACGCTGCTGGTCGGGCTGCTGACCCGCAACGTGATCCTTGCCATCCTGGCCGGCGGGATCACCCTGTTCGGTCTGCTTTACGTTCTGGGATAGCCGGTGATGACGCCGTTCTTCTGGCGAATCAGGACGTCGTGATTATTCGCCGGATCGCCGTCCTGGAACCGCCGCGACCGCACGTTCGGCAGCGTCAGGAACCAGTTGCGCAGCTTGGTGGGCGAAAACCCGGTCGGTGCGCCCTCGAACCCCGGCACGCCGTTCAGCACGGTGCCGGTCTCGACCGCGCAGAAGCTTTTATTGGCCGCGCCGTTCGCCTGCGCCCGCCGGATCGCCAGATCGGCGACCTCGCGGCTGACCGGAACCGTGTCCTCGGCCACCCAATAGGTGCTGCGGGCGTGGTAATCGATATAGAAATTCTTGAAATTGTCGGTGATCCCGTACAGCACGTCATGGCGTTCGGGGATGCGCGGATGCTGCCAGCTTCCCGCCGGATCATAGATCACCCGCTGGCTGCCGTTGATCATCAGCGCCGAATGCCCGCCCTCGCCGCGCGGAATCCCGATCACGGTGAACAGGGTGATCGAGGGCGGCTCGTCGCTGACGAACCGCGCGGCCCGCACGGCCTCGTCGCTGGCCCAGATATTGTCGGCGCCGCAGGCAGCCAGCACCGCCGGCAGGGTCGCGGCCAGAAACACACGTCTTTTCATGCAGGGATTCCGCGCCCGATCAGGCGTTCAGCAGCGCGATGAAGATCAGCGCCAGGATCGACAGACCGGCAACCCAGGTCGCCAGCCGGATGAAGCCGTGAAAGGTCTTGCGCTGTTCGGTGATATCCATGCTGCCATGCTCGTGTTCGGCCATGCCTGTCCTCCGCGTGTTTGCCTGCCCCTGCGATAGCCGATACCGGCCGCCCTGTCACGCCCCCCAAAGCACCGCGCCGTCGCGTTCGTCCACCGGGCGGATGCGGCCCGTGATGTGCAGCCGGTTGATATGGGCCACCGCCTCGACCAGCGCCAGTCCGAACTCCATCGTCGTGATCCGGCGCCTGAACAGGATGTCGAAACAGCCGACCGCGCTGCGCGGCCCCCGGGCCAGCGCCTCCTCGATCCGGGCCAGCGCGTGATGGTGGTTGTCGGCCAGTTGCCGCAGCCGCTCGGGCAGGCCGGTGAAGGGCAGCTTGTGGCCCGGCAGCACCAGATGCCGCGCCTCGGCCAGTTCCGACAGGCGCGCGCAGCTGGCCAGCCAGTCGCCCACCGGATCGGCGTCGGGCTCGGTCGGATAGACGCCCAGATTGGGCGAGATCGAGGGCAGCAGCTGGTCGCCCCCGATCACCAGATCGTCGTCCAGCGACCAGAAGGTCGCATGGCGCGGCGCATGCCCGTCGCCCATCGCCACCAGCCAGCGGCGTCCGCCGAACCGCACCTGCTGCGCCTCGCGCAGCCGGGTGTAGCCGGGCGGCAGTTCGTGGACCACATCGGCGCTGTTCCAGGGCCGCTCGGCCGCGCGCGTGGCCAGCATGTCGGCCGGCATACCGGCCCGGCGCCAGAACGCGACCTGCTGCGGCGTCGGGCGATCCTGCACGTCCAGCCGCAGCATCCGCGCCGTCAGCCATGCCGTGCGGCTCATGGCCAGCTCCGCCCCGTCGGTCGCCATGAACCAGCCGGCCAGCCCGATATGGTCGGGATGATGATGCGTGCCGATCACCCGCCGGACGGGCAGACCCTGCAACGGCCCCTCGCGCAGCCTTTGCCAGATGGCGCGGGCGCGGCGGGTGTCGAACCCGGTATCGACCACGGTCCAGCCATCCGCCTCGCGCAGCGCATACACATTCACATGATCCAGCGCCATCGGCAGCGGCAGGCGCAGCCACAGCACGCCCTCGGCCAGTTCGACCGCCTCGCCCTCGGCGGGCGGAGTCTCGAACGGGCAGGCGATCACGCGCCGATCCGCCCGAACAGCGCGTCGTCGCTGACCGCCACCAGATCGTCCAGCCCGGCCCGCGCCTCGGCCAGATCGGCGGCATATCGCGGCAGAACCCGGCCCACGAACACCCGCGCCAGCGCCAGATGCGACCCGCCGCCTTTCTGCGCCGCGCGCAGATGGAAATGCGCGCCAAGAACCCGCGCGAACGCCATCAGATAGGGCACCGCCCCCGCGAAACGCTGCGGCAGATCGCGCTCCAGCAGGTCCTGCGTCGCCTCGCGCAGCGTCTCGGCGGCCTGCCAGACCTCGTTGGCCAGGTCGGGATGATCGGCCTGCGCGGCCTTGGCGTCGTCCAGAACCTCGTCCAGCAGCCGCATCGCCGCCTCGCCGCCATCGGCCAGCTTGCGCCCGACCAGATCCATCGCCTGAATCCCGTTCGTCCCCTCATAGATCGGGGTGATGCGGACATCGCGCAGATACTGGGCCGCGCCCGTCTCCTCGACATAACCCATCCCGCCATGCACCTGCACGCCGGTATCGGCGACGCGGCAGCCGACATCGGTGCCATAGGCCTTGGCGATGGGCGTCAGGAACGCGGCGCGGGCAGCGTGATGGGCTTGCCCGGTCGCGCGCTCCAGGTCGATGGCGGCGGCGCAGGCCAGCCCGATGGCGCGGGCGGCAAAGATCTCGGCCCGCGCGGTGGCCAGCATCCGGCGCACATCCGGATGGCGGATGATCGGCCCCATCTGGTCGCGCTCCTGCGCATAGGCGACCGCCTGCTGCAACGCCGCCTCGGCCACGCCGACGCCCTGCATGCCGACCCCCAGACGCGCGCAGTTCATCATCGTGAACATCGCGGCCATGCCGCCATGTTCGCGCCCGATCAGCCAGCCGGTTGCGCCCTCATAGCTCATGACGCAGGTCGGGCTGCCGTGGATGCCCATCTTTTCCTCAAGGCTGACCACCTTCAGGCTGTTGGCCACGCCGGGTCTGCCGTCCCCGTCGGGGATGAATTTCGGCACCAGGAACAGGCTGATCCCGCGCGTGCCCTTTGCCCCGTCGGGCAGCCGCGCCAGCACCGCGTGGCAGACATTCTCGGTCACGTCGCTGTCGCCCCAGGTGATATAGATCTTCTGCCCGGTGATGGCATAGCTGCCGTCGTCGTTGCGCTCGGCGCGGGTGGTCAGCGCGCCGACGTCGCTGCCCGCGCCCGGTTCGGTCAGGTTCATCGTGCCCGACCATTCGCCGCTGGTCAGCCGGGGCAGATACAGCGCCTTCATCTCGTCGCTTGCATGATGTTCCAGCGCCTCGATCTGGCCCTGTGTCAGCAGCGGGTTCAGTTGCAGCGACAGGCACGCCCCCGACATCATGTCCGCCACCGCCATGTTCAGCGCCTGCGGCAGGCCCATCCCGCCATGTTCGGGATCGGCCGACAGCCCGATCCAGCCGCCCTCGGCGATGGCGCGGAACCCCTGGGCAAAGCCGGGCGAGGATCGCACCTTGCCGTTTTCCAGCCGCGCCGGCGTCTCGTCGCCGCTGCGGTTCAGCGGCGCCAGCACGTTGCCGGCCAGCTTGCCCGCCTCGGTCAGGATCGCCGACGCGGTCTCGGGCGTCGCCTCGGCGAACCGGTCGCTGGCGGCAACCTCGGGGAACGGCACGACATGGTTCAGGATGAACTGGATCTGTTCGACCGGCGCCACATAACTCATCTCTGGTGTTCCTTCCTCGATGCGCCTTGGCAAGACGGCGCGGGGCTTCTATCAGGCTGATCGCACCGTATCGTGGATACGTCGCACACAGCCGCATCTTAGATACGTCGCACACAGCCTCAACCCGAACCCCGCGTCACGAATGCAGACCGAACGACTGACCGCCGACCGCCCCGGCCTGACCCGCGCCGCCGCATTGCTGGCGGCGGGCGAATGCGTGGCGATCCCGACCGAAACCGTCTACGGGCTGGCGGCGGATGCGCGCGACGGGCGGGCGGTCGCGCGGATCTATGCCGCCAAGGACCGCCCGGCCTTCAACCCGCTGATCGTGCATGTCGCCGACCTTGACGCCGCCCGCCGGATCGCCGCCTTCGATGACGCGGCGCTGATGCTGGCCAGCGCGTTCTGGCCCGGTGCGCTGACGCTGGTGCTGCCGCTGCGGCCCGAGGCCGGGATCGCGCCGCTGGTCGGCGCGGGACTGCCCACCATCGGCCTGCGCGTCCCCGCCCACGCTGCGGCGCAGGCGCTGCTGCGCCGCTTCGGCGGGCCGCTGGCCGCACCCTCGGCCAATGCCTCGGGCCGCATCAGCCCGACCTGCGCCGATCACGTGCTGGACCCGGATGGCGGGCTTGCGGGACGGATCGCGGCGGTGCTGGACGCCGGCCCCTGCCCGGTCGGCGTCGAATCGACCATCATCGGCTGGCCCGGCGGACGCGCCACGCTCTTGCGCCCCGGCGGCATCCCGGCCGAGGCGATCGAGGCCGCGCTGGACGCCCCCCTGGCCCGCCTTGCCACCGACGCCGAAACCCCGACCGCACCCGGCCAGTTGTCCAGCCACTACGCCCCGAACGCGCCGCTGCGCCTGAACGCCGCCGCACCGCGCCCCGACGAAACCTTCATCGCCTTCGGCACACCCGGCCCGCTCAGCCTGTCGCCCAGCGGCGATCTGGTGCAGGCCGCGGCCAACCTGTTCGACACGCTGCGCCGCGCCGACCGGCAGGGCCGCCCCATCGCCGTCGCCCCGATCCCCGATCGCGGCCTCGGACGCGCCATCAACGACCGCCTGCGCCGCGCCGCCGCCCCCCGCGACTGACGCAAGCGACTGACGCCCGTCCTCGCCCTCTTTCTCAAATACCTCGGGGGTCCGGGGGCAGCGCCCCCGGCCGTCGCGGGACGCAATCGCACCTACAGGCCCAGCGAGCCATAGACGTTCGACACGCGCCGGATCGCCACCACATAGGCCGCGGTGCGCAGATCCTCGACCCGGCTGTTGGCCATCCACACTTCGCGCATCTTGCCGAACGCCTCGCGCATCGTGTCGTCCAGACCCGACCGCACCAGGTCCAGCTCGTCCGCGCCGTGCAGGAACGCCTCCTTGAAACCCTTTGCCAGCTCGAAATTCGTGCCCGTATCGGCCGAGATCCGCTCAAGCTCCTCGATCAGCATCCGCGCCCGCGCCTCCTCGTGGCGACGCTCCATCCGGCCCAGGCTGATCTGCGACAGGTTCTTCACCCATTCGAAATAGGACACGGTGACGCCGCCGGCATTGGCATACATGTCGGGCACGATCACCACGCCGCGATTGCGCAGGATCTCGTCGGCGTCCGCCGTCACCGGGCCGTTCGCCGCCTCGACGATCAGCTTGCACGCGATCCGGTCGGCGTTGCCGGCATGGATCACGCTTTCCACCGCGGCCGGGATCAGGATGTCGCACGGCTCTTCCAGCTTCGCCATCCCCTCCTCGTGATAATCGCCGCCCGAGAACCCGCGCACCCCGCCGGTCGAGATGATGTGCCCGCGCAGCGCATCGACATTGATGCCCTGCGGGTTGGTGATCGCGCCGTCGCGTTCGATCACGCAGGAGATCAGCGCCTGATCCTCGGACGACAGGAAATGCGCCGCGTGATAGCCGACATTGCCCAGCCCCTGCACGATCACCCGCTTGCCGGCCAGCGTGCCCTCCAGCCCGGCCCTTTTCAGCACGTCGGGATGGCGGAACACCTCGCGCAGCGCGTATTGCACGCCGCGCCCGGTCGCCTCGACCCGGCCGTCGATCCCGCCGGCGGTGCGCGGCTTGCCGGTCACGCAGGCCTTGGCATTGATGTCGTCGGGATGCAGCCGCTTATAGGCGTCGGCCATCCACGCCATCTCGCGCTCGCCCGTGCCCATGTCGGGCGCCGGCACGTTCTGGCTGGGCGAGATCAGGTTGCGGCGCGACAATTCATAGGTAAAGCGCCGCGTCACCCGTTCCAGCTCGTCCTCGTTCCAGGCGCGCGGGTCGATGCGCAGCCCGCCCTTGGAGCCGCCGAACGGCACCTCGACCAGCGCGCATTTATAGGTCATCAGCGCCGCCAGCGCCTCGACCTCGTCCTGGTTGACGTCCAGCGAATACCGGATGCCGCCCTTGACCGGCTCCATGTGCTCCGAATGGACCGAGCGATAGCCGGTGAAGGTATGGATCTGCCCGCGCAGACGCACGCCGAACCGCACGGTATAGGTCGAATTGCAGACCCGGATCTTTTCCTCCAGCCCCGGCGGCAGATCCATCAGGCTCGCCGCATGGGTGAACATCCGCTCGACCGAGCCCCGGAATGACTGTTCTTGTCTGGACATTTCTGCCTCCTCGCCTGACGCCGCGTTGATTCGCCGCTCCCTCGGGGAAGGCTAGGGCATGACCGGACCAGATTCCACGCCGCAGGCGCAGCACGGCGGGCGCAGCGCGCGCGTCCGCGCGTCGCCCCCCGGTTCCGCCTGCGGCAAAGAACCGCCCATGGGCAGGCGGACACGCGCCAAAGCCGCGCGATCCGTCTCGATTCGCGCTTTTGTCCGCTCTATATTGATCGGGCATTTTGCAAGGAATTCATTATGACACCCACACCCACCGGGCGGACCGGCCGCAAATGGGACCAGGCATTGCGCGGCGCCAGGGACATCTTTTTCCGCGACGGATATTCCGGGGCCAGCGTCGATGACATCGCCCGCGCAGCCGGCGTGTCCAAGGCGACACTTTATACCTATTTCCCCGAAAAATCAACGATGTATCATGAGGTTGTCCGAAACGAACTGGACAGGCTGGCGCAGACCGCGCCCATCGACATCGACCCCGGCCTGTCCGCGCGCCAGGCCCTGCCGCTGATCGGCCGGCAGATCGCCTGCTGGCTCAGCCAGCCCCCGGTCGCGTCCCTGCACCGCATCACCCTGGCCGAGGCGCTGCGCTTTCCCGAACTGGTCGCGTCCTGGCGCGAGATTCGCGACCGGCTGCTGCACGATCCGGTCCGGCGGCATCTTGAACGCTGGTCGGCGCAGGGCGAACTCGACATCCCCGACGCCGCGCTGGCCGCCGAACAGCTGATCGCACTGTCCGCGACGGTGGTGCAGGACGGCGCGATCTTCGGCATGGCGGCCCGCACCCGCACTACCGGCACCCGCGCGCCTGGCCCCGACGATCCCGCCATCGCCCGGATCGGCGACAGCGCGGCGCGGCTGTTCCTGATCGCGCATCGCCCCCGTAACGGCGATTGCAGCCTGTCCACCGCCTCCGCCTGATCCGGGCGCGGGGTCGTCTGCCGCCTCAGCGATTCTTGATGGCCGTCCATGCCGCCGCCGGGTTCTCAACCGGCGGCTGACGATCTATAAATGCGGCAGTCAAAAGACCGCTTAGCAAAAAGCCGCCAGAGGGACGCCGACACCATGATCCAGATGAAACTGTTACCGTTTGCCGCGATCGCCGCCGCCGTTGCGGGCTGCGCCCCGGCGCCGGCCCCGATGCCCGCGCCCGTGCCCGCCGTGGCGCAACCGGCCCCGCCCCCGCCCGCCGAGGGGATCGCCGGGCTTCAGGAACGCGAACCCGATCTGTGCCATGCGGGCGACTATACCGCCAGCCTGGGCCAGCCGGGCAGCGTGATCCCGTCTTTGGGCATCACCCGCGATTACCGGGTGGTCGAATATCGCGGGATCGAGCCGCAGGAATACGACCCGCTGCGGATCGTCTTCCGTCTCGATGCCTCGGGCAATATCTACAACATCGATTGCGGGTGATCCGATGCGCACCGGTTTCTGGATGCTTGGCCTGATTTCCGCCGCGGCTCTTGCGGGGTGCGAACCGCTGCCCCCGGCCACCACGCCCGACCCGCCCGCCGATGAATGCGGGGCGGCAGGCTATCAGGGGCTGATCGGGCAGCCGCGCGACGTGCTGTCGCAGATGACCTTTCCCATCGGCACCCGCGTGATCGGCCCCGACGACGCCGTGACCGCCGATTTCCGGCCCGACCGGCTGAACATCGAATATGGCCGCACCGGGCGGATCGACAAGATCGCCTGCTACTGACCCGCGCGCCGCGCGCCTGCCCGCGCGACGCGCCCTTGGGGGCGGCCGGTCCCCGACCCGCCGCCCTTTGCCATTGCTTTGCACCGCCCCCGGTGCCACGATCCGGACATGACGAACACCTTCCCGCCCCTCCGCGCCGATCCCGACAGGGTCGTGTTCGACCGGCAAGAGCTGGGGGTGATCCTGTCCGTCTATGGCCGTTTCGTCGCCGCCGGGGAATGGCGCGACTATGCGATGTCGTTCCTGCGCGACGTGGCCGTGTTCAGCGTGTTCCGGCGCGCGACCGAACACCCGCTGTACCGGATCGAGAAACGCCCCCGCCTGCGCGACGCGCAAGGGGTCTATGCGGTGATCGCCATGGATGGCCGCGTCCTCAAGCGCGGCCACGATCTGCGACAGGTGCTGAAGGTTCTGGAACGCAAGCTGATCCGCGCCATCGACTGATCGCCGGCGCACGGCTGACCCCCGCCAACGGCTGACCCGGGCCGAAGGCTGACCCGCACCAACCGCTGAGTTCCAACATTGCCTGACCCCTGCCAACGGCTGACTCGGACCAAAGGCTGACCGCGCCGACGGCTGATTCCCGGCATCGCCTGACCCCCGCCATCGACTATTCCGCCACCGGCTGACCCCCGCCCAAAGCCTGCGCCCCGGCATTGCCCGGACCGCGCAATCGACCATTCTGCCAGCGGCTGACCGCGCCAACGGCCGAGTCCGGCATCGAGCGGCCCCGCACTCGACGATCCCGCCACCGGCCGATCCCCGTCCTGTCCGCCCAGCCGTTGCGCCGAACCGCTGTCCGGCGTCCGCAAGCTGTGCACATCCTGTGCATGTCCGGTGCCGCCCCGGTGGACGCGCCGTGCGCCCCGATCCCCTGCATTTGCTGGCCCTGACCACCCCGCTTCGTCGCGCGGCACCGCCGGCAACGCGCGCAGCCGTTGCCTCACGTCCCGCGCGGTTTGGCGCGCGTGGTCGGCGCGGCCTGCGTCGGGTCTTCGGGCCATGGATGGCGGGGGTAACGGCCGCGCATCTCCTTTCGGACCTCGGCATAGGAATTGGCCCAGAACCCCGGCAGATCGGTCGTCACCTGCACCGGCTTTCCCCCCGGCGACAACAGGCTGATCCGCAGCGGCCGCCCGGCCACTTTCGGATGCTGCGTGACGCCGAAAACCTCCTGCAATTTCAGCTCGATGGACGGCGTCTCGTGGCTATAGTCGATGGCCACCCTGCGCCCCAGGGGGGTCACGAAATGCGCCGGCACCTCGGCCGCCAGGCGCTGCTGCCCCTCCCAGCCGATCCGCGCCTTCAGCGGCTCGACCAGGTCCAGCGCCCGCAGATCGGCCAGCGTCCGCGCCTGCCCCAGCCACGGCAGCAGCCATTGGCCATCCTCCAGCAGGCTGGCCTCATCGACCGGCCCCAGCCCCTCGACCAGCGCGATCCGCGCCCGCAGCCGCGCCGCCGCGCGAGTCCACGGCAACCCGTCCTGCCGCAACCCCTCGAACGCCGCCCGCGCCACCGCCTCCTCGCTCGCCCCGGCCCAGTTCCGGTCCGACAGAACCAGCGCCCCCAGCCGCTCTTGCAGGCGGGTCAGCACCCGCCCCTCGCGCCGCGACCATTCGCAGATCGCGACCTCGTGGATGCGCGCGCCATACAGATCGCGCAGGGTCTGCTCGTCCAGCGCGGCGGCCATCCGCACCCGCGCCTCGCGCCCGTCGCCGTCCAGATCGACCGCGACGATCAATCGCTGCCCGGCCAGCGGATCGCCCGCATCCAGCACCGCACCCTTGCCGCCCGACAGCACGAATCGCGGCGCATCGCCCCTGCGCCGCAACCCGATCCGGTCAGGATAGGCCAGCGCCGCCATCGCGCCATGCCCGGCGGGACCCTCCGCCGAACCGTCGCCCGTCGCCAACCGGCGCAGCCGCCGCGCATCGTCCCGCAGCCGGAAAAGCCCTGCGCGATCAGCCTGATAGGGATGCCGGGCGGCAAAGCCCTGCGGATCGCGGATCGCGGCCAGCCGCAGCGACAGATCGGCCGGCGCCCCCCGCAGCGGATCGCGCGCCGACAGCAGCGCCGCCAGATCGGCCGCCGGCGCCCCCGCCAGCGTCAGCATATGCGCCAGCCGCGGATGCAGCGGCAGCCGCACCAGCGCGCGTCCGTGACCGGTGATCCGCCCCGCCGTATCCAGCGCGCCAAGCTGGACCAGCAGCGCCCGCGCCTCGGCCAGCGCCGCGTCGGGCGGTGGCGTCAGGAACGCCAGATTGTCCGGCGCGGCACCCCATGCCGCCAGTTCCAGCGCCAGCCCCGCCAGATCGGCGGCCACGATCTCGGGCGGGGCAAAGGCGGGCAACGCGCCCTCTTCGGCGCGCGCCCACATGCGGTAACAGACCCCCGGCGCGACCCGGCCCGCACGGCCCCGCCGCTGATCGGCCTCGGCCCGGCTGACCCGTTCAGTGACCAGCCGCGACATGCCGCTGCCCGGATCGAACCGCGCCCGCCGCGCCCGTCCCGCATCGACGACCACCCGCACCGCCGGAATCGTCAGCGAGGTTTCGGCAATCGCCGTGGCCAGCACGATGCGCCGCTGCACGCCGGGCACGGACAGCGCCGCCCGCTGCGCCCCGGCGTCCAGCGCGCCATACAGCGGCAGCACCTCGCAACCCGTGTCGCGCAAAAGCGCCATGACCCGCCGTATCTCGCCCTCGCCGGGCAGGAAGGCCAGGATCGTGCCGCCGGTGTCGCGGGTCTCGGCCTCGGCCTGCACGATCAGCCGCGCGGCCTCGGGCACCAGCCGCGCGCCGGCGGGCAAGGGCCGGTCCAGCCAGCGTGTCTCGACCGGGAATACCCGCCCCTCGGACCGGATCACCGGCGCGTCGTCCAGCAGCGTGGCCACGGGTTCGGCCTCCAGCGTGGCCGACATCACCAGGATCGCCAGATCCTCGCGCAGCGCGCCGCGCGCCTCCCACACCAGGGCAAGTCCCAGATCGGCGTTCAGGCTGCGTTCGTGAAACTCGTCAAAGATCACGCAGCCGATGCGCGCCAGCGACGGATCGGACTGGATCATCCGGGTCAGGATGCCCTCGGTCACGACCTCGATCCGGCTGCCGGCCACGGATTCGCCCCGGATGCGAAAGCCGACGCGCCCGCCCACCGCCTCGTCCAGACCGGCGGCCAGACGTTCGGCTGCGGCCCGCGCGGCCAGCCGGCGCGGCTCCAGCATCAGCATCCGGCCCGGCACCAGGTCCAGCAGGGCCAGCGGCACCCGCGTCGTCTTGCCCGCCCCCGGCGGGGCGACCAGAACCGCCCGGCCATGCGCGGCCAGCGCCTCGCGCAGCGCGGGCAGGGCATCGTCGATGGGCAAGCGGTCGGTCATGGGCCAGCTTATGCCAAAGCGCCCGGTCGCGCGAAAGTCCCGCCCGGCCTATGAAATTCCGGGCGCGGTCCCTATCTTCGGGGCAACCGGAACGACAGGGCGGGCAGAATGGGAATCGGCAAAAGGGTGATCGCGGGGCTGGGCCTTGGCGATCCGGTGATCCGACTGGGCGTCACGGGGCTGTCGCGGGCCGGCAAGACCGTCTTCATCACCTCGCTGGTGGCCAATCTGATGGATCGCGGCCGCATGCACGCGCTGCGCGCCGCCGCCGATGGCAGCCTCAAGGCGGCGTGGCTGCAACCGCAGCCCGACGATACCGTCCCGCGCTTCGATTTCGAACGCCATCTGGCGGCGCTGACCGGCCCCGACCCGCACTGGCCCGACAGCACCCGCCATGTCAGCCAGCTGCGCCTGTCCCTGCGGATCGAGGGGCGGGGCCTGTTTTCCGGCCTGACCGGGCCGCGCACGATCCATCTGGACATCGTCGATTATCCCGGCGAATGGCTGCTGGACCTGCGGCTGATGGAACGCGATTTCGGCGCCTGGTCGGACGAGGTCCTGACGCGGATCGAGGGGCGCCCCGGCGCCGACGCCTATACCGCCGCGCTGCGCGGCCTCGATGCCTCGCGGTTCGACGAACCGGTGGCGCAGCGACTGGCCGAAACCTATACCGCCCATCTTCAGGCCGCGCGCGAGGCGGGGTTTTCCGACTGCACCCCCGGCAGGTTCCTGATCCCGGGCGAGATGGCCGGCTCGCCCGCGCTGACATTCGCGCCGCTGCCGGCGGATCTGCGCGACGGCCGGCTGGCGCGCGAATTCCGCCGCCGCTTCGACGCCTACAAGTCGCGCGTGGTCAAGCCCTTCTTCCGCGACCATTTCGCCCGCATCGACCGGCAGGTGGTGCTGGTCGATGTGCTGGGCGCGATCCATCAGGGCCCGCGCGCGGTCGAGGACATGCGCCGCGCCATGGCCGACATCCTGACCGCGTTCCGCCCCGGCCGCGCCGGCTGGCTGGCGCAGATCCTGGGAACGCGGCGGGTCGAACGCATCCTGTTCGCCGCCACCAAGGCCGACCACCTGCATCACATCCAGCACAACCGCCTGACCGCGATCCTGTCGGCGATGCTGCGCGAGGCCCGCGACCGCGCCGATTTCAGCGGCGCGCGGACCGAGGCGATGGCCATCGCCGCCCTGCGCGCCACGACCGAGGACGTGATCGCCCAGGACGGCGAGGACCTGCCCGCCGTGCGCGGCCGGCTGATGGACGGGCGGCAGGCGGCGTTCTATCCCGGCGAACTGCCCGCCGATCCCGCCGCGCTGCTGCATCCCGCCCGCGCCGGGTCCGAGACATGGCTGGACGGCGATTACGCGATCATGAACTTTGCCCCCGCCGCCAGCACCACCCGCCCCGGCGACGGCCCGCCCCATATCCGGCTGGACCGCGCCGCCGAATTCCTGATCGGAGACCGGCTGTGACAGACGATCCGAACCGCAGGCGCGGCCCCGTGCTGATCGAGCTGGATTCGGCCGAGAAACCCGCGCAAGACCCCGGCCCGCGCCACCAGCCGCGCCACGAATCGCGCCAGGACGGCCCCAGCCCCGCCGACGCCCCGCCCATCGACGAGGCGCCGCGCGCCCTGCCGCGCCCGCGCACGATGGAGATGGTCAGCCGTCTGGTCGGCCGCCGGCCCTCGCGGCTGACGCGGCTGTTCATCAATTCGGGCGTGGCGCTGTTCACCTTTCTGCTGTCGATCGCGGCGCTGGATTTCATCGATTCGCTGCTGCGCAGCTATCCGGTGCTGGGCTGGATCGGCATCGCGCTGTTTGCGCTGTTCACGCTGGCCGCGCTTGGCATGGCGTGGCGCGAATACCGGGCCTGGGCGCGATTTGCCATGATCGACGCGATCCAGCGACAGGCCGGCGCCGCGCTGGCCGATGACAGCATGGATGAGGCGCGCCACGTCACCGACCAGCTTCTGTCGCTGTATCGCAACCGGCCCGAGATGGAGTGGCACCGCGCCCGCCTGTCCGAGACGCGCGGCGACGCGGTGGACGCCGCCACGCTGCTGGCGATGGCGGAAACCGAATTGCTGGCCGGTCTGGACCAGCAGGCACGGCGCGAGATCGAGGCCGCATCGCGCACCGTGGCCGCGGCGACGGCGCTGATTCCGCTGGCGCTGGCCGATGTCGCGGCGGCGCTGGCGGCCAATCTGCGGATGATCCGGCGGATGGCGGAAATCTATGGCGGCCGGGCCGGCGCGGTCGGCGGCTGGCGGCTGGCGCGCACCGTCATGGCGCATCTGGTCGCCACCGGCGCGGTCGCGGCGGGCGACGATCTGATCCAGACGGTCGCGGGCGGCGGCGTCATGGCCAAGCTGTCGCGCCGCTTCGGCGAGGGGGTGGTGAACGGCGCCCTGACCGCCCGCGTCGGCATCGCCGCGATGGAAGTCTGCCGCCCGCTCCCCTTCATCTCGCAACCCCGGCCCAAGGTCGGAAACCTGCTGACGCGCGGGCTGAAGGGGCTGTTCGGGGGGGACGACGAAGCGCGCTGATCCGGTGGGCGGGCGAGGGGGTTTGAGGAGGTCTGGAGGTCTGCTTGGGGGCCACAGGGACGGCTGCTGCGTCGCTCGCGAACGGCGGATTCGACGGATACTTCCTGCGACTGCCGCATGGGGTTCTAATCAGATCAATACCCGCGCCTGCTGACGTTTCGGATGCTACGACCAGCCCATGTGAAACGGCGGCACCGCTTCATTCGGCCGTCCCAGTGAAGTGCAGTCATTGCGACGCGCGTCGGATCGCATCCGGCAGCTCCCTTAGTTTCGCGACCATCTTGCCCTTAAGCGGTACGAACCCCCGCATCATGTCGAACATCCGTCCATCAACGCGAATGAGGTCCACGTCCGGATGGTAGGCGAGATGACACAGGTCCATCACCTCTGACGGCGATGGATCGCGCTCCATACGGAAAAGCGCCTCACAATAGGCGCGGATGTAATCGAACCGGGGACCGCTCGCATGAGACCATGACGAGCGAGGCACGCGCCGGGCCTCGCGCTCGAACGCGGCATGCTCCCTCCGAGCGCGTTCCGCCTCATCGGAGGCGTCGCCGTAGGTCTGCACCGCGTGGGAGATGGCGGCCTCATGGATGAGGCGCATCCCTCCGTCCCGCGCGCGCTTGAGCCGGATGCCGGCCACGAGCGCGTCGATCTTCGCGCGCGTCTCCGCGAGGCTTTCGTCCATGATCTGGCGCATTGGGTTCTGTCCGCGTCGAACGGAAGCGACGGCGGCGCAGTAATGCCGTGGGTCGGTTACGAAGCGCATGAACTTCGCATGGAACGCCCGTCGCCCACGTGGCGGATCGCGAACGAGGGCGCAGAACTCCGCCTTCGTCATGCCGATCATCGCAAACTCTGGCGGCAGATCGAACATCGTGTTCTCCATGAGTCGCGCGAGCGTCTTCGGATTCGCGATCAGCCGCCGCTGCTGACGAGATAGCGGCTCCTGATCCTGAAATGCGTCTCCAACCATGCGCTTGATGGATTTAGCGTCGACCAGCGCCTTTATGTTTTCCAAGCTGAATGCCGGTGCCCATATCCCATTGTTTGGGAACGCGGCCCCGTTTAGGACGTCGCCCACATGGGGGAACGCGGCGGCGCCTGTAAGTGCATGAATCACCTCGCCGCAATGGCGCTGGTAGTCTTCGAAGCCCTCGCTGTCGGGATTTAGCACCTCGGCGACGTGGAAGAGAGATACCCCGAACTCGGCCACGCCATTAAGCCGGAGGCTAACGAGTTCTCTGAATAGCGCCGCCTCAGTCTCGGAAAGGGGCCGCTTCGAGAGGGAGATGAAATCCTGGGCATCGAGATAGACTCGTATCTGTTGGCGCTCTGTCATCGGGTAGTCCCATACGGCTATACTCTAATGAAGCAGACCTTCGAGCAAGTCGCCGCGAAAGTCCGTCCCGTCCGCCTTCCGCCCCTCGAACAGCCCATCCCCCGCCGCTACGCCACCACCTCACTCTCCGCCCGCAGACGGCGCGCTGTCGGCGGGCAACTCGGACGTCGCGCCGTCCGGCTCCGGTGCCGGGGCCTCTTCGGCCTCGATCAGCCGGTTGTCCTCCCACTCGCCCGCCGCGACCTGGCCGGTGGCATAGCGCATCACGCCCTGGCCCTGCCGCTTGCCGGCCTCGAACCGGCCCTCATAGCGGTCGCCGTTGGCATAGGTCGCCACGCCCTCTCCGTCGATCTCGCCCGCCTTCCAGCCGCCTTCATAGACGAACCCGTCGGGCGTGGTCAGCTTGCCCCTGCCCTCGCGCAGGCCGTTGGCGAAACTGCCGGTATAGACGGTGCCGTCGGGATAGGTCGCCTGCCCCTCGCCGTGCCGCTGCCCGTCCTGCCACGCGCCGGTATAGACATAGCCGTCGGGATAGGACATGCGCCCCTGCCCGTCATTGCGCGCGTTCCTGAAGCTGCCTTCATAGACCATGCCGTTGGCATAGACGGCCTTGCCCTCGCCCTCGATCACGCCGGCCGCCCACTGCCCTTCGTAGGTAGAGCCGTCGGGATAGGTGATCTTGCCGGTGCCGTGCGGCCGGTCGTCCTTCATCTGGCCCTGATAGACCGATCCGTCGGGATAGGTGATCCGGCCCTGACCCTCCATCCGCCCCTCGACCCAGTCGCCGGTATAGACGTAGCCGTCGGTGCCGGTGAAGGTGCCGGTGCCGTGGCGGCGGTCGGCGCGGAACTGGCCGTCATAGACATCGCCACTGGCATAGGTGGCGACGCCCTGCCCCTCGCGCTTGCCGCCCCGCATCTGGCCCTCGTACCGGTCGCCCGACGCCTGCACCAGAACCCCGGTGCCCGACATCTGGCCGGCCGACCAGATCCCGTCATAGGTCATCCCGTCGGCCATGGTCAGCTTGCCGCGCCCGGCGCGCTGCCCGGCCAGCATCCCGCCTTCATAGACCGCGCCGTCGGGATAGGTGATCTTGCCCTGCCCCTCTTTCACGCCGGCGTTCCAGTCGCCCTCATAGCGATAGCCGTTGGGCTGGGTCAGCACGCCCCGGCCCTGATGCAGCCCCTTGACGAACTGCCCGGTATAGATGCTGCCATTGGCATATTCCGCCACGCCCTCGCCGGTGATCTCGCCGGCGATCCAGTCGCCTTCATAGGTGCCGCCGTCGGCATAGGTGATCCGGCCCTTGCCATCGGGCTTGCCCTTGGCGAAATGGCCGACATAGACCGACCCGTTCGGAAACGTCGCGGTGCCCTGGCCCAGGATCTCGCCCTCGACCCAGTCTCCTTCATAGCGATAGCCGTTGGGCAGCGTATAGATGCCCTGCCCGTGCTGGCGGCCGTTGCGGAACGTGCCTTCATAGACGCCGCCATCGTCATACTGCTTGGTGACGACCTGCGCATCCGCCGCAGCCGTCGAAGCCATCAGCGCCAGCACCGCCACACCTGCACGAATTGCTGCGTTCATCGACCACCCCTTCGCCTTCTGCCCATGGTCTAGCGCAGCCGGCAGCCCTGCGCAAAGCCCGACTTTTCCTTTCCCGCGCCTTCCCCTATCACGGAGACGCGATACCAGGGGGCCCCGCGCATGACCGACCGCTTTCGCCTGACCATAGGCCAGTTGAACGCCACCGTGGGCGATCTGGCCGGAAACGCCCGGATCGCGCGCAAGGCATGGGCCGAGGCGCGCGAGGCCGGCGCCGACATGCTGGCCCTGCCCGAGATGTTCATCACCGGCTATCAGACCCAGGATCTGGTGCTGAAACCGGCCTTCACCGAACAGGCCATCGCGGCGCTGACGGGGCTGGCGCAGGATTGCGCCGACGGGCCGGCCCTCGGCATCGGCGGGCCGTGGCGCGAGGGGGACGGGCTTTACAACGCCTATCACGTCTTCAGGGGCGGCAAGCCGGTCGCCCGCGTGCTGAAACACCGCCTGCCCTACAAGCAATTGTTCGACGAGTTGCGGCTGTTCGACAGCGGCCCGATCAGCGGCCCCTATCCGATCGGCCCGGTCCGCATCGGCAGCCCGATCTGCGAGGACGCGTGGTATCCCGACGTGGCCGAAACGCTGGAGGAAACCGGGGCGCAGATCCTGATCGTGCCCAATGGCAGCCCCTATCACCGCGACAAGCTGGACCTGCGCATGGGCCACATGGTCGGCCGCGTGGTCGAGACAGGCCTGCCGCTGGTCTATGTGAACATGGTCGGCGGGCAGGACGACCAGATCTATGACGGCGCCAGCTTCGTGCTGAACCCCGGCGGGCGAAAGGTCGTGCAACTGCCGCCCTTCGCCGAGACGCTGGCCCATGTCGATTTCACCCGCACCGATCACGGCTGGCGGGCCGAACCCGGGCCGATGGCGCCGCAACCCGATGCGTGGGAACAGGATTATCACGCGATGATGCTGGGCCTGCGCGACTATCTGCGCAAATCCGGTTTCCGCAAGGTCGTGCTGGGCATGTCGGGCGGAATCGATTCGGCGCTGGTCGCGACCATCGCCTCCGACGCGATCGGACCCGACAATGTGCGCTGCGTCATGCTGCCATCGGAATACACCTCGCAGGCCAGCCTCGATGACGCGGCCGACTGCGCCCGGCGTCTGGGAGCGCGGCTCGATACGGTGCAGATCGAACCCGCCCGCGCCGCCGTCGCCCAGGCGCTGGCGCATCTGATGCAGGGCACGGACCCGGACACGACCGAGGAAAACATCCAGTCCCGCCTGCGCGGCGTGATGCTGATGGCGATCTCGAACAAGTTCGACGAGATGCTGCTGACCACCGGCAACAAATCCGAAATCGCAGTGGGCTATGCCACGATCTATGGCGACATGGCCGGCGGCTATAACCCGATCAAGGATCTCTACAAGACCCGCGTGTTCGAAACCTGCCGCTGGCGCAACGAAAACCACCGCGACTGGATGATGGGCGCCCGGGCGCAGGTGATCCCGCCGCGGATCATCTCCAAACCCCCCTCGGCCGAGCTGCGCCCCGATCAGACGGATCAGGATTCGCTGCCCCCCTACGAGGTGCTGGACGCGATCCTTGAAGGGCTGATCGAACGCGATCTGGGCCGCGCCGATCTGGTCGCGCAGGGCTTTGACGCCGCCACAGTGCAGCAGGTCGAACGGCTGCTGTTTGTCAGCGAATGGAAACGGTATCAGGCCGCGCCCGGCCCGCGCATCACCACCAGGGCCTTCTGGCTGGACCGCCGCTATCCGCTGGTCAATCGCTGGCGCGACCAGGGCTGAGGCGGGATCGCGAAGGAAAAAAGGGGGGCGCTGCCCCCCGTCCCGTTCCGGGACTCCCCCCGGGATATTTGCGCGCCAAAGACAGGGCGAGGGGCGCACACACCCCGCACCGGCGCTCGTCCGGTGGGGGTGTGGCGTCTTCGGCGGCGGTCATCGGCGTCCCCGCCTGTACCGCAAGACCCAGCCTTACGCGGCAAGGATGAAGACCGGGTTAACGGGGCCGTCTTTGGCGGGAAAAATATCCTGCGGGGGTCCGGGGGTGCAAAACCCCCGGTCTCGACATCAGATGCAACGCCCGCCATCGACCTCCATCGCGATGCCGGTGATCATCGACGCCTCGTCCGAGGCCAGAAAACAGGCGGCATTGCCCATGTCCTCGGGCGTGGAGAACCGACCCAGGGGGATCGTGGCCAAAAATTTCGCCCGCATCTCTGGCGTATCCTCGCCCATGAAGCTTTTCAGCAGCGGCGTTTCGCCCGCCACCGGGTTGAGCGCGTTCACGCGGATGCCGAACGGCGCCAGTTCCACCGCCATCGCGCGGGTGGCGGTGATCACCCAGCCCTTCGAGGCGTTGTACCAGTTCAGCCGCGGCCGGGGCGAGACGCCGGCGGTCGAGGCCACGTTCACGATCGACCCGCGCCCGGCCCGCTTCATCGCCGGCACGATCTCGCGCGCGATCAGGTAGACCGACTTGCAGTTCACGGCCAGAACCCGGTCGAAATCGGCCTCGGAAATCTCTTCCATCGGCGCGGGCAGATGGGTGACGCCGGCATTGTTCACCATCACGTCGATCCGCCCGAACGCCTCGACCGTCTGCGCCACCATTGCGCGCACGCTGGCGCCGCTGGCGACATCGGCGTGGATCGCGCGGCCGCCGATCTCGTCGGCGATCTCGCGCGCCCGCGGCTCGTCGATATCGGCCACCACCACGCTGGCGCCCTCGGCCGCGAATTTGCGCGCGATGCCCGCGCCAAAGCCGCTGCCGCCGCCGGTCACGATCGCCACCTTGTCCTGAAGCCTCATCCCCGTCCTCCTTCATCTGCGCCCATGATCGCCAGACCGGCGGCGACCGCAAGCCGCTTTACCGCCGGGCCGGCTCGGACTAGCGTCGCGATCATGCTGCGCTATCTCATCCGCCGGACGATCTCGATGGGGCTGAGCCTTCTGGTCGCCTCGGCGCTGATCTTTTCCATTGTCGAACTGGTGCCGGGCGATCCGGCCAGCTTCATGCTGGGCACCGGCGCCCAGCCCGAAACGGTCGCCGCGCTGCGTCAGCAGATGGGCCTGGATCAGCCCCTGCCGCTGCGCTACGCGGCGTGGATGGGCGCGCTGCTGCAGGGCGATTTCGGCGACAGCTTCACCTACAAGACACCGATTGCGGCGATGATCCTGGACCGGATGCAGGTGTCGCTGCCGCTGGCGCTGATGGCGCTGATGCTGGCGGCCTGCATCGCCTTTCCGGTCGGCATCTACGCCGCCGCGCGCCGCGGCCGGGCGGGCGATGCCATCGTCACCGGCGGCACGCAGCTGGGCATCGCGCTGCCAAATTTCTGGTTCGCCATGCTTCTGGTGCTGCTGTTCGCGGTCAAGCTGCGCTGGCTGCCCGCCGGCGGCTTTGCGGGCTGGGGCCAGCCGCTGGCGGCGCTGCGCTCGCTGATCCTGCCGGCCATCGCGCTGGCCCTGCCGCAGGCTGCGATCCTGGCGCGGGTGCTGCGATCCGCGCTGATCGAGACGCAGGGCCAGGACTATGTCCGCACCGCCCGCGCCAAGGGGCTGAGCGAGGGCCAGACGCTGCGCCGCCACGCGCTGCGCAACGCGCTGATCCCGGTGCTGACGATCATGGGGATGCAGTTTTCCTTTCTGCTGGCCGGCGCGATCATCATCGAGAACGTGTTCTATCTGCCCGGGCTGGGCCGGCTGATCTTTCAGGCGATCAGCCAGCGCGACCTGATCGTGGTGCAATCGGCGGTGCTGGTGCTGGTCGCGGCGGTGATCGCGGTGACCTTCCTGGTCGATCTGGCCTATGCGGTCGTGGACCCAAGGCTGCGCGCAAGATGAGATGGGGCATGACCCTGGGCGCGGGGCTGGCGGGGCTGGCATTGCTGGCGGCGGTGGTGTCGTTCTTCTGGACGCCGCACGACATCGGCCAGCTTGCCATCGCCGACAAGCTGCAGCCGCCCTCGGCCGTTCATCCGTTCGGCACCGATCATTTCGGCCGCGACATCCTGTCGATGGTGATGCTGGGCGCGCGCGTGTCCATCGCCGTGGCGCTGGTCGCGGTGGGCATCGGCGCGGGCGTCGGCGTGCCCCTCGGCCTGCTGGCGGCGGCCCATCGCGGCGGCTGGCTGGACGATCTGGTGATGCGCGCCAACGACCTGATCTTCGCCTTCCCCAGCCTGGTCATCGCCATCCTCATCACCGCGGTGTTCGGCCCCTCGGCCGTCAACGCGATCATCGCCATCGGCATCTTCAACATCCCCGTCTTCGCCCGCGTCACGCGCGGCGGCGCGCTGCCGATCTGGACGCTGGACTATATCCGCGCGGCCGAGGTGGCGGGCAAGGGCGCGACCCGGATCAGCGTCCAGCACATCCTGCCCAACATCGCCAATCTGCTGATCGTGCAGGGCACCATCCAGTTCAGCCTGGGCATCCTGGCCGAGGCGGCGCTGTCCTATGTCGGGCTGGGCGCGCAGCCGCCGACGCCAAGCTGGGGCCGGATGCTGGCCGAGGCGCAGACCATGGTGACGCTGGCCCCGCATGTGGCGATCATCCCCGGTCTTTGCATCGTGCTGACGGTGCTGGGCGTCAACTTGCTGGGCGACGGGCTGCGCGACGCGCTGGACCCAAGGCTGAAGGTGATGCAGTGATCCAGACCCGCGATCTGACGGTGACGATCCGCGAGGCGACGGTGCTGCGCGGCGTCGATCTGCGGCTGGTTCCGGGCACGATCACCGGGCTGGTGGGCGAAAGCGGATCGGGCAAATCCATGACCGCGCTGGCCATCATCGGGCTGCTGCCGCGGCGGGCGCGGGCCACGGGCCAGGTGCTGCTGGACGGCCGCAACCTGCTGAAGACGCCGGAAAAAAAGATGTGCTCCATTCGCGGGCGGCGCATCGGAATGATTTTCCAGGAACCGATGACCGCGCTCAACCCGCTGATGACCATCGGCGATCAGGTGGCCGAGGTGCTGCGCATCCATCACGGGCTGGACCGCCCCGCCGCCCGCGCCCGCGCGCGCCAGAAACTGGAGCGTGTCGGCCTGCCGCAGCCGCGCTTTCCGCTGACGCTGTATCCGCACGAACTGTCCGGCGGCCAGCGTCAGCGCGTGGCCATCGCGCTGGCCATCGCGGAACGGCCCGACCTGCTGATTGCGGACGAACCCACCACCGCGCTGGACGTGACCACGCAGGCCCAGATCCTCGACCTGCTGGCCGGGCTGGTCCGCGACGAGGGCATGGCGCTGTTGCTGATCACCCACGATCTGGCCGTGGTGGCCGGTCTGGCGGATCGGGTCGCGGTGATGAAATCGGGCGAGATCGTCGAGGAAGGACCGACCGAGACCCTGTTCCGCACCCAGTCCCACCCCTATACACGGCAGCTTTTCGCGGCCTCGCGCCACGCGCCTGCCCGCCGTCTGCGGACGTCGGATGCGCCGCTGCTGCAGATCCGCGACGCGGTGCGCGAATACCGCCTGCCCGGCGGCGGCGCGCTGCGCGCGGTCGATGGCGTCAGCCTGACCATCGCACGCGGCGAAAGCGTGGGTCTGGTGGGCGAATCGGGCTGCGGGAAATCGACGTTGACCCGCGCGGTGCTGGGTCTGGATACGTTGCAGGGCGGCCAGATCCTGCTGGACGGGCGGCAGATCACCGCCGGCCATCACATGCCGCCTTCCCTGCGCGCGAAGATGCAGGTCGTCTTTCAGGACCCGTTCGGCAGCTTCGATCCGCGCTGGCGCGTGCGCCGCCTGGTGGCCGAGCCGTTCCACCTGACCGGCCGCCCGCGCGACTGGCAGGACCGCGTCTGCGCCGCGCTGGAAGAGGTGGGGCTGAACGCCGCCGATGCCGACCGGTATATCCACGAATTTTCCGGCGGCCAGCGTCAGCGCATCGCCATCGCCCGCGCCCTGATCATCCGCCCCGACCTGATCGTGCTGGACGAGGCGGTCAGCGCGCTGGATGTCCGCGTCCGCGCGCAGGTGCTGGATCTGCTGGCCGGGCTGCGCGACCGCAACGGCCTGTGCTATTTGTTCATCAGCCACGACCTGTCGGTGGTGCGCGGCATCACCGACCGGGTTCTGGTGATGAAACAGGGCCGCATCGTCGAGGACGGATCGGCCGAACAGGTGATCGACGCCCCCCGCGACGCCTATACCCGCCGACTCGTCGCCGCCATGCCCCGCATCCCCGAGGCATGGGTGGCGCGGGCTTGACCTTTTCTGCGAAGGGATCGGACATGCCGCCTTCAGTGCGCACCGCCAGCACCGGGGACCTGCCCCGGATGGCCGATCTGCTGACCCACGATGCCGCCACCCGGCAGGCGCGCAACCCGCAACTGTGGAAAATGGCGTGCGATGCACGCGACCGCGTGCTGGCCGATCTGGCCAGGACGCTGACCGATCCGGCGCCGCCCTTCCGCCAATGCTGGCTGGTCGCCGATCACGACGGTCGGCTTGCCGGGGTCGCCCACAGCATCCTGCTGCCGGTCCCGCCGATCTATGCAGGCGCATTCGGCCCGCCCGGCCTGTTGATGCCAGACTGCCATGTGTCCTCCGACGCACCCGCCGGCACCCGGCAGGCGCTGCTGGATGCTGCCGAGGCCGATCTGCGCGCGGCGGGGGCGCGGCTGCTGCTGGCCTCGGCCTATACCGGCAGCGCGTGGCGCGCGACCTTTGCGCGAAACGGCTATGCGCCGCTGACGCTGTATTATGCTAGAACCGGGCTTGCGCCGGGCAAGCGGGCCGATACCGTGCGTCCGGCATCCGAACGCGATCTGACCCGGATCGTCGCGCTCAGCGCCCGCAACCGCCGTGTGCTGTCAGCCCTTGATCCGTTCTGGGAACCGCACCCGCAGGCCGACCAGCGGTTCGGCGACTGGATGGCCCGTTCACTGACGCTGACCGATCGCAAGATGCTGGTGTCGGCAAGGGCCGGGACGGTTCAGGGCTACGCCATTGCGCAGCCCGCCAGTCATCTGCATTTTCCCGCCGCGCACGATATCGAGGCGGTCGGATTCATCGACGACTATTTTCACACCGACGATGACGACGACGCCGCGCCGCGCGATGACGCGGCGGCGTCCGGACTTTTAAAAGCCGCCGAAGCGTGGCTGGCAGGGCGCGGAATGACAAGCGTGCTGATCGTCTGCCCCGCCGCATGGCGGTGGAAACGCGCGCTGCTGGAGGCGACCGGCCATCACGTCGCGGCAAGCTGGTATCTCAAGCGGACCTGACCCGCCGATCCGCCCTATGCCCCATGCCCCCTGCCCCGTGAAGATCCCGGCAACGTGCGCATGCGGTGTACATCCTGTGCTCGCGCTGTGGCGCCCCTGTGCACGGCCTGTGCAGCCGGAAACCCTGCAATTGCTGGCGATCCGGCCCGTCGCGCGGCACCGCGTTGCGACATCGCCGCGCGCAACGCACGCCCCGTTGCGCCGCCTGAAAGATGCGCGCGTCAGGGCACCTCCAGCTTGCCGAACAGCGGCACGTCGTCATGCCGGCCGATCGTGTGCCGCTCGATCATGCGGTGAACGATGGGATCGCCCTCGCCCCGATGCAGCTCGCGCAGCTCGACCGTGACCTCGGCGTCGGATTTGGTACGCCGCAGATTGTGGCGCACATATTCGTCCCAGGTCGCGATGTGATAGCTTTCGCTCCAGTATTCGGGATGCTCCAGATCGCGCAGCAGGGACCAGTTCCGCGCCCCGTCGCGGCGGCGGATATTGCGGCGCAGACGCATCAGACGCAGGAATTCCGGCACGTCCTGTTCGGCGATCTCGTAATCGACCATGACCATGATCGGCCCCGACCGTCCCCGCAGATCCAGTTGCAGGGCGGGTTCGCGAAAGCGATTGACCGGGTCCAGATCGACGGTGCCGAACTCGGGCGCGCGCAGCCACACCCCGACCACCGCACCCAATGCCAGCACCCCACCCGCAGCCGTCAGCGCGAAGGGCAGGCCATAGCTGCCCGCGACCGCGCCCCACGCCCACGACCCGGCCGCCATGCCGCCGAAGGTCGCGGTCTGATACAGCGCCAGCGCGCGGGCCACGACCCAACGCGGCGTGGACAGCTGGACGGTGACGTTGAACAGCGACAGCGCCATCACCCACGCGGCACCGGCGGGCAGCAGCGCCAGCCCCTTCAGCCAGATCGACGGCGCCTGTCCCAGCACAACCGCGCCCAGGGCAAAGCCGGCAAAGCCAAGCCGGACGATGTTCTCGTTGTCATAACGCGCCCGGATACGCGGGTTCAGCACCGCGCCAAAAATGGCGCCGACGCCGAAACAGCCCAGCAACCCCCCGAACAGCATCGACCCGCCCTCGGGGTGCGCCTTGGCGACCAGAGGCAGCAGCGCCAGCACCGCCACCGCCGCAAACCCGAACAGCGCGCCGCGCAGGATGACCCGCATCAGGTTGGGCGACAGCGCGACATAGCGCAGTCCGGCCGCCATCGCCGGCAGGAACGCCTCGGGCGGGGCGGTGCGGGGCGCGATGTCGGGCCGCCAGCGCAGCAGCGCCCCCAGAAGCGGCAGATAGCTGAGCGCGTTCAGCGTGAAGGCGGCTGCCGCCCCGAACGCCGCCACGATCAGGCCGCCCACCGCCGGCCCGACGCTGCGCATCAGGTTGAACCCGACCGAGTTCAGCGTGACCGCCGCCGGCAGATCCTCGCGCGGCACCAGATCGCCCATGCTGGCCTGCCAGGGCGGGTTGTAAAGCGCCTGCCCCGACCCGATCAGAAAGGTGAATGTCAGCAGCAGCCACGGCGTCAGCCATCCCTGCCAGGCAACCACCGCCAGCAGCGCCGAGGTCACCGCCATGATCAGCTGCGCCGTCAGCAGCAGGGTCTTGCGGTCGAAGATATCGGCCAGCGCGCCCGACCCGATCGCCAGCAGCATGATCGGCAGCGTGTTCGACGCCTGCACCAGCGCGATCAGCGTCGCGCTGTCGGTCAGCTGCGTCATCAGCCAGGCGGCCCCCACCGCCTGCACCAGCCCGCCGAAATTCGAGATCAGCGTCACGCTCCACAGAACGCGGAAATCGCGGTGTCGAAAGGGCGCAAGCGCGGCGCCGCGCAAGGGTTCTGATTGCGTCACGGAAATCGTCTTTGCCGGTTCAGCCGCAGACTAGTGAAGCCTGCCGGCCGCGGCAATCGTCATTGCGCCGTCCGGTTCTGCGCTGGCCCTGGCAAGGGAAAACGCCGGGCGCGCGGCCCGGCGGGATCTTCAGGCGCGTTTGACCAGTTGCAGGATCACCAGCAGGATGACCGCGCCAATCGTGGCATAGATGATCGATCCGATGACCGATCCCTCGGCCCCGATTCCAAGCCCGATGGCGGGAAACAGGAACGACGCGATCACCGCGCCCAGAATGCCCACGACGATGTTGACCAGCAGCCCCTGCCCGTGGCCCTTGACCACCAGACCGGCCAGCCACCCTGCGATCGCACCCACGATCAACGCAACGATAAGACCCATTTCCCGCATCTCCCAGATGTTGATCGGCGTCACCGCGCCGCACGGACATGCAACCAAAGCGGACGCGGAATTGTTCCATCGTCGTGCGAAGTTGATCTTCCTGCCGCCGCAAGGTCACAGTTGCGTCCGCAAACCGGCATGATCGGCCCGCAAGGGTTGACGATTGCGGGATCAGGCCGGCTGATGACACATTGCACGAATCATGCCCGGCTCTGCCGTCGGGGATGATATCGCGAACTGAACGCTGCCACGGCTCCGTCTTCCGGGCCCGTCCGAACGCAATGAAGGAATACGATACAATGCGCCTCGTCAGCCTGATTGCGGCGCTAGGCCTTGGTCTAGCCGCATGCACACCGACAACCAACAGCTCCGCTCTGGTCAGTCAGGGCTCGGTTCCGCCCGTCTATCAGGCTCGCACCGATATCGGCCCGAACGGCGAACCGGTCAAGATTCCCGCCGTCCGCGCCGCCTATCTGACGCAACGGAACCAACGTCAGCGCGTCGCCTATAACGGCCCCGAAAGCCCCGGCACGCTTGTCGTCGATCCCTATGCCCGCGTCCTTTACGACGTGATGGAGAACGGCGAGGCGATGCGGTTCGGCGTCGCGGTCGGACGCGCCGGCAAGGGGTTCAGCGGCAATGCCGTGGTCTCGGTCAAGAAACGCTGGCCAAGCTGGACGCCCACCCAGAACATGATCCGGACCGAGCCCGAGCTTTACAGCCAGTTCGCCGGCGGTCTTCCGGGCGGGCTGGACAATCCGTTGGGCTCGCGCGCGCTGTATCTGTATCGCAACGGGCGCGACACCTATTACCGTATCCACGGCACGATGGACCCGTCTTCGGTGGGCAAGGCCACTTCGGCCGGCTGTATCCGGCTGTTCAACCAGGACATCATGGACCTGTTCGACGAAACCGAACTGGGCACCCGCGTCGCCGTGCGCAGCCAGGCCGAAAGCCTGCGTCTGGAAGGACCGATGATCCAGACGCCCGAAGGCTATGTCGTCCCCGCCTCCGAGGCGGCCCAGGCCGGCCTTGCGCCGCAGACCGCAGCCTCGCCCGTCGAAAGCGCGGTTCCGCGCCGCTAAGGGCCGGGCTTGCGCAGACAAAACGGCGCCGTGCGCGCCTGAAAGCCCCCGGTCCGCGCCGGGGGCTTTGCAATTGCAAATATCGCCGAATTCACGCAATCTGCCGCGCGACCGGGTGCAGGTCACCGGAACAAGAGGGCGACGATGCCGAATCACAGCAGCCGCGAAAAGGACATCCTGACCGGTCCGCAGCAAGAGCTGGCCGATGCCAGCCGCCGCCCGCGGATCGGAACGCTGGACGACGACGCGCTGATCCGGCTGATCGCCAGTCTGGAAGAGGCGGTGACGCTTGCCTCGACCGAGGCGCAGGCGGACGGGCTGTCGCAGGCGGGTCTGCTGGCCACGGCCATCAGGCGCGCGCACAGCGAAAGACGCCGCCGCAAGCTGGATCATGACCCCGCGACACGGCAGGCGGAGGATGCGCCCGTCGCCGCGCCTGCCGCCAAACCGGCCAAGGCCGCGCGGCGCGTCCCCGCCGTCACCCGCCGCGTTCCGTCCGACCGCAAGACCGCCGAGACGCGCAAAAGCGATCAGCGCACCGGTCTGCGCCGGGTGAAGAAGGCCGGCGCCAAGCCCGAGGACGCGACGTCCCCGCCCGCCGTCGCCGACACGGCGTCCCAATCCGACGCGCCGGTGCAGGCCGGGGACGAGGCGAAGGCGCGCCGGAAGGCGGTCAAGAAAGCCGCCCGCCAAGCGGAAAAAGCGGCCGAGAAGGAAGCGCGAAAAGCCGCCCGCGAGGCCGAGAAAGAGGCGATCAGGGCCGCCCGCAAGGCCGCCAGACTGGCCGCGAAAGAGGCGGAAAGGGCGCTGCGCAAGGCCGAACGCAAGGCGCAGCGCAAGGCCGAGGGCGATGCGCCCGCAAAGGACGCCAGGCGCGACAAGGGCGGCAAGGCCGACAAGAAAGCCAAGGGCAAGAAGGTCAAAGCCGACTAGGTCCGGTCGCCCGTCACCCGAAGCCGAAAGAGGAATCCCCGTTGCGCCGCGCCCTTGTCATGCTTGCCCTGATCGCCGGTTTCGCCGTCAGTTCGGCCGCGGCGCGCCCGGCGGTCGATGCCCGCGCCGGACGCCCGCCGGTCAGACAAGGCGAGGATCTGCGCTGCACCGATGACGGGCGCGATTGCGTGCGGCTGGAACATTACGCCGCCGATGTCTGCAAGCTGATCGAACGCAACGCCGCCGAACGCGGGCTGGACCCCAGCTTTCTGGCCCGGCTTCTGTGGAAGGAAAGCCGGTTCGAACCCGGCGCGGTCAGCCCGGTCGGCGCGTTGGGGATCGCCCAGTTCATGCCCGGTACCGCCGATCTTTACGATCTGGACGATCCGTTCAATCCGGCGCAGGCGATCGCGAAATCGGCGTGGTATCTGGGCCATCTCAGCAGCATGTTCGGCAATATCGGGCTGGCCGCCATCGCCTATAACGGCGGCGAGAACCGTGCCGCGCGCTTTATCGCCCGGCAGACCACGCTGCCCTATGAGACGCTGGATTACGTCGAGGCCATCACCGGCCACAACGCCCTGCGCTGGCGCGACAACCCGCCGGGCGCCGACGATCTGCGGCTGGCGCTGGCGCCCGGACAGGATTTCCGCCCCGCATGCGAGGAAATGGCCGGCAATCGCAGCCTGCGCGAGTTCATCGTGCAGCCGCGCGTCTTCCCCTGGGGGGTGATCGTGGCCAGCCACCCCAGTCGCTCGGGCGCGGCGCAGCAGGTGGCGCGGCTGAACCGCAGCCTGCATCCGATCCTTGGCGGCAAGCGCGTGGGCTATGTCCGCAAGAAGCTGAACGGGCTGCCGCGCGCGGTGTATACGGCGCAGGTCGGCTATGACAGCAAGAAAGAGGCGGCGGAATTCTGTCTCAGGCTGCGGCGCGTCGGCGGCCGCTGCATCGTGCTGAGCAACTGACGCCGGGGCTTGCGCCGGTCACAGAAAGCTTTGCGGGTCGATGTCGACCGCCAGCCGCAGATTGGCCGGCGGCTTGTGGGGCGCAAGCCAGTCGGCCAGCGCGGTCTGCAACGGTGCCTGACGCGGGGCGTGGACCAGCATCCGCATCCGGTGACGGCCCCTGATCCGGGCGATGGGTGCGGGCGCCGGCCCCCACAGCTCGGCCCCGGCCTGCACAAGCGGCGCGGCATTCGCGGCGAGATGGCGCGCGAAATCGGCGACCACGCCCAGATCGGGATGCGACAGGATGATCCCCGCCAGACGGCCGAACGGCGGCATCCCGGCCGCTTGCCGCGCAGCCGCCTCGGCGTCCCAGAACGCCTCATCCTGACCCGACAGGATCGCGCGGATCACCGGATGGTCGGGCTGATGGGTCTGAAGCAGCGCCGATCCGGGCTCGGTGCCGGCCTGCCGCCCTGCCCGGCCGGCCACCTGCCGCATCAGCTGGAAACTGCGCTCGGCCGCGCGCAGATCGGCGCCCTGCAATCCCAGATCGGCGTCGATCGCGCCGACCAGCGTCAGGCGGGGGAAATTGTGCCCCTTGGCCACGATCTGCGTGCCGATGATGATGTCGGTATCGCCGCCCGAGATCTGCGCGATGGTATCCTTCAGCGCGCGAGCCGAGTGGAACAGGTCCGACGACAGCACCGTGGCCCTGGCACCCGGAAACAGCGTTGCGACCTCTTCGGCGATGCGTTCGACGCCCGGGCCGACCGGCGCCAGCTTGCCCGCCACCCCGCAGGACGGACAGGCTTGCGGAATCGGGCGCGTGTCGCCGCATTGATGGCAGACAAGCCGGTTCTGGAACCGGTGTTCGACCATCCGCGCATCGCATTGGTGGCAGCCGATCTGTTCGCCGCAGGCGCGGCAGATTGTGACCGGCGCAAAGCCGCGACGGTTCAGGAACAGCAGCGACTGTTCGCCCCGCGCCAGCCGGGACCGCACCGCGCCTTCCAGCGTCGGCGATATCCAGCGGCCCGGCTTCATGTCCTCGGCCCGCAGGTCGATGGCGGCCATGTCGGGCAGATCCGCGCTGCCGAAGCGGGCATGCAGGTCCAGCCGCGCATATTTGCCGCTGGCCGCGTTGACCCAGCTTTCCAGCGAGGGCGTGGCCGAGGCCAGAACCACCTGCGCCTTGCAGATCGACGCGCGCAGCACCGCCATGTCGCGGGCGTTGTAGAAGACGACGTCCTCCTGCTTGTAGCTGCTGTCGTGTTCCTCATCGACGACGATCAGGCCCAGATCGCGGAACGGCAGGAACAGGGCTGATCGCGCGCCGACCACCAGCCCGACCTGCGCCCGCCCGGCCATGTGCCACAGGCGACGGCGTTCGCTGCGGGTGATGCCGCTGTGCCATTCGCCGGGCCGGGCGCCGAACCGCGCCTCGACCCGGTCCAGAAACTCGGCCGACAGCGCGATCTCGGGCAGCAGGACCAGCGCCTGGCGACCGGCGCGCAGGGTTTCGGCCACCGCCTCGAGATAGACCTCGGTCTTGCCCGACCCGGTGACGCCGCGCAGCAGCGTGGTGCCATAGCCGCCCGCGCGGATCGCCGCGCGCAGACGGTCGGCCGCCGCCTGCTGATCGGGGGCCAGCGGCTTGCCGGGGCGCGCGGGATCGAGGCGCGGATAGGGCGCGTCGCGCGGCGCCTCGATCTGGGTCAGCGCGCCCTGCGCCACCAGCCCTTTCACGACCGAGCTTCCCACCCCCGCAAGCTGCGCCAGTTCCGAGGGCGCAAACCCGGCGCCGCCATGTTGCGCCATCACGTCCAGAACCCGCTGCCGCGCCGCCGTCATGCGCTGCGGCGCGGCGTTGCCCGGAACGATCACCGGGCGCGCAGCGGGCGGCTGGTCCAGATCGGGCGCGCGCGTGGCCATGCGCAGGATCAACGGCGGCGGGGTCAAGGTGTAATCCGCCGCCCGCGTCAGGAAGTCCAGAAACTCGGGCCGGAACGGTTCGGCGTCCAGAACCTTCGCCACCGGACGCAGCCGGGACAGGTCGAAATCCCCCTGCCCCTCGCCCCACACAAGCCCCAGCACGCGGCGCGGCCCCAGTGGCACCTGCACAAGCTGGCCCTGCCGCACGCCCTGTTCGGGCGCCAGATAATCGAGCACGCCCACCGGTTCGCAGGTCAGCACCGCGATCCGGGCGCGGGCGGGAAAGAAGGCGGGCGGACTGTCGGTCATCGGTGCAGATAAAGACGCGGGGCCAGCGGGGTTGCAAGCCCGCCGATCCCCCGCGCCGCCCCTTTCCGGGTTCGGGGTTTTGGGCTATTACACCGACAACACCGCACAAGAGGAGCCGGGCCATGAAATTCTTCGTCGATACCGCCGATGTGGATGCGATCCGCGAGCTGAACGATTTGGGCATGGTGGACGGCGTGACCACCAACCCCTCGCTGATCCTGAAGGCCGGGCGCGACATCGCAGAGGTGACGCGCGAGATCTGCGACATGGTCGCCGGTCCCGTCTCGGCCGAGGTCGTGGCCGAGAAGGCCGACGACATGATCCGCGAGGGCAAGCACCTGGCGCAGATCGCCGACAATATCGCGGTCAAGGTGCCGCTGACCTGGGACGGGCTGAAAGCCTGCCGGGCGCTGTCCGATGACGGCCACATGGTCAACGTGACGCTGTGCTTTTCGGCCGCGCAGGCGATTCTGGCGGCCAAGGCCGGGGCGACCTTCATCAGCCCGTTCATCGGCCGGCTGGACGACATCCATCTGGACGGGGTGGACCTGATCGCCGATATCCGCGAGATCTATGACAATTACGGCTATGACACGCAGATCCTGGCGGCCTCGATCCGGTCGGTGAACCACATCGTCGAGGTCGGCAAGATCGGCACCGACGTCATCACCGCGCCCCCCGCCGTGATCAAGGCGATGGCAAAGCATGTCTTGACGGACAAGGGGCTTGAGCAGTTCACTGCGGACTGGGCAAAGACCGGTCAGAAGATCGGCTGAAACAGCCGCGTCAGGCGGCGGAAAGGGGCAGGATGACCGCCGAACCCAAGGCACAGCCGGGGCTGGACCCGGAAACGCGCGACCGGCTGCTGGCCGATCCCGCGGCGGTTCTGGCCGATCGCGACGTGATGCGCGCCCTTGTGGCCGCGCGCGAGGCCGAGATCGGCGACAATGTGATCGACATTCGCGGCCGCGCGATGGAGGCGCTGGAAACACGGCTGGACCGGCTGGAATCGCAGCATGAAAGCGTGATCGCCGCCGCCTATGACAACCAGTCGGGCACGGCGGTGGTGCATCGCGCGGTGATCGGGCTGATGGAATCGGCCGATCTGGCGGATTTCATCGACAGCCTGCAGGCCGAGATCGCGCCGCTGCTGCGGATCGAGACGCTGCGCCTGGTGGTCGAGGACGATCCCGCCATCCCCAACCTGCCCGAGGATGTGGTGATCGCGCCCGAGGGTGCGGTCGGACGGATCGTCGCGGCCGGACGGCGCGCGCCGCGCGGCGACGACATCGTGCTGCGCCCGGCCTCGCCGATCACGCAGCCGATCCACGGCCGGGCGGTCGCCTCCGAGGCGTTGTTGCCGCTGGATCTGGGGGCGCGGCGTCCGCGCGCGCTGCTGGTCATGGGCAGCGCCGACGGGCAGCGTTTCGCGCCCGCGCACGGCACCGATCTTCTGCGCTTTTTCGGGCAGGTGTTCCGGCTGGTGCTGCTGGCCCGTCTGCGGCCATGACCGCGCCCGGCCCGCTGGCGCTGGCGCCCGCCACGGCGGCGGCGCTGGCGCGCTGGCTGGAGGTCGAGGCGGCGACGCGCGACCGCTCGGCCCACACGATCACCGCCTATCGCGCCGATCTGCTGGCGTTCCTGTCGTTTCTGGGCGGCCATCACGGTGCGGCCGCGACGCCGCGGTCGCTGGCCTTGCTGCGGCAGGCGGACATGCGCGCATTCGCGGCCGCCGAACGGGCGCGGGGCCTGGGCGCGCGGTCGCTGGCGCGCCGGCAATCGGCGGTGCGCGGGTTCCTGCGCTGGCTGTCCGACCGCGAGGGGCACGATCTCAGCGCCGCGCTGGCCGCGCGCAGCCCGAAATACGCCCGGTCGCTGCCGCGCCCGCTGACACCCGATCAGGCGCGCGAGGCGTTGGAAATGGTAGCGGCAGGCCATGACACGCCATGGGTCGCGGCGCGCGATGTGGCGGTGATGACAATGCTGTGGGGATGCGGCCTGCGGATTTCCGAGGCGCTGAGCCTTGACGGCGCGGACTGGCCGTTCCGCGACAGCCTGACGATCACCGGCAAGGGCGGCAAGCAGCGGAACGTGCCGATGCTGCCGGTGGCGCGCGATGTGGTCGCCGCCTATCTGAAGCTGTCGCCGTGGCGGCTGGCGCCCGAACAGCCGCTGTTTCGCGGCGTGCGCGGGGGTCGGCTGTCCGGCGGCCAGATCGCCGTTGCGCTGCGGCGGGCGCGGGCGGCACTGGGCCTGCCGCCCTCGGCCACGCCGCATGCGCTGCGCCATTCCTTCGCCACCCATCTTCTGGCGGCCGGCGGCGATCTGCGCACGATCCAGGAACTTCTGGGCCATGCCAGCCTGTCGACCACGCAGGTCTATACGGCGGTGGACGACGCGCAGTTGATGAAAGTCTATCGCGCCGCCCATCCGCGCGGCTAGAACGCTGCTGCGGGACGCCCGCCGGCCCGAATCTTCCGGCGAACCAACGCGCGTTCCGTGCGTTCTGGATCGCAACAACAAGGATGCCACGATGACCACACATGCGATCTTCAACCGGCCGCTGGACGCGCAGGCGCCGCAGGGCTTCGACCAGGCGATTTTCGGCATGGGATGCTATTGGGGTCCCGAACGGCTGTTCTGGCAGCAGCACGGCGTCTGGCTGACCGAGGTGGGCTTTGCCGGCGGAACCGCCCGGAACCCGACCTACGATCAGGTGTGCAAGGGCGACACCGGCCATGCCGAGGTCGTGCGCATCGTCTATGACAGTTCGCAGATCAGCTATGAACATCTGCTGAAGCTGTTCTGGGAGCATCACGATCCGACGCAGGGCGACCGGCAGGGCAACGATGTCGGCTCGCAATATCGCAGCCTGATCATGGTGTTCAACGACAGCCAGCGCGCGGCCGCCGAGGCGTCGAAGGTGGATTACGGCAACCGCCTGGCGCTGGAAGGGTTCGGCAAGATCACCACGCAGATCGTCGATGAAGGCCCGTTCTGGCCCGCCCCGGCCGAGCATCAGCAATATCTGGAAAAGAACCCCGGCGGTTATTGCGCGCTTGAGGGCACCGGGGTAGAGGCGTCGTTGCCCAACCCGGACCCGATCTGATGCCCACCTTCACCGCCCTGACCCATGTCGCCGGCCGCGACGCCGCCGAAGCCCTGGCCGAGGCGTGCGAGGATCTTGCCCCCGAACCGGTCGGCGTGGGCGTCTTCGAGATCGAGGACGGGTCGGACCGGTGGGAGGTCGGTGTCTATTTCCTGGAACGCCCCGACGAAGTTGCGCTGGCGCTGCTGGCCGCCGCGTGGGGGGCCGAGCCGTTCGTCGTCTCGGAATTGCCCGAGGTTGACTGGGTCGCCCATGTCCGGCGCGAACTGACGCCGGTCGAGGCGGGCCGGTTCTTCGTGCATGGCAGCCACGACGCCGACCGCGTGCCCGAGGGGGTCGAGGCGCTGTGCATCGAGGCGGCGATGGCCTTCGGCACCGGCCATCACGACACCACCAAGGGCTGTCTTCAGGCGTTGGACCGGCTGGCCACTGCCGGCCATGACGCGCACCGGATCGCCGATATCGGCTGCGGAACCGGGGTTCTGGCGATGGCCGCGGCGCGGATCTGGCCGGTCACCGTGCTGGCCAGCGACTCTGACCGGATCGCCGTCGATACGGCGGCGGCGAACGTGATCGCCAACGGCCTGTCGGGTCGCGTCGAATGTATCGAGGCAACCGGCTTCGACCATCCGGTTCTGGACGAGGCCGCGCCGTTCGATCTGGTGCTGGCCAATATCCTGAAACAGCCTTTGATCGACCTTGCGCCGCAGATGGCCCGCCATGTCGGGGCGTCAGGCAAGATCATCCTGTCCGGGCTGCTGTCCGATCAGGCGGAAGAGGTGATCGAGGCCTACCGTCAGCATGGCTTCACGCTGGATCGCCGCGACGATCTGGGCGAGTGGGCAACGCTGACGATGACGCGCGGGGATGGCTGAGCGCGCCGGTTGCGCACCGCCCGTATCACTCCGCGTCCGTCAGCATCCCCTTTGCCCTTGCGATCACGCCACCCATTCGGCGAATTCGGGGCGGGCCATGATTTCGGCCATGCGCGCATCGCCATCGTCGGTCCGCGCGGCCATCGGGGCGCGCGTCGCGCCGATCTCGATCCCGATGGCGCGGAAACCGGCCTTCATCCCCGGCAGGACGCCGATGGGCAGCAGCGCCTCGACGAAACGGGCCGAGACGGTTTGCAGCCTTTGCGCCTGGGCCAGATCGCCGGCGCGGATGGCACGGTCCAGCGCCACATACAGCTTGCCCAACAGGTTATAGGTCGTCCCGATGCCGCCATCCGCGCCAAGCACGGCACCTGACAGATAGATCTCGTCAAAGCCGAAGAACATGGTGGAATCGGGGCGCGCGCGGCGCAGCATCGACAGCTTGAACATGTCGTTCGAGGTGAACTTGATCCCGGCCACGTTCGGCAGGCCCAGCACCTCGACCAGCACCTCGAAGCCGATGGGGCGGCCGGTGCGCACCGGCACCTCATAGACGATCAGCGGCAGATCCGTGGCCGCCTGAAGGTCGCGATAATAGGCCAGGATTTCGGCATCGGTGAACGGATAGGAATGCGGCGGCAGCGCCGACAGACCGTGATAGCCAAGCTTTGCGGCGTTCCGCGCCAGCCGGATCGAATCGCGCAGCGACGGTGCGCCGACATGGGCGATCAGCGTCGTGCCCTTCGCGTCATTGGCCACGACCTCTTGCTGGGCCAGCAATTCGTCGGTGCCCAGAAGACCCGATTCCCCGCTGCTGCCGCCGACGTAAAGACCCGCCAGCCCCTGCCGCAGGACGTAGTCGTCCAGCGCGCGCTGACGGTCCGGGCTGAAGCCGCCCTCATCGTCCAGACCCGTCATCAGCGCGGCATGCATGCCGGCAAGAATCTTGCTCATCTCTGATCTCCGTGAATAATGCGAACAGCATAGGGACGAAAACTGGTTTGACAATCGGTAATTATGGTATTACCAAAAATCCGAACGCGCGGCGATTGGGGGGAGGCCATGGACAGCACGTCACCTGCACTCCGCATGTCCGACCTGATCGCCAACCGGCTGATCGCCAGCATCCGCAGCGGCGAGTTGCCGCAGGGCCAGCCGCTGCCGCCCGAACGTGAGCTGTGCGAACGCTTCGATGCCTCGCGCCCGACGGTGCGAGAGGCGCTGGCGCAGATGCAGATGCGGGGCTTTCTGGATTCCGGCGGCGGCCGCAGACCCCGCGCCAGCCGCCCGTCCCTTCAGGCGATCCTGCACTCCGCCGCCGGCAATATCCGCGATTTGATGGGCGATGCCGAGGGGGGCGCGCATCTGGAACAGATGCGCCAGTTCATCGAAACGGGCGCGGCGCGCGAGGCCGCGATGCGCGGCGACCGCATCCAGATCGCGCGGCTTCAGGATGCGCTGGCGCTGAACGAAACCGCCATCGGCACCTCGGATTTCGCCGATACCGACATCGCCTTTCACCGCGCGCTGGTCTCGATCGTGGGCAATCCGGTGATCCTGACGCTGCACGACATGTTCGTGTCCGACCTGCTGGCCCAACGCCCGCCCGTCAAGGACCCCGTCCGGCACGACCGCATGGCCCATGACGAACATCGCGCCATCTATGAGGCGGTTCTGAACGGCGACGTTCTGACCGCCACCGATGTGATGGATCACCATCTGGCGCGGTCCTATCGCGCGCGGCTGTCCGCAGCGCGGCAGGACGCGCCATCGAAAACCGAATGACAAGACATCTGCATCAACGAGGAGGATGACATGCTGACGAAATTCCTGATGGCCGGCGCGGCCGTGATCGCGCTGAGCGCGGCGGCCGATGCCCGCGAACTGACCCTGGGTCTGCAGGACAACGAGGCGACGCCGGTCTACAAGGGCGCGGCCGAATTCGCCCGCTCGCTTGAGGAAATCTCGGGCGGCGAACTGACCGTGACGCTGTTCCCCTCGGCCACGCTTGGCGATTTCAAGGCCATGGTGCAGCAGGCACAGGCGGGCGAACTGGACATGGTCATCACCGGCTATCCCGACATGTCCTATACCATTCCCGAACTGAAGCTGATCGGCGCCCCCTATGTCATCAGCGACTACGACCAGCTGAAACGGGTCGTGGACGGTCCCTGGGGTCAGGAGATGGCCGGCAAGTTCGAGGAACAGGGCATTCACGTGCTGGACGTGTGGTATTACGGCACCCGCCAGACCACCGCGAACAAGCCGATCAACTCGATCGAGGACATGCAGGGCCTGCGCCTGCGCACGCCCAACGTGCCGTTCCTGATCGCCTATGCCGAAGCCGTGGGCGCGACCCCGGCCCCGGTCGCCTTCCCCGAGGTGTATCTGGCGCTGCAGACCAATCAGGTCGACGCGCAGGAAAACCCGCTGACCACCATCGACGCGCAGAAATTCTACGAGGTGCAAAGCTCGGTCGCGCTGACCAACCATTTCGTGGCCTCGTCGGCGGTGCTGATCGGCAAGGACACCTGGGACGGATTTTCGGATCAGGAAAAGGAATGGATCAACACCGCCATCGAGGCGGGCGGCAAGCTGAACGACGATCTGCTGCAAACCGGCGAGGAAGAACTGCTGAAGGTGTTCGAGGAACGCGGCCTGACGATCACCCGCCCCGATCTCGAGCCGTTCCGCGAGGCGATGCAGGGCTATTACGACACGCTGGAAGAGGAATTCGGTGAAGGCTCGATCGCCAACGTGACGGCGGAATGAGGTGGCGATGCGGCGGGGCCGGTCGCCCCGCCGCATCCGCAAACAGGACCCTGCAACAAGGAAGACGCACGTGAAACCGCTTCGCAGATACAGCCCCGAAGGGATCGTCGCGTCGGTCCTGTTCATCGTCCTGATCGTCGTGCTGATGATCCAGATCCTTGGCCGCACGGCGCTGTTCACCGGGCCGGTCTGGACCGAGGAAACCGCGCGCTGGCTGTGGGTATGGATGGCGATGATCGGCATTGCCGAGGTCGAACGCACCGACACCCAGCTTCGCATGGGTTTCCTGGTCGAGGGGCTGCGGCGCAAGCTGCGGGTGGCGATCTTCACCGTCATCGACGCGATCTACCTGGCGATCGTGCTGCATCTGGTCTGGATCGGCTGGAAGACCGTCCAGCGCACCTGGTCGAACGAGGCCGTCACCCTGCCGGTCAGCGATGCGCTGCTTTACGCCTCGGGGCTGGTCGCGATGATCCTGATCGCCCACCGGGTGATCCGGCGGATCCTGGGCGTGGGTCACCGCCATGACCCCGAGAAAGTGGAGACCGCGCTGTGATCCTGTCCATCATCGCCATCGGCTGGCTGGTTCTGGTTCTGATCGGCGTGCCGATCGGGATTTCGATGATCCTCGTCTCGATGGGATATTTCTACTGGTCCGGGCTGGGCCTGGCCTTCGCGCTGTCGCGGATGGTCGACGGGCTGAACAGTTTTCCCATGCTGGCCGTGCCGCTGTTCATCCTTGCCGCCGCGATCCTGAACGGCGCGGGGATCACCAATCTGCTGTTCGGCTTTGCCCGCGCGCTGGTCGGTCATATCCGCGGCGGGCTGGGCCACGTGAACATCATGGCAAGCCTGTTCTTTTCGGGCATGTCGGGATCGGCGCTGGCCGATGCCGGCGGTCTGGGAAAGATGGAGATCGAGGCGATGCGCAAGGCCGGCTATGACGACGAATTTGCCGGTTCAGTCACCGCGGCCTCGTCCATGATCGGGCCGCTGGTGCCGCCCTCGATCACCATGGTTCTGTACGGCGTCATCTCGAACACCTCGATCGGGCAGCTTTTCCTGGGCGGCGTCGTGCCGGGCGTGCTGTGCGCCGTGGCGCTGATGGTCATGGTCTATGTCATCGCCTCGCGCCGCGACTATCCGCGCGACGCCTGGCCGGGCCTGCCCGCGCTGTTCGGGCTGTTCATCCGGTCCTTTCCGGCGCTGCTGACCCCGGCGGTGATCGTGGGCGGCATCTTCAGCGGCCTGTTCTCGCCGACCGAGGCGGCGGCGGTCACGGTCGTCTATGCCATCCTGATCGACCTGATCTTCTATCGCGAACTGACCTGGCGCCGGCTGTGGGACGCAATCTATGAGACCACCGCGACCTCGGCCAGCATCGCCATGATCATTGCGGGCGTGTCGCTGCTGGGCTATGTGCTGGCGCGCGAACAGGCCCCGCAACAGATCGCGGCACTGTTTCTTGGCATCGCCGACGGTCCGGTCAGCTTTCTGATCGCGGTGAACCTGATGATCTTCGTTTTGGGGATGTTCGTCGAATCGCTGGTGATCCTGCTGATCGTCGTGCCGATCCTGGTTCCGATTGCCCTGGGTTTCGGCATCGACCCGGTGCATTTCGGCATCATCGTGGTGCTGAACCTGATGATCTCGATCCTGACGCCGCCGATGGGCATGGCGCTGTTCGTCGTGGCGCAGGTGGGCGGCATCCCGTTCCAGCGGCTGGCCCGGGCGATCCTGCCCTGGCTGATCCCGCCCATCGTGGTCCTGATCCTGGTCTGCGTCTTTCCGATCCTTGCCACCGGCCTGCCCGGGATGATGAGATGAGCGTGCTGGAAAGACTGCAAGGCGGGCTGGTGGTGTCCTGCCAGCCGGTCGATGACGGGCCGATGGACGATCCGCGCATCGTTGCCGCGATGGCGCAGGCGGCGGTCGCGGGCGGGGCCAGCGGCCTGCGGATCGAGGGGGTCGAAAACCTGCGCGCCACCCGCCCGCGGGTCGATGTGCCGATCATCGGCATCGTCAAAAGCGACCTGCCCGACAGCCCGGTCCGCATCACCGTGACTATGGATCAGGCCCGCGATCTGATCGCGGCCGGCGCCGATATCGTGGCCTATGACGCAACCCCCCGCCCCCGCACCGATGCCCGCGACGACGTGCTGGCGGCGATCCTGGCAGGCGGCGCGGTCGCGATGGCCGATTGCGCGACCGAGGCCGATGCGCGCGACGCGCTGGCCGCCGGCGCCCGGATCACCGGCACCACCCTGTCCGGATATACCGCCGAAACCGCGCGTGACGACGATGCCCCCGATCTGGACCTGATCGCGGCATTCCGCCGCCTTGGCGGCTTCGTCATGGCCGAGGGTCGTCTGAACACCCCCGCCATGGCCGCCAGCGCCATGGCCGCCGGCGCCGACGCGGTAACCGTCGGCAGCGCGCTGACGCGGCTTGAGGTGATGACGGGCTGGTTCGCCAGGGCGGTCAGGGCAGACAGATGACGCAAGGTTTCGCAATCGATCTTGGCGGCACCAAGACCGCCGCCGCCGTCGTGACCAACGGTCAGGTCGTGGCCAGGCTGCAGGCCCCGACTGACGGGCAGGCAGGTCTGGCACAACAGCTGGAGACGCTTGCCGGCTTGCTGTCGCAGCTTGGCTTTCGGCGCGGCGACCGCTTGGGCACGGCAGTGGCAGGCCGCATCAGCGCCGACGGGAACTGGCAGGCGGTGAACGCCGCCACCCTCTCGGGCATCGGGGCCGAACCCTTGCTGGCGCAGTTGCAGGATCGTTTCGGACCCGATGTCAGCGTCCGCAACGACGCCGCCGCCGCCGCGCTGGCCGAGGCGCGCAAGGGCGCGGGCGCAGGCTCGGCCCATTTTGCCTATCTGACGGTCTCGACCGGCGTGGGCGGCGGGATCGTGCTGAACGGACGCCTGCTGCAAAGCGCGAACGGGCTGGCCGGCCATCTGGGCTTCATGTCCTCGCCGCTTGGCACCGCGCGGTGCGGTTCGGGGCGGTGGGGCACGGTCGAATCGGTCGCATCCGGACGTGCGATTGCGCTGGCCGCAGGCACCCCAGACGCCCGCGCGGCGTTCGCCGACACCTCGGATCGCGCCAGGGCGGCAATCGACCGCTCGGCCGCGGCGGTGGCCCGGCAGATCGCCGACCTGACGGCGTTGTTCGGACTGGACCGGGTCGCGATCGGCGGCGGCGTAGGGCTGGCACCCGGCTATCTGCTGCGGGTGCAGTCGCATCTGACATCCGAACCCGAACTGTTCCGGGTGCCGGTGAATCCGGCATCCCTGGGACAGGACAGCGCCCTGATCGGCGCACTCATGACTGAAGAGGATATATCGTGAAAGTCCTGATCTGCGAGACGCACGAGGCTGCGATAAACCGGACGGCTGAACTGATCGAGACGCAGGTGCGATCCCGCCCCCGCACCGTTCTGGGTCTGGCGACCGGCGGCACGATGGAGCCGCTTTACCGGCGCCTGTCCGAACTGCACCGCGCCTCGCTGTCCTTTGCCGGGGTCGTGACCTTCAATCTGGACGAATATGTCGGCCTGTCGCCGGATCATCCCGCCTCCTATCACAGCTATATGCAGGAACGGCTTTTCGACCATATCGACATCGACCCGCAAAACGCCCATCTGCCGCGCGGCGATGCCGCCGATCCGCGGGCCGAGGCCGACGCCTATGACCGGCGGATCGAAGAGGCCGGGGGTATCGACCTGCAATTGCTGGGCATCGGCCGCAACGGACATATCGGTTTCAACGAACCGACCTCGTCCCTGAACTCGCGGACCAGGATCAAGACCCTGACGCGCAGCACGCGCGAGGCGAACCGCCCCTATTTCGACGCCGGCACGGAACCGCCCGCCTACGCGATCACCATGGGGGTGGGCACGATCCTGGATGCAAAACATTGCCTGCTGCTGGCCACCGGCGCATCGAAAGCGCCGGCTGTCGCCGCCATGGTCGAGGGGCCGCTGTCGGCGGCCTGCCCGGCCTCGGCGCTGCAACTGCATCGCAAGGCGACGGTGGTTCTGGATCAGGCGGCCGCCGCAGAACTGCGCCTGACCGATTATTACCATCATGTGCATCCTGGCGGAAAGGCCAGCCCGTTCGACTGACGGGCGCGGCCCTCGGCCATCGCGGCTCAGAGCTCGAGGGCGCCGGCTGCCGACGTTCAGCGCCACGATCCGGTGTTTTCCGCGGATCAACCTGTCCGGCCGCGCCGAACCTGCATTCGCCAGAACCGCGCGGTTTCTTCGACGCCCATTCTTTTCAGCAGCGGAGAATATGCGCAAGACGGGCCGCGGCCACCGCTGCGAGCTACACGCTTCCCTTGCCGCCAGCGCGCAGGACGGCTTTCCAAGCTCGCCACTCATCGCGACATCGTCAGCAGCGTCAACGCCGAGCTATAGCGATTCTGCACCTCAGACGATTTCATCTGCTCACGCGCCAGAAAGGTTCGGATCAGCTTGTCGACGCGCTCACCGCTTCCGATCGCCTTGAACGACGCGCTGCCCAAAAGCCGTTCAGATGCCTCGGTGAATTCGTCCAGCTGTCGGTCGATGGGCAGCTTTCCATAAGAGGTGCCGAAGCCGAACGCCCCCTCAAAAACCTTGCGAAGGGGCGGGTTTCCCATCACCTCGTACCACAACGTCTTGTCCGTCGATTCGCGGTCGCGAAACTGCGACAATTCCCGGCGCGCGTTAAGCGCAAGGCGCAGGTTCTCACTCCCCTCGCCGACGCGACGTTCGAATTCCTTCTGCATATAGGCGACCGCGATCCGGTCCGTCAGATCGCCCTGACCCGTCGGACCAGTTCCGTACCCGAAAGCTTCGGCCAGTCGCAGATATCTTTTGTCGCTGAGCCTGTTGACCAGTGACCGGGGATCGGTCGTGTCGGCTTCCAGCACCTTGCGGATGAACGCCTTGCTTGAAAGATCATCCTCCAGACCGAATGCACCCAAGGCCACGCGCAGCGTCCGATAATCCTGAACAAGGTCGGCGCCAGATCGGATCGCCGGCAGCTTCTCGCGAAAATGGTCCGTGTCGCGCCGGATCGACACGTCCTGGGCCACGATGGCCATCTGCCGCTGCTCGCTGCGTTTCAGGATCTGCCAGCCCGCAACCCCCGCTGCGCCAAAACTGATCGCGCCTGTCATCTGAGCCTCATTGCCTGCGCGCAGCGAACAGCCGCGCCTCGCGCGGCAGAAGCTCGTGCAGGCGGCGCATCGCCGGATAGGTTGCCCCTGCGAGCGCCAGCCGGGTGGCATCTGCCAGAATGTTCCGGCTGTCGCGATCATCGAACACCTGGCTCAGCTGTTCGATGGCCGTCAGAAGCTGTCGTTCGCCCTGCGCCGGATCGGCGTCGCCTGACAGGATGAGTTGCGCGATATAGCACGCACGCGCCACCGGCGTTGTGGCCGCGTCCGGATGGACTGCATCCTTCAGTCGCAGAACCTTGACGTTGGGCGTCTTGATCGAGATTCTGGTTCGACGCTCTCCGTTCTCTATCACGGCGCCGTTGATCAGGATCCGCTCGTTCGGGGCCAGCTTGAGAACAAGACCGCTCATGCCGCACCCTCGCTGCGCAGCCCCTTCATGATCGACAGGTTGATGTCCACCAGCATGTCCGTGGTCCCTTTCCCGGACAGGATTGCATGACCCTGGCGCAAAACGAACCCGGCCAGCGACAAAAGCCCTGCCTTTGTCTCGTTGGGCAGCATGTTTCCGGGGTCGGCAAGATCCGCGGCCAGGATCGTCCACAGTTCGTTGTTCTTGTGGATCGCCTGAATGGACTGGGCGCTTTGACCCGTTCTGTCGGACTGCCGCAACATCCGGGTGACGCGAGAGAAGATGTCGTATTCGGCGTCCTGCGCGGTGCGCACCGCGCTGGCCCCGTAACCGTGTTCAGACAAAGACGTTATTGCGTTCAATGTGATCGTTCCCGCTTCAAGTTGGCTTGAGGAAGGCGGGGCGCCCTGCGACGCCCCGCCGGATCATCAGCGGAACAGCGCCATAATCGAGGACGGCGCCTGGTTGGCGATCGACAGCGACTGGATGCCCAGTTGCTGCTGCGTCTGCAGGGCTTGCAGCCGGGCGGACGCCTCTTCCATGTTGGCATCCACCAGCGCACCAATCCCAGATTTCAGCGAATCCGCCAGCTTGCCGACGAAATCCGACTGATCCGAGATCCGCTTGCCCGCCGAACCCAACGCCGCCGAACCGTTGACGGCCAGTTCGATCAGCGCCTCCAGATCATGCACGGCGGTATCCGCGCTTGCGCGGTCCGTGATCGCGGTCAGCGTGCCGCCGACGATGCCTGCCTCGAAATCGACAGACGCAACCTGAATGTTGTTCGATGTGGTCACGGCCGTGCCCACTTCGCGGTTCAGCGATCCGACGACGGTGAAGGTCGCGCCGCCGTCGATGCCGTTGGTGCTGAGCAGGTTCACGCCGTTCATCTGCGTGCCCGCCACGATCGAGGTGATCTGCGACATCTTCGCGGTGATGTCGGTCTGGACCTTGTCATAGTCGAAACCGTCGGTCCCGGCGTTCAGGGCCAGGGTCTTCATCTCGTTCAGCAGCTTGGTCACCTGTTCGGCGCCGACCCGTGCGGTCGCGACCGTCGCCTCGGCGACGTTCAGTCCGCTTTGAATGGTCTTGAAGGCCGATTCGTCGGTCTCCATCACCTTCGAGATGGCCCAGATCGCCGCATTGTCCTGGGCGTTGGCGACGGATTTTCCCGTCGAGATCTCGGACTGGGCCTTGGTGAGGCTGGAATTGACCGATTTCAGGGTCTGCAGGGCGACGATCGCCCCGTTATTGGTCAGAATGCTGGACATGTTGTCCTCCGTTATTGCGGCGCTTTGCACCTTTGATGTGGTGAGATCGGCCTTCTGACCTGTCGGGATGTTCCCTGCACGTTTCTTCGTGCAACCGCTTTTCTAAAGCTCGGTGATTTAGGAATAGTGAATTCCGCAATGCTGCACAAACACGTAACACCGGGCATTTTAGTCAAAACCTGCGGGGTGAATTTGCCGCCGTCGAGGATGCATGGCGACGCCCGGCGCGATCATATGTTTGCAGCGTGCGCGCCGCCTGCATGATGGCCTGCACCTCTTCGAAAGCCTGTCTTGCGCCCCGCAAGGACGCATCGGCAAGCACGCGCAATTCGGCCAGTTCAGCCTCCAACCGCGTCCGATCGGCGGCAGAAATTCCGTCAGCTTGAACGGAAAGCACGAATTTTTCCAAGCAGCGTAACGCCTTGTCTGGATCGGCGAGAATCAAGGCGGACCGGATCTGGGCCAGGTCGCGGATCAGCGATCTGTTCATTGCACCACCTTCTGCGCAAGAGTCGCGAATCCCAGATCCAGATGCCGCGCCATGATCCGGGCGTATTCACGCGTCAGGAAACTGCCGAACTGATCCTCGCCCACACCGCCGGAAAATCCGTCACTGGCTGCGCGCGGGCCGCAATATTTCAACATTTCCTCAAGAAACGCCTGTTCCAGACCTTCGACAGGGTTTGCGGCGTGATCCTGGTGTGCCGACGGCGTCGGCGGCAGGGTGATCTGCATCGGCAATCTCCGGTTCCATCGTGTTTTCATGACTTACAGGTTGCCGGTAAATAATAAGTAAGGATTATGCGGTAAATCTTCGCCATATCCGATGGGCAAGCGAACATGATTGCATCCGAAATTCCACGCAAGATGGGAGAGGCCGTCTGCACGACCGTGCCGGTGCGACCCGACGCTTCTGCTGCTCCGTCAGGCGAAGGCGGAACTTTCGCAGTGGATGTGCCGCATGAGGGTGCGGTTGCGACCGAGGACCGGACGGCTTCGCGCGACGACGGGCAACAGGATCAGACAGTGATGGAACTGCCGCTTCCGCAGGCGACGGAGGCGGACGAAGAGGCGATTCCCCCCGCGACATCGGACGCCGCACCGACAATTCTGGCGGGCATTCTGGAAACCTGGTCTGGCGTCAGCGGCAGCATCGGCGCAAGGCGCGACGACGCGCCGCCGATTCGCGCGCCGGTGACGGAAGCTGACGTCCTGTCAGACGCGTCTTTGCCCAATGCTACCGATGAGAGCGAAAGAACAGGTTTATTTAGTGCCATCGACTGCGCCGACGTGGATTCTGAAACGGACGAACCACCCGGGGTACGCCTCACGAAACCGGAACCCACCGCGTTGACAGGGCGCGATCCCCTGCTTGGCGACGACAGAGCGTCGCGCACTTCGATACTGCCCGAATCCCTCGACGCAGGTCGCGCCCCGGTCGCCCCGCTTGTTGCGGCAGAAACCGCAAGACCCAACCCCGCGCTTGCCGAATGGCGACCTGTCGCGGCGCAGGCGGTGATCCGGCAGGTGGCGGACGCGGTGGTGACGTTGGGCGGCGACCGGCTGGAAATCGCGCTGTCGCCCGAAGAGTTGGGTCGCGTGCGTCTGGTCGTCACCGCCGCCGATCGTGCGCCGCATGTCACCGTCTGGATCGAACGTCCCGAGGTGATGGATCTGGTCCGCCGTCACGCTGGGCTGCTGATGCAACATCTTGCAGAGGCCGGGCTGGCCGGCGCGGAACTGGATTTCCGCGATGAACGCTCGAACCCCGAGGGGCATCCGGATCGGGCCGGTCGGGATCGGCAAGACACGCATCACGCGACGACTATCCTGGGGCCCGCATCGCCCGGCTCGGTCGCGGCAATCTCGGTGGCGGCCGCAGGGACGCTTCGCATCGACATCAGATTGTAGGGAAGGAAGAAATGATCAGTGCTCTGGACGGCTCGGCGACCGCATCCGCCGGCTTATCGGTCGCAACAGGCGGCGGATCGGCGACGGGGGCCGATTTCGACACATTCCTGAAGATGCTGACCGCACAGCTGCAGAATCAGGACCCGCTGAATCCCATGGAAGGGACCGAGTTTGCCGTGCAGTTGGCGACATTTTCGGGCGTCGAACAGCAGGCGCAGACCAACAAGCTGCTGAACCGCATGATCGCGCAGCTGGGCGGCACGCAGCTGGGCCAGTTCGCCGACTGGATCGGCAAGGAGGCGCGCACGACGCAGCCTGTGTGGTTCGGCGACCGGCCGCTCACGCTGGACGTGAAGCCCGATCCCGCGGCAGACAGCGTCACCCTGATCACCCTGTCCGAAACCGGACAAGAGGTTTCGCGCGAAGAGATCGGTCCGGGCATCGGCCAGATCGACTGGTATGGCCGGGACGCCGCCGGCGACAAGCTGCCCGATGGACGGTATTCTTTTGTCGTCGAAAGCCTGCGCAATGGCGATGTCATCCGGCAAGACACGGTCGGCGCCTATGCCAGGATCGTCGGGGCCGAAGCCGAGGATGCCGGCGTGCAGCTGATCTTTCAGGGCGGCAGCGCGGCGTCCGTGGCCGATGTCGATGCACTCCGCGATCCGACATGAGGCGCTGCATGGCATCGCGCCATAGGTTGGCAGCGTTGCGGAACGGGACCGTCAGCTGTGGCGCGTTCGGCAGGCCGGACTTGACGCCGGGCCGCGATCCGGGCAGCAGACACAGAACCGCGCTTCGGGGATCACGCCATGACAGACGACCGCAAGATCAGGATCGCCCCGTCGATCCTGTCCGCCGATTTCGCCAATTTCGGCGCCGAGATCCGCGCCATTCAGGACCAGGGGGCGGACTGGGTCCATGTCGACGTGATGGACGGGCATTTCGTGCCGAACCTGACCTTCGGCCCCCCCGCCGTGCAGGCGTTCAGGCCGCATGTCTCCACCTTCATGGACGTGCATCTGATGATCGCCCCGGTCGATCCGCATATCGAAGCCTATGCGCGCGCCGGGGCCGACATGATCACCGCCCATGTCGAGGCCGGTCCGCACCCGCATCGCACCTTGCAGGCGATCCGTGCCGCGGGCGCCAAGGCGGGCATCGCGATGAACCCCGGCACTCCGCCCGAGGCTGTCGAATACCTGCTGGATCTGTGCGACATGGTTCTGGTCATGACGGTCAATCCCGGCTTTGGCGGCCAGAAATTCATCCACGGACAGGTGGACAAGATCGCGCGGCTGCGCGGCATGATCGGCGACCGGCCGATTCTTGTTCAGGTCGATGGCGGGATCGACCCGGCAACGGCACCCATCGTCGCACAGGCCGGCGCGGACGTTCTGGTTGCGGGATCTGCGGTCTTCAAGGGCGGCTCGGTCGACCAGCCGCAGATCTATGGCGACAACATCCGCGCGATCCGCGACGCAGCCACCGCTGCAATCCGGCGCTGAGGCACCTGCCGGGGAACGTCCGGCGCGGCAGACGGCACCGCCGGGTTTGACATTGCCGGACACAAGCGGTTCCTTGCATCTGCAACACAGGAGAGCACGGGATGGATCTGGGTATCAGGGGCAGGCGAGGTCTGGTCTGCGCGGCATCGAAAGGGCTGGGGCGCGGCTGTGCCGAGGCGCTGGCCGCGGCGGGCGTCGATCTGGTCATCAACAGCCGGACCGAGTCCGAGATCGCGCAGACGGCACAGCAGATCGCCGACCGTCACGGCGTCCGCGTGACCCCTGTCGCAGCCGATATCACCACCGACGAAGGCCGGGCCAAGGTGCTGGCGCAGGTCGATCAGGCCGATATCCTGGTCACCAATGCCGGCGGCCCGCCGCCCGGCACCTGGACCGACTGGAACCGCGACGATTTCATTCGGGCCATCGACGCGAACATGCTGTCGGCCATCGCGCTGATGCAGGCGCTGGTGCCCGGGATGATGGACCGTGGCTGGGGCCGGGTCGTGAACATCACCTCGCAGTCGGTGCGCTCGCCCATCGCGGTGCTGGGGCTGTCGAACACCGCGCGCGCCGGGCTGACGGGTTTCGTCGCCGGCATGGCGCGGCAGGTCGCGGGGGACGGGGTCTGCGTGAACAACATCCTGCCCGGCATCCACGCGACCGACCGCGCCGACAGCTTGGACAAGGCGGTGTCGCAGCAGCAGGGAATCGGCATGGAGGAGGCGCGCCGCCAGCGTCAGTCGGGCATTCCCACCGGAACCTATGGCCAGCCCGAGGATTTCGGCGCGACCTGCGCCTTTCTGTGCAGCGAACATGCCAAGTTCATCGTCGGCCAGAACATCCTGCTGGACGGAGGGGCGCTGAACGTCACGATCTGATGGCCGTGCTGCGCTATCTCAGCCATCCGCAGGTGCGGATCCAGCCGGATGTGCCTGTGCCGGACTGGTCGCTGTCGGATCAGGGCCGGGCGCGCATGCAGGCCGTGGCCGCGGCACCCTGGCTGGCGCGGACCACGCGCATCGTCAGCAGCGGCGAGACCAAGGCCCGGCAAACGGCCGCGATCCTTGGCGCCGCGATCAACCTTCAGCCGCAGGCGGACTGGCAGCTGAACGAAATCGACCGCAGCGCCACCGGCTATGTCCCCCATGACCGACACGAGGCGCTGGCCGATGCGTTTTTCGCCCATCCCGATCTCAGCATCGAGGGGTGGGAGCGGGCGAGCGATGTCGCCGCGCGCGGTATGGCCGCGCTGCGCCGCCATTTGGCCGCGCAGGATCGGGGCGATCTGCTGCTGGTGGGACATGGCGGCATCGGCACGATGATCTGGTGCGCGCTGGCCGGATTGACGCCTGATCGGCGACACGATCAGCCGGCGGGCGGCGGCGCGGTCTGGGCGGTGCGGCTGCCCGATCTTGCCCCTGAACACGGCTGGCGGCGGGCCGAGGCGGTTGATGGCGGCGCGGGGCGCTGCTAGGGCAGGCGAAACCCAAGTGAAAGAATCGGCCAAGCCGTGACAAGCCCGCCCCGACTTGAGGTCCAGAACCTGACACGCAGCTTCGACGGCCGGTCCGTCGTCGAGGATGTGTCGTTCAGCGTCAGTGCCGGACAGGTCGCCTGCCTGCTTGGCCCGTCGGGCTGCGGCAAGTCCACGACGCTGCGGATCATCGCCGGGGTCGACATCCAGGACAGCGGCAGCATCTTCGTCGATGGCAGGCTGGTCTGCGACACCGTCTTCCGCGTCCCGCCCGAACGTCGCGCGATCGGTCTGATGTTTCAGGACTTCGCGCTGTTTCCGCATCTTCCGGTCAGCGAAAACGTCGCCTTCGGCCTGAAAGGCAACTTCCAGTCCAATCGCGGCCGGGTCTGCGAATTGCTGGAACGCGTGCACATGACCGAGCATCTCGACAGCTATCCGCACGAATTGTCGGGCGGCGAACAGCAGCGCGTCGCGCTGGCCCGCGCGCTGGCACCGCAGCCGCGTGTCCTGCTGATGGACGAGCCGTTCAGCGGGCTGGACGAACGGCTGCGCGACGGCATCCGCGACGAGACGCTGTCGCTGCTGAAGGAGGAAGGCACCGCCGTCCTGCTGGTCACGCACGAACCCGACGAGGCGATGCGGATGGCCGACCAGATCCTGCTGATGCGCGAGGGGCGGATCATGCAGCAAGGCGCCCCCTATAACCTGTATAACGCCCCTGTCGACCGGCAGGCGGCAGCATTTTTCAGCGATATCAACGTGCTGACCGGGCGGGTCAAGGGCGCGCTGACGGCGACGCCGTTCGGCGATTTCCTGACGCCGGGCGTCCCCGACGGCACCGAGGTCGAGATCGTCATCCGGCCGCAGCATCTGAAGATCGATTTCGACCGTGGCGGTCAGGGCCCCGCCCCGACCCCGGAAAACGGCAGTGCCGCGCTGGCCCGGGTCAGCCGCGCCCGCTATCTGGGCCGCGAATCGCTGATCGAATTTACCACGGACGAGGGCGGGATCGCCCTGAACGCCACGGTGCCGGGCGTGTTTCTGCCGCCTGCGGGGACGCCCATGTGGCTGATGCTGCGGCGCGACCGGGTGTTCGTTTTTCCGCGCCGCTGACCGCCGGTGCCCGCGCCGGCTGCCGTTCCCAAGCCGCGAACGATGCCTGCGGCGCGGACCGTCCGTCTGCGACAAAAGCCTTGCCTTGTTTCGTCGCTGCGGCTAGCTGTGATGGCAGGAATTCGGGAGAAGCTGGCCAGTCGCCGGTGCCGACGGAGCAACCGCCCCGGTAAACTCTCAGGCAAAAAGACCGTTTTCCGGCAAGACTCTGGAGAGTGACCGCCTACCGGTCCGCCGAAGGGATAACGATCTCAGGCGCCCCATCGGGCAAGGACAGAGGGGGCATCGTCACGCGGGCTGCGGCCTGCAAACCGATGCCGGATGTCCGGCACATCAAGGGAGGCCCCATGGCCCAGGATTTGCGCCGGACCGCGCTTTACGATGTGCATGTTTCCCGGGGCGCGCGCATGGTGCCCTTTGCAGGCTGGGAAATGCCTGTCCAGTATCCAATGGGCGTGATGGCCGAACATCTGCACACCCGCAGCCAGGCCGGGCTGTTCGATGTCGGCCATATGGGGCAGATCATCGTCCGGCCGCGCGACGGCGACATGCAGGCGGCGGCGCTGGCGCTGGAAACCCTGATCCCGGCCGATGTCGCCGGACTGGAAGAAGGGCGGCAGCGTTACGGCCTGTTCACCAATCCGCAGGGCGGCATCCTGGACGATCTGATGTTTGCCAATCGCGGCGATCATTTTCTTCTGGTCGTCAATGCCGGCTGCACCGCGCAGGACCTTGAACATCTGCAATCGCTGAGCGCGGTGCAGACGACGCTTGTGCAGGATCGCGGCCTGCTGGCGCTGCAAGGCCCCAAGGCCGCGGGCGTGCTGGAACGGCTCGTGCCGGGGGTCGGCGACATGCGGTTCATGGATTCGGCGATTTTCAAGCGGGACGGTGTCGAATACTGGATCTCGCGTTCAGGCTATACCGGCGAGGACGGGTTTGAAATCTCGGTTCCCGATGACCGTCTTGTCGTTTTCGCCGAGGATCTGCTGCGCGATGAGGCGGTCGCGCCGATCGGTCTGGGCGCGCGCGACAGCCTGCGGCTTGAGGCGGGGTTGCCGCTTTACGGCCATGACATGGATGACGGCGTGACGCCGGCGCAGGCGGGTCTTGGCTGGTCGATCCCCAAGCTGCGCCGGCCGGGCGGGGCGCGCGCGGGCGGGTTTCCGGGCGCGGACCGGGTGTTGCAGGAACTGGCCGACGGTCCCGCCGTCAAACGCCGCGGCTTGCGCCCCGAAGGCCGCGCCCCGATCCGCGAAGGCGTCGAGATCTTTACCCAAGCCAGCGGCGGCAGCGCCGTGGGCCGCGTCACCTCGGGCGGGTTCGGGCCGTCGGTGGGCGGACCCGTCGCGATGGCGCTTTTGCCCGCCAGCCTGACCGAGGGCCAGACGGTTCACGCCGAGTTGCGCGGCAAGCGGGTGCCGGTGACCGTCACCGCCCTGCCCTTCATCAAGCCTTCCTATAATCGCTGAGGACATCCATGCTGAAATACACCGAAGACCATGAATGGCTGAAGGCCGAGGGCGACGAGATCGTCGTGGGCATCACCGCACATGCCAGCGAACAGCTGGGCGATGTGGTGTTCATAGAACTGCCCGAGGAGGGTCGCGAGGTCGAGGCCGGCGAAGAGATCGTGGTGATCGAATCGGTCAAGGCAGCGTCGGACATCACCGCGCCGGTCGCGGGGGTGGTCACGGCGGTCAACAGCGATCTGGCGGACGCGCCCGGCGGCGTGAACGACGATCCGATGGCGGCATGGTTCTTTCGCCTCAAACCGTCCGACCCCGGCGCGATGGACGGTTTCATGGACGAAGCGGCCTACAAGAACCAGATCGGCTGAGCGATCCTTCTGCCGGGCCTGCCGGCCCGGCGATGGCCGGGGGCTTCGCGCCCCCGGACCCCCGCGAGGTATTTGGAAAGAGTGCGAGCATGACGGTCCTTCGCGTCGTTCCCGATGTGCCGGCCATCTCGGTCGAAGTGGACGATCTTGAGGCGGTGACGGCGCGGGTGGGCGATGCAGTCGTGCATGGACCCCTGACCGTGGGGCGTGCGGCGGATCGTTCTGCGCGACCCGAAAAGACAATCTTGTGAACGTGCTGTGCCATGACCGGCAGGGCCGAGGATAACGAAAGAAGGCGCGCATGACCCGCTGGAACCCGACCGGTTACAACCCCGACGATTTCGCCAACCGCCGCCATATCGGCCCCTCGCCCGCCGAGATGGCGGAGATGCTGAAGGTCGTCGGCGCCGACAGTCTTGACGCGCTGATCGACCAGACCGTGCCCAAGACGCTGCGTCAGGACACGCCGCTGGACTGGCCGGCGCTGTCCGAAGCGGCGCTGCTGGCGCGGATGGAACAGGTGGCGCGCAAGAACACGGTGATGACCAGCCTGATCGGACAGGGATATTACGGCACCTTCACGCCGCCCGCGATCCAGCGCAACATCCTTGAGAACCCGGCCTGGTACACGGCCTATACCCCCTATCAGCCCGAGATCGCGCAGGGCCGGCTGGAGGCGTTGCTGAATTTCCAGACCATGGTCGCCGATCTGACCGGGCTGCCGATCGCGAATGCCAGCCTGCTGGACGAGGCGACGGCCGCGGCCGAGGCGATGGCGATGGCGCACCGGCAGGCGAAATCCAAGGCCGAGGCGTTCTTCGTCGCCCACGATCTGCATCCCCAGACCATCGCGGTGATCGAGACGCGGGCCGCGCCCTTGGGTATTCGCATCGTCAAGGGCTCGGTCGACGATCTGAAGGCCGATGAGGTTTTCGGCGCGATCATGCAATATCCCGGCACCTATGGCCATATCCGCGATCTGACCGCCGAGATCGCGGCGCTGCACGAGGCACGGGCGCTGGCCATCGTCGCCACCGATCTGCTGGCGCTGTGCGTGCTGAAAGAGCCGGGGGCGATGGGCGCCGACATCGCCGTGGGATCGGCGCAACGCTTCGGCGTGCCGATGGGATATGGCGGCCCGCACGCCGCCTTCATCTCGTGCCGCGACGATCTGAAACGCGCCATGCCCGGCCGCATCGTCGGCGTCAGCGTCGATGCCAAGGGCAATCCGGCCTATCGGCTTGCGTTGCAGACGCGCGAACAGCATATCCGCCGCGAAAAGGCCACCAGCAATGTCTGCACAGCGCAGGCCCTGCTGGCTGTCATGGCGTCCTTCTATGCGGTGTTCCACGGCCCGGTCGGGCTGCGCGCCATCGCGCAGCGGGTGCATCTGCACGCCGTCACCATCGCCGATGCGCTGCGACAGGCGGGGGCCGAGGTCGCGCCGGATTCCTTCTTTGACACGATCACCGTCCGGGTGGGAGTCGGTCAGGCGGGGATTCTGGCTGCGGCCGAACAGCGCGGGATCAACCTGCGCCGCGTCGGCCGCGACCGGGTCGGGATCAGCGTCGATGAAACCACCGATGCGGACGTGATCGCCCGCCTTCTGGATGCGTTCGGGATCGACCAGTCCGCCGCGCCGGCCGGATCGCCCGCCATTCCCGACGATCTTCTGCGCGACAGCGACTACCTGACCCACCCGGTCTTTCACATGAACCGGGCCGAGTCCGAGATGATGCGTTATATGCGGCGGCTGTCGGATCGCGATCTGGCGCTGGACCGGGCGATGATCCCGCTTGGGTCCTGCACGATGAAGCTGAACGCCGCGGCCGAGATGATGCCGATCACATGGCCGGAATTCGGCGCGCTGCATCCCTTTGCGCCGCGCCATCAGGCGGCCGGATATGCCGAGGCCATCGCCGATCTGGACGACAAGCTGTGCGAGATTACCGGCTATGACGCGTTCTCGATGCAGCCCAACAGCGGCGCGCAGGGCGAATATGCCGGCCTGCTGACCATTCAGGCCTATCACCGGGCCAATGGCGACGATCAGCGCGATATCTGCCTGATCCCGATGTCGGCGCATGGCACCAACCCCGCCAGCGCGCAGATGTGCGGGATGAAGGTGGTGGTGGTCAAATCGGCGCCGAACGGCGATATCGATGTCGAGGATTTCACCGACAAGGCGGCCAGGGCCGGCGACCGGCTGGCGGCGGTGATGATCACCTATCCCAGCACCCATGGCGTGTTCGAGGACACGGTGCGCGATGTCTGCCGGATCACGCATGAACATGGCGGCCAGGTCTATATCGACGGCGCGAACATGAACGCGCTGGTCGGGCTGGTCAAACCGGCCGAGATCGGCGGCGATGTCAGCCACCTGAACCTGCACAAGACCTTCGCGATCCCCCATGGCGGCGGCGGCCCGGGCATGGGGCCGATCGGCGTCAAGGCGCATCTGGCGCCGTTCCTTCCGGGCGATCCGCGCGAGGACGCCAGCGGCGCGGTCAGCGCCGCGCCCTATGGCAGCGCGTCGATCCTGCTGATTTCATGGGCCTATTGCCTGATGATGGGCGGCGACGGGCTGACCCAGGCCACCCGCGTCGCGATCCTGAACGCGAACTATATCGCCTCGCGCCTGTCGAGGGCCTATCCGGTCCTGTTCATGGGCAATCGCGGACGGGTGGCGCATGAATGCATCCTTGATACGCGGCCCTTTGCCGAACATGGCGTGACCGTGGACGACATCGCCAAGCGCCTGATCGACAACGGCTTTCACGCGCCCACGATGAGTTGGCCCGTCTCGGGCACGCTGATGGTCGAGCCGACGGAAAGCGAGACCAAGGCCGAGATCGACCGGTTCGTGTCCGCCATGCTGTCGATCCGGGACGAGATCACCGATGTCGCCGAAGCCCGCATCGCCGCCGAGGACAGCCCGCTGCGCCGCGCGCCCCACACGGTCGAGGATCTGATCGCGGAGTGGAATCGCCCCTATACGCGCGAGCAGGGGTGTTTCCCGGCAGGATCGTTCCGGGTGGACAAGTACTGGCCGCCGGTCGGGCGCGTGGACAACGTCTTTGGCGACCGCAACTTGGTCTGCACCTGCCCGCCATTGCAGGATTACGCCGAGGCCGCCGAATAGGCCGGCTTCGGCCCTGCCGCACGACCGGCGCGGGGGACTGAACGCCGCCCCCGCGCCCGCGTGTTCCTGTCGGCAAAGTTGACGCGGCCAGCCGGACCGGCCGTCACAGACCCTCGGTCTCGTCCATGTCCAGCATGATGTTGAGGTTCTGGACCGCCGCGCCCGACGCGCCCTTGCCCAGATTGTCCAGCACCGCCACGACCGTGCAGCAGCCGTTATCGTCGTCGCCATGCACGCTGATCTGCATCAGGTTCGTTCCGTTCAGCGCGGTCGGCACGACGCGCGCGCCGATCTGATCGGCGGGCACGACGCGCACGAAATGCTGGCCGGTGTAATGATCCGACAGCGCCTCGAACAGCGCCTTCACGGTCCGGTCGTCATCCAGATGCAGCGGCACCTGCACCGCCATGCCCTGGGCGAAATTGCCGACCGAGGGGGCAAAGACCGGCTGGATCAGCAGCCCCGCATGGGCCATGATTTCCGGAATGTGCTTGTGGCGCTGGTTCAACCCATAGACGAAATGCGCGGGCGCGCCGCCATCCTCGTATTCTGCGACCAGGGCCTTGCCGCCGCCGGTAAAGCCGCTGACCGCGTTGATCGACAGCGCCGCATCCTCGTCGATCAGGCCGGCGGCGATCAGCGGCGCGATGATGGCGATCGAGCCGGTGGAATAGCAGCCGGGGTTGCTGACCAGACGCGCGCCGCGGATCTCGTCGCGGATCTGGTCGGACAGTTCGGGGAAACCATAGACCCAGTCATCGTCGACCCGGTGCGCGGTCGAGGCGTCGATCAGCCGCACATCCAGATCGGCGGCCAGGTCCACCGCCTCGCGCGCGGCATCGTCGGGCAGGCACAGGATGGCGATATCGGCGCTTTGGAACGCCTCGCGGCGGGCATCGGCATCCTTGCGCCGCGCGGGGTCGATCTGGATCAGGTCGATATCGTCGCGCGCGGCAAGACGTTCGCGGATCTGCAGTCCCGTCGTCCCCGCCTCGCCGTCGATGAAGATGCTGTATGCCATGACAAAACCCCTGCTGCGACGCGCCGCTTATAGGGCAAGACCCCGCGCATCACAATCGCGCGGGCGCCCCTCAGGCCGAGCAGATGTCCGACCGGGTCAGGAACCGTTTCTCGCGCCCGTTATCCAGGCTGAACATCCCGCCCCGGCCGGGCACGACGTCGATGATCAGATCGGTGTGTTTCCACGTCTCGTACTGGCTGGCCGAGATATAGAACGGCGCGCCGCCGATCTCGCCCAGCTTGACGTCACGGTCGCCGATCTTGAAGTCGTTCTGGGGATAGCACATCGGGCTGGACCCGTCGCAGCATCCGCCGGACTGGTGGAACAGGACCGGGCCGTGATCGGCCACGATTTCGTCGATCAGTTGCAGCGCCTCGGGCGTGGCTGTCACGCGACTCATGTCTTCAACCTCCGTTTCAGGAACCGCAGAACCTGCCTTTCCTCGGGGCGCAGGCCCGGCTTTTTCAGATTGTCCGCGATCTGCCCCTGCAATTCCAGCTTCAGGTCGCCCGACAGATAGGCGTCGATGATCTGCGGATGGACATAGCATTTGCGGCAGATGGCGGGCGTGTTGCCCAGATGCGCGGCGACATTCTCGATCGCCTCGCGGATATTGGCCTTGGCGGCGGCCTGACTGTCGGCGCGTTCGTATTCGGCCAGCGCCAGCGCGGCCAGCACCGTGCCGGTCCAGGTGCGGAAATCCTTTGCCGTCACGTCGCGCGCCGACACCCTGCGCAGATAATCGTTCACCTCGGTCGAAGTGACCTGCCGCCGTTCTCCGTCATCGTCCAGATACTGGAACAGATGCTGGCCGGGAATGTCCTGCACGGCGCGGACGATCCTTGCCACCCGGCGGTTGCGGATATCCAGATCCCATTCCTTGCCGCCCTTGCCCTTGAAGCGGAACCGCACCTCGCTGCCCTTCAGGCTGACATGGCGGCCGCGCAGAGTCGTCAACCCGTGGGACTTGTTTTCGCGCGCATAATCGCTGTTGCCGACCCGGATCATGGTGTTTTCCAGCAGCCACACGATGGTCGCCAGAACCTTTTCGGCGGGCAGCCCGCGCAGGCCCATGTCCCGATCGACCCGGGCGCGGATTCTGGGCAGGGCCGCGGCGAAATCCAGCATGTGATCGTATTTCGCACTGTCCCGGACCTCGCGGAAATCGGGGTGATAGCGATATTGCTTGCGCCCCCTGGCATCGCGGCCGGTCGCCTGGATGTGGCCGCGCGGGTCGGGACAGATCCAGACCTCGGTCCAGGCGGGCGGCACGGCCAGCGCGTTCAGACGCCTGCGTTCGGCCCGGTCGCGGATCGTCCGGCCCTGCGCGTCGCGATAGCTGAAACCGGTGCCGGCGCGGACGCGGGCAATCCCGGCCATGTCGTCGTTGACATAGACCAGACCCGCGCCGGTCGCGGCGTCTTCGGGATCGACGATCGGGTTATCCTTGGGCATGGGGACGTTCCGGCAGGGAAAGGACGGCGCGTCCCAACGCCGCAACCCCGCCGCGGGTTGCCGCAGACAGGACGGCCCCCGAAAGGGCCGCCCCGGTGTCGTGGATCAGAAGAAGCCCAGCTTCTTGGGGCTATAGCTGACCAGCATGTTCTTGGTCTGCTGACAATGGTCCAGCATCATCTTGTGGTTCTCGCGCCCGATGCCCGACTGCTTGTAGCCGCCGAACGCGGCGTGGGCCGGATAGGCGTGATAGCAGTTGGTCCAGACCCGCCCCGCCTTGATCGCGCGGCCAAAGCGATAGCAGGTGTTGGCCTCGCGCGACCAGACCCCGGCGCCAAGGCCGTAAAGCGTGTCGTTCGCGATCTCCAGCGCCTCGTCATCGTCCTTGAAGGTGGTCACGGACACGACCGGGCCGAAGATCTCTTCCTGAAAGACGCGCATCTTGTTGTTGCCTTTCAGGACCGTCGGCTCGACGTAGAAGCCGCTGGACAGCTCGCCCCCCAGATCGGCGGCCTTGCCCCCGGTCAGCACCTCGGCCCCTTCCTTGCGGCCGATGTCGAAATAGCTGAGGATCTTTTCCTGCTGCTCGCTGCTGGCCTGCGCGCCGATCATGGTGTTGCTGTCGCGCGGGTCGCCCTGCACGATGTCCTTCACCCGCTTCAGCGCGCGATCCATGAACCTGTCATAGATCGATTCGTGGATCAGCGCGCGCGACGGGCAGGTGCAGACCTCGCCCTGGTTCAGCGCGAACATCACGAAACCCTCGATCGCCTTGTCGAAGAAGTCGTCATCCTCGCGCGCGACGTCGGCGAAAAAGACATTGGGCGACTTGCCGCCCAGTTCCAGCGTCACCGGGATCAGGTTTTCGGACGCATATTGCATGATCAGCCGGCCGGTCGTCGTCTCGCCGGTAAAGGCGATCTTCGCGATGCGCGCGTTCGACGCCAGCGGCTTGCCGGCCTCAAGGCCGAACCCGTTGACGATGTTCAGCACCCCCGGCGGCAGCAGATCGCCGATCAGGTCGGCCAGCACCATGATGCTTGCCGGCGTCTGTTCGGCGGGCTTCAGCACGACGCAGTTGCCCGCAGCCAGCGCCGGGGCCAGTTTCCACGTCGCCATCAGCAGCGGAAAGTTCCACGGGATGATCTGCCCGACCACGCCCAGAGGTTCGTGAAAGTGATAGGCGACGGTGTCGTTGTCGATCTGCGAGATGCCGCCTTCCTGTCCGCGCAGCACGCCGGCGAAATAGCGGAAATGATCCACTGCCAGCGGCAGATCGGCCGCCATGGTCTCGCGGATCGGCTTGCCGTTGTCCCAGGTCTCGGCGGCGGCCAGCAGTTCCAGATTGGCCTCGATCCGGTCGGCGATCCGGTTCAGTGCATTCGACCGCTCGGCCGGGGATGCGGTGCCCCATTTGTCCTTGGCGGCGTGGGCGGCGTCCAGCGCGGCCTCGATATCCTCGGCTTCCGACCGCGCGATCTCTCCGATCTCGCCGCCGGTGATGGGCGTGGTGTTCATGAAATACTTGCCCGATTTCGGCGCCACCCATTTGCCGCCGATGAAGTTGTCATAGCGCTTGGCGAAGGGCATGACGCCCACGCCCTTGAATTCATGTGTCTGATCGTTCGGCATTCCGGATCTCCTCCTCTGATGATCCCCAGGATTGTGCGTCCTGGGGTCTGCACCCCAGCTTGGCGCAATGGGGATCGGTTTCAACGCCCCCCGGCGTTCAGGCGGCGCGCGACTGTCTCATCCCCGGGACGGTCGCGAGGTCTTTTCGCCCAGCCCCAGACGGGCCATGCGGCGATACATGGTCGCGCGGCCGATCCCCAATGCCCGCGCCGCCGCCGAGACATTGCCACCCGCCCGCGCCAGCGCGCGTGCGACCGCCGCCCGTTCGGCCTTGTCGAAGCCGCGCAGATCGTCGTTGCGTCCCAGAAGATCGACCGCCGGGCGCGGCCGGATCGCGCCTTCGCGTTCCAGCCCCAGGGCGCGGCGCGCGGCGCGCGTGGCGCCGATGGTCAGATCGTCCTTGTCCACCGCCAGCAGCATCGCGGCACCCGCGCCGTCATCGGACGCGACCACGATCCGCGCATCGGGAAACGAGGCGCGGAAGAACACCGTCTCGATCGCGCGGGCGGTCTGAGCGACCTGCGCCGCAATCAGCCGGTTATAGCGTTCGGTCTGGTCGGCGCGGGCCGAACTGACATCCAGCGCCGCCAGAAGCCGCCCGTCCGGCCCCCAGATCGGCGCGTCCATGCAGGACATGCCGGTATTGCTGGTGCGGAAATGTTCGTCGCGGTGGATGGTGACCTGCCGCTCCTCGGCCAGGCAGGTGCCGATGCCGTTGGTGCCCTGCGCCGCCTCGGACCAGTCCATGCCCTGCCACAGGCCCCAGTCGCGGAACTGCGCGGCGTCGGCATCGCTGACGCGCTGATCCAGAACCACCCCGGCGGCATCGGTCAGCAGCACGTTGCAGCCCGACAGGCCGACGAGGGTGTAAAGCTGGTCCAGCTGCGGGGCGGCCACGTTCAGGAAATGCTCCATCGCCTGACGCCGCGCCGACAGCTCGGCCAGGGTCAGCCGTTCGGGCCGGCGCCTGTCGCCGGGGTCCAGCCCGTATTTCAGCATCGACCGCCGCCACGATGCGGCAAGGGCCGAGGTCGCCGAGTTCGATTGCGATTGCCGGGCCACCAGATCGGCGTGGCTGCGTTGCGTCATGATTCCTCCCCCGGCCAGGGAGTATAGCAGAAAGACCGCGCCGCGACCTGCCACTTTCGTCGCGGCCATCCGTCGGCTTGGCCTTAACGTGCCGGGCCTTCTGGCTTGATCAGCCCCTCGTCGATCCGGTCGTCGGGCGCGGCGTCGCCCGAGGGGATCGCGCCCGCGCCATGCGCACCGCCCATGCTGCCCGAGGGCGCGTTGCTGTGCGGCCGATACGGCGGCAGGTCCGCACCGTCGCGATACAGCAGCGAATTTCCCTTGTGGAACAGATGCAACGCGGCGGGGTCGGCAGTCAGCCGGACGGTCTTGCCGGTCCGGCCCGGATGGATGCCCGGCAGCTTGGCGATGACCGGCACGACATCCTGGTTGGTGCCGAAATACAGCAACGTCACCTCTCCCAACGCTTCGGTCAGATCGACCCGGCCCTGAAACAGCGCCTCGCCATCGGTCTCGCGCATGTCCTCGGGGCGAACGCCGACATTCACCTCGATCCCCTCATCCCCGGCGCGGGTGGGGATGGCAACCTGCGCCCGCCCGCCGCCGTCAAGGGTGACGGTGGTCATCTCGCCCACCTGCGCCACCCGGCCCGGCAGCAGGTTCATCGCCGGGCTGCCGATGAACTGCGCGACGAATTCGTTGACCGGGCGCGCATACAGTTCCAGCGGCGCGCCGGTCTGCGCGATGCCGCCGCCGGCCAGCACCACGATCCGGTCGGCCAGCGTCATCGCCTCGGTCTGATCGTGGGTCACATAGATCATCGTGCGGTCGGGCATCGACGCCTTCAGCTGCGCGATCTCGATCCGCGTGGCCACACGCAGGGCCGCGTCCAGGTTCGACAGCGGCTCGTCGAACAGATAGACCTTGGGGTCGCGCACGATGGCCCGGCCGATGGCCACGCGCTGACGCTGCCCGCCCGACAGCGCCTTGGGCAGCCGGTCCAGATAGGGGGTCAGTTGCAGCATGCTGGCCGCACGGTCGGTGGCCTGCCGGATCTGGTCCTTGGACTGGCCTGCGATCTTCAGCGCGAAGGCCATGTTGTCGCGCACCGTCATGTGCGGATACAGCGCATAGGACTGGAACACCATCGCGATGCCGCGCTGGCTGGGCGGGATGTCGTTCATCCGCTGCCCGTCGATCTCCAGCGTGCCGCCGGTGATCCGTTCCAGCCCCGCGATCATCCGCAACAGCGTGGACTTGCCGCAGCCCGAGGGACCGACGAACACGATGAATTCGCCCGACGCGATGGTCAGGTCGATACCGCCAAGGATCTGGACGTCGCCATAGGATTTCGCGATGTCGGTCAGTTTCAGATCGGCCATCGGCCCTGCCTTTCCCCTGGGGGGTCACCCCTCGATGATCTGGACCTGCCACGGCGCCAGACCGCCGCTTTCCCGGTCCGACAGATTGGCCTTTATCTGCAGGGTCTGCCAGTCGTCGGCGCGGGTGAACGACAGGACCGGCCCGTCGGCACGAATATCGGTCATCCGGCCCAGACGCAGGGCGCTGTGCTTGCGCCGCAGCCCGATCGCCCACCGGTAATGATGCAGGACCGACTGCGCGTCCGCCTCTTGCGCGACGACGGTGCGTTGCAGATGGGTGTGCGGCACCGGCAGCCACGGCTTGCTGGTCGAAAAGCCGCCATTCACGCCCATGTCCCAGACCATAGGCGTGCGGCAGCCGTCGCGACCCTTGTATTCGGGCCAGAATTCGATGCCATAGGGGTCGCGCAGATCCTCGTATTCCAGTTCGGCCTCGGGCAGGCCCAGCTCTTCGCCCTGATACAGACAGACCGAGCCGCGCAGGCACATCATCACCGTCGCATAGGCCTTGGCCGCCTGATCGGTCAGGTTCCAGCGCGTCACATGGCGCGCCACGTCGTGATTCGACAGCGCCCAGCACGGCCAGCTGTTGGGGGCCACCGCGTGCAGCTGGTCGAACACCTGCACGATGCGTTCGGCCGGCAGATCCTGGCCCGACAGGAAGTCGAAGACATACGACATCTGCATCCGTCCCGCGACGCCGGTATATTCCTCAAGCAGTTCCAGCGCACGTTCGCTGTCGCCGATCTCGCCGATGACGGCGGCGTCGTAACGGCGCAGCAGGCCCGCCAGCCGTTCCAGGAACGCGAGGTTCTCGGGCTGCGACTTGTCATAGCGGTGGCTTTGATGGTTGTAGGGATTGACCGCCGGGGCGATGTCGGCCTTGCGCTGAGCGGGCGGCAGCGGCGGGTTGTCGCGCAGCTGGCGGTCGTGGAAATAGAAATTGACCGTGTCCAGACGGAACCCGTCCACGCCCTTGTCCAGCCAGAATTCGGCAACCTCCATCAATTCCTGCTGAACGTCCTCGTTGTGAAAGTTCAGGTCCGGCTGCGAGACCAGGAAATTATGCAGGTAATACTGTTCGCGCCGTGCATCCCACTGCCACGCGCTGCCGCCGAAGATCGACAGCCAGTTGGTGGGCGGCGTGCCGTCGGGCTTGGGATCGGCCCAGACATACCAGTCGGCCCTGGCGTTGTCGCGGCTGGACCGGCTTTCGGCGAACCACGGATGCTGGTCCGATGTGTGCGACATCACCAGGTCGATCATCACCTTCAGCCCCAGATCGTGCGCGTGTTCGACCAGCCAGTCGAAATCCTCCATCGTGCCGAAGATCGGGTCGATGCCGCGATAATCGCTGACATCATAGCCGAAATCCTTCATCGGCGAGGTGAAGAAGGGCGAGATCCAGACCGCATCGACGCCCAGTGAGGCGACATAGGGCAGACGCTGCGCGATGCCGGCAAGATCGCCGATGCCCCTGCCGGTCGTGTCCTGAAAGCTGCGCGGATACACCTGATAGATAATTCCCCCCTTCCACCAGTCTGCCGTCTTCTGACTCAAATCAACCACCTTTCACGGATCCGGCCAGCAAGCCGCGGACCAGATATTTCTGCATTGCAAAGAACACGATCAGCGGCACCGCGATCGAGATGAAGGCCGATGTCGCCAGAATTTCCCACTCGCCGCCTTTCGAGCCCATCAGTTCGCGCAGCACGCCCGTCATCACCAGCTGTTCGCGCGTGTTGCCCAGAAACACCGTCGCCACCAGCAGATCGTTCCAGACCCACAGGAACTGGAAGATCGCGAAACTGGCCAGCGCCGGAAAGGACAGCGGCAGGATGATGCGGGTGAATATCTGGAACTCGGTCGCACCATCCACGCGCGCGCTTTCGATGACCTCGCGCGGCAGGCCGACCATGTAGTTGCGCAGCAGATAGACCGCAAGCGGCAGGCCGAACCCGGTATGCGCCAGCCAGATGCCCAGATAGCCCTTGCCGATGCCCAGATCGTTGTGCAGCCGCAACAGCGGGATCAGCGACACCTGCAACGGCACGACCAGCAGGCCCACGACCGCGGCGGTCAGGATCGCGCGGCCCGGAAATTCCATCCAGGCCAAGGCATAGGCCGCGAAGGCCGCGATCAGGATCGGGATCACCGTGGCCGGGATCGTCACCGTCAGCGTGTTCATGAAGGCCCGGCCCAACCCCTCGGCGGTCAGCACGCGGCGATAATTCGCGGTGGTGAAGTTCGGCGGCACCGTCGTGGTGGTAAAGATGCGTTCGCCGCGCCGCATGTCGAACGGAGTGGGCGATGTCAGGCGATAGGTGCCGTCCGCGTTGACGGTCAGATCCCAGCCATCCTCGATCTGCGTGGTCTGGCCGGGCTGGAACTGGCCCGGCTGGCGCGCACCCGTGCCCCAGGCGATCAATGTCTGCCCGTCTTCCAGCACGCTGCCCTCGATGACGTAAAGACCGTCCGTCAGGGTGGCGTCCTCGTCGGTGCCGGTGCGCACGAAGCCGGTCTGCTCGGTCCCCGAAAAGGACTGCCACCAGCCGCTGGAGGCGATCTGGTCGCGGTCGCGGAACGAGGACACGAACAGACCCAGTGTCGGCACCGTCCACAGCAGGACCAGCAGAAAGGCGGCGATATTCACCGCCCATGACAGCGACGATTTCCGGCCGGCCATGCCCTCCATCAGCGGACCTCGCGGCGGGCGTTGACGATGTTCCAGACCATGATCGGCGTGACCAGGATCATCAGCACGATGGCGATGGCCGAGCCGCGGCCGTAATCGGGGCTGCCGCGGAACATCCAGTCATACATCAGGTTCGCCAGAACCTGCGTGCCCCACTGGCCGTTGGTCATCACGAACACGATGTCGAACACCTTCAGCACGACGATGGTGATGGTGGTCCACACGACGGCGATGGTGCCCATGATCTGCGGCACCTTGATCTTCATGAAGACCTGCAGGGGCGAGGCACCGTCCAGAATGGCCGCTTCGATGGTTTCCTCGGGGATGCCGCGCAGGGCGGCGGACAGGATCACCATGGCGAACCCGGTCTGGATCCAGACCAGCACGATCATCAGGAAGAAATTGTTCCACGGGATCAGCGTCAGCCAGATCTGCGGCGCGCCGCCCAGCTTCGTCACGATCCAGTTCAGCAGGCCGATCTGGCTTTCGCCCGCGGCGCGGTATTCATAGATGAATTTCCAGATCACCCCCGCCCCGACAAAGGAAATCGCCATCGGCATGAAGATCAGCGACTTGCCGATATTGCCCCATTTGATGCGGTCGGTCAGCTGCGCGGCGATCAGCCCGAACAGCGTGGACAGCGCCGGCACCACCAGCAACCACAGCATGTTGTTGCGCATCGATTCGCGAAACTTGCCGTCGCCCAGAAGCCAGGCATAGTTCGCCCCGCCGACGAACCGGCTGCCATCCGCATCGTGCAGCGACCGCCAGAAGCTGTCGATCACCGGATAGACCAGATACAGACCCAGAAACAGCAGCGCCGGACCCAGAAACAGCCACGGCCGGATCTGGTTCGCCCTGCGGATATTGTCGCCGGCATGCGGCCCGCGCGGCGGCAGGATCGTGTCCAGCACGATGTTCGATCCCCAGAACCACGCCACGCAGGCAAAGACGCCGAACGCGATCGTGCCGGTCGCCAGCCAGAACAGTTCCATCCCTTGCCTCCCGGTTTTTCGGCGGCGCGGCGCGGGCGGCCGCGCCGCTGCGGTCTGATGCAAACGGGGACGCTACTTGATCGTGTCCCAGGTCTGCTGGATCTGGTCGGCCACCTGCTGCGCGGATTTGCCGCCGACGAAATCGACCATGCCGGTCCAGAACGCGCCCGCGCCGATGGCGCCGGGCATCAGGTCCGACCCGTCAAAGCGGAACGTCGTCGCGTCCAGCAGGATCTGGCCCATCTTCGTCAGGGTCTCGTCGGCATAGGCTTCGGTGTTGACGCCGGTATGCGGGGTCAGGAACCCCGACTGCGCCATCCAAAGCTCGTGCGCGGCGGGCGTCTTCAGGAAGTCCACAAAGGCCAGCGCCGCCGGATTGTCCGACAGCACCGAAAACAGCGTGCCGCCGCCCAGCACCGGCTGGCCCGCGCTGCCATCCGCCGGGGCGGGGAAATAGAAGAAATCCGCGTCCAGCCCGATCTCGGTCCCCTCGGGGAAGAATGAGGGGATGAAGCTGGCCTGGCGATGCATGTAGCAGGATGGCGGGCTGTCGAACAATCCGTTCGGGCTGTCGCGGAAATCGGTCGAGGCGACCGCCGCGCTGCCGCCCGACACGAAGTCGTCGTTTCTGGCGAACCAGCCGAATTCCTCGATCGCGGCGACCACCTTGGGGTCGTTGAACTTCAGCTCGTTCGTGGTCCAGGCGTCGTAATCCGCAGGCGTGTTCAGCCGCAGCATCAGATCCTCGACCCAATCGGTCGCGGGCCAGCCGGTCGCGCCGCCCGATCCCAGCCCGATGCACCACGGCGTTTCGCCATCCGCCGCGATCCGTTCGGTCAGCGCCTTCAGATCCTCATAGGTTTCGGGCGGCTCATAGCCCGCGTCCTCGAAATTTTCCGGCACATACCAGACAAGCGATTTCACGTCGGCCTTGTAGGGAAAGGCATAGACATGCTGCGCGCCGTCGGGACCGGCATAGGTGGCCAGCGCCGCCCAGCTTTCCCCGGCGGCATAGTTGTCCCTGATCCACTGGCCGGTCTCATCGCCCAGTTCGACCAGATGCCCCTTGCGGGCCAGATCGGCGGCCAGCCCCGGCTGCGGAAACACCGCCATGTCCGGGGGCGAGCCGGCCTCGCTGTCGATGACGATCTGCTGTTCGAAACTGTCGGACCCGGAATACTTGGCCGTGGCCCCGGTCAGATCCTCGAAATAGGGCAGGATCGAGGTGAACAGTTCCTGATCGGGCCCAAGCCACGGGCCCAAAATGGTGAAGGACTGGCCGTCCAGATCGCCATGAGCCGCCCTGAAATCCTCAAGGCTTTGCCAGTTGATGCGGTCGTCGCTGCCCGGCTCGATCACCATCTGCGCCTGCGCGATGCCGGCGGTCAGCGCGGCGATGGCCGCTGTGGTCAGAAATGCTGTCTTCACGTCTTCCTCCCCTTTTGTTGCCCTGTCGTTGCCGTTGTCGTTCGCGTCGGCCGACGCCGGCTATTGCCATTCAAGTTCCTTGTAGGCGGCGGTGGCGTCCCGCGCCACCGATGCGTCGAACGCATTCCATCCCGCCGCCATGTCCTGCATCGCATGGACGATCTCCGGCACCGCCTGCGACATCGGCTGCCCGGCAAGGATGCGGGCCCGCGTCGCGTGTTCAAGCGCCCTCAGGAACCGCGTCTGCGGTCCCACCGCCTCGGCCCAGGTCGCCGCGACCGGTCCGTGGCCGGGCACGATCCGGCGCGGCGCGGGATCGGGGGGCGTGTCCAGCCATTGCAGCCAGCCCGACAGCGACCCGTCCAGGATCGGCGTCAGCAGGCGAAAGATCAGATCGCCCGAAAACAGGGTCGCGCTGGCATGGTCGAACACCGTCAGGTCGCTGTCGGTATGGGCGGTGGGCGCTGCGGTCAGCGTCAGCCGGCGCGCGCCCAGATCGATCTCCAGCACATCGTCCACCGTGGCGTCGGGCAGGACGATCCCGGTGCCCAGCATCTGTTCGGGCGGAAACAGCGCGTCCATGCTGTCCAGATAACTGCCCGCCCGCAACTCCAGCGCCAGCGGCAGGGCGCGATGGCCGATGACCGTCGCGCCCGCCTCTTGGAAGACGGCGGTGCCGAGCACGTGGTCGGGATGGGCATGGGTCAGGATGACATGGCTGACGGGCTTGTCGGTCAGCCGCCGGATGGCCGCGTAAAGTTCCTGCCCCTGCGCGCGCGACACCCCGCTGTCGATCACGGCGACGGACGCCCCGCCGATCACCACGCCTAGATTCGCGATCCGCCCGTCGCCGCTGTCCTCAAGCTGCACGGGATCGCCCTGAAAGACGAACAGGCCCGGCGCGATCTTGTGCAACTCCAGCGCCGGCAGATCGTCCGTGGCCACGCAATCCGTGCCGCGGCCCGCCAGATCGTCATGCCGCGACAGCCATCCGGACGCGATCTGCCCGGCCCCGGATTCACATCCGGCGAGATCCGCCGCATAGCCCGCGGGCAGCAGGACGGGGGCGCATGTTCCGGCCGATCCGGCAAGGCAGGCGGTCAGGATCAGGTGAAACATGGTCGAATTGTCCCGATTTGCTGCCTTTGGAACGCAAAATCGCGTGACTGCGACCTTTGTCGAGTTGATTCATCCTGCCCGTCATCTACCATGAAATCCAGCCGCGAATTCCGCGGTCCCGATATGTTGCCCGAGGAGGAAACAGCATGGCATGGACGAAACCGACCCTCAAGGAAATCGCCTGCGGCATGGAAATCAACATGTACGCACCGGCCGAGGACGAGCCCGTCCTGTTCTGATCCACGAACGGAACGGATATCAGACTGGCCCTGTCCGACCGCGTCGGGCGGGGCCGTTTCGTCTGCACCCGACATGAGGATCATCATCCTGGGCGCCGCCGCCGGCGGGGGTCTGCCGCAATGGAACTGCGGATGCGCCAATTGCGACGCCGCCCGCGCCGGCCGGATTCCGTCGCTGAGCCAAAGCTCGGTCGCGGTCAGTGCGGATGGTGAGGATTGGGCGATCCTGAACGCCTCGCCCGACATCCGCACGCAGCTTGCCGCGACGCCGGCGCTGCATCCGTCCGGGCCACGCGAAATGCCCTTGCGCAGCGTTCTGGTCACGAATGGCGATATCGACCACGTGGCGGGGCTGCTGATATTGCGCGAAAGCCAGCCCTTCGATCTCTATGCGACCGCCGCCATCCATGACGCGCTGGCCGCCAATCCGATGCTGGCGGCGCTGCGCCCCGATCTGGTGGCGCGCCGGACCGTGGCCCTGGATCGGACCGTAACGCTGACACCCGGCCTGACGGCGACGCTGTTCGCGGTGCCGGGCAAGGTGCCGCTGTATCAGGAGGGAGAGACGGTCGAGACCGATCTTGTGGGCGAGACCACCGTCGGCGTCGAGTTGCGGACGGCGACGCGGCGCGCGCTGTATATCCCCGGCTGCGCCGCGATGCCCGACTGGCTGCGCGCGCGCATCGCGGGGGCGGACGCGCTGCTGTTCGACGGTACGCTGTGGACGGATGACGAGATGATCCGCATGGGTCTGGGCCGGAAGACCGGCCGCCGCATGGGTCACATGGCCGTCACCGACACGATGCCGGCGCTGGCCGATCTGGACACCGGGCGGCGCGTCTTCGTGCATCTGAACAATTCGAACCCGCTGACCGATCCCGCCAGCCCCCAGACCGCCCAGGCCACGGCGCAAGGCTGGCAGATCGCCCGCGACGGAATGGAGATCACGCTGTGAAGGACACCGACCACGGCCCCCAGTCACGCGACGCGTTCGAGGCGCGGCTGCGCGCCATCGGGGCCGAACGCTATCACGACCGGCATCCGTTCCACGCGCGCCTGCATGGCGGGCACTGCACCCCTGACGAGGTGCGCGCGTGGGTCATCAACCGCTGGATGTATCAGTCGCGCATCCCGATGAAGGACGCGGCGTTCATGTCGCGGGTCGAGGACCCGGATCTGCGCCGCGCCTGGCGCAAGCGGATCGAGGATCACGACGGCGGCGCGACCGAGGGCGGCGGGCTGCGCCGCTGGCTGGCGCTGGCCCGCGCGGTGGGGCTGGACCCGGATTACGTGGCCTCGGGCGCGGGAATCATGCCGGCCACGCGGTTCGCCGTGGACGCCTATGTGCGCTTCGTGCGCGACATGCCGCTGCTGGACGCGGTCGCGGCCAGCCTGACGGAACTGTTCGCGCCCAAGATCCACGCCGAGCGGATCGAGGGATTGCTGGCGCATTACGATTTCGCCGACGAGACCAGCCTCGCCTATTTCCGCAAGCGCCTGACCGAGGCGCCCGAGGACGTGGCCTTCGGCCTGAACCACGTGCTGACCCATGCCGACACGCGCGAGAAGCAGGATGCGGCGGCGGCGGCGCTGATCTTCAAGACCGATGTGTTATGGGCGCAGCTGGATGCGCTGTGGCACGGCTATGTCGAGGGGAACATCCCCCCCGGCGCCTGGCAGCCCGGTCAGGGGATGGCGTGATGGACCCGCTGATCGCGCCCGACGACATCCCCTATCTGCCGCGCGGCGTGCGGCTGCACAACGACCGCGTGCGCGGCATCCGCGTCCTGCAGGCCCCCGAACGCGCCATCCAGCTGGACCAGATCGGCGAGGCGATCCTGTCCGAACTGGACGGCGCGCGCAGCATGGCCGTCATCGCCCGCGACCTTGCCGCCCGCTATGACGCGCCTGCGGACCTGATCGCCGGCGATGTCCGCGATTTCCTGACCGGCCTGATCGAACGCCGCATGGTGTTTCTGAAGGAGCCAGCATGAAGGACCATATCCAACCCCGCGACATCGACGGCAACCCCGTCACGATCGGCCTGCCCATGGCGATGCTGGCCGAGATCACCCACCGCTGCCCGCTGGCCTGCCCCTATTGTTCCAACCCGGTCGATCTGACCCGCGCCGCGCAGGAACTGCCGGCCGAGGACTGGGCGCGGGTGTTCCGCGAGGCGGCCGATCTGGGCGTGTTGCAGGTCCACATCTCGGGCGGGGAACCCGGCGCGCGCCGCGATCTGGCGCAGATCGTGGGCTTCGCGCGCGAGGCGGGGCTTTACGTCAACCTCATCACCTCGGGCATCGGCACCACCCGGGACCGGCTTGACGAACTGGACCGCGCCGGCGTCGATCACGTGCAACTGTCCCTGCAAGGCATCCGCCCCGACATGGCCGACCGCATCAGCGGCCACAAGGGATCGTGGGACAAGAAGATGGACTTTGCGGCGTGGGTTACGGAAATCGGCTTTCCGCTGACCGTCAACGCGGTCGTGCATCGCCAGAACATGGACCGCCTGCCCGACATGATCGGGCTGGCCGAACGCCTTGGCGCGCGCCGGATCGAGGTCGCGACGGTGCAGTTCCACGGATGGGCGACCCTGAACCGCACTGCCCTGATGCCGACTCGCGAACAGGCGGCGGCCGCGCGCCGGATCGTCAACGACGCCCGCATCCGCCTGCGCGGGCGCATGGTCATCGACTATGTTCCAGCCGACCATCACGCCGTCTATCCCAAGGCCTGCATGGGGGGCTGGGGATCGACCGGGCTGAACGTCGCGCCGGACGGCACGGTGCTGCCCTGCCACGCCGCCGCCTCGATCCCGTGGATGCGGTTCGAGAACGTCGCACAGCGCAGCCTGTCCGACATCTGGCACCTGTCGGACAGCTTCAACGCGTTTCGCGGCACCGGCTGGATGGCCGAACCCTGCCGGTCATGCGACCGCAAGACCGTGGATTTCGGCGGCTGCCGCTGTCAGGCGATGGCCTTGGCCGGCGATGCGCGGGCCACCGACCCGGTCTGTTCGAAATCGCCCCTGCACGCGCAGGTGGTGGCGCGGGCCGAACAGGATGCGGCGTCCGACACCGCCGATCTGATCTATCGCCGCATGAAAAAGGGAGGATGAGGATATGAAGACATGGCTGACCGTCGCGCTTCTGCTGGCCTCGCCGGCGTTTGCGCAGGAAAACCCGATGCAGCCGTCCGAGATCTGGGACGATCTGCGCGACAGCGTCGTCGGGCTGGCGCAGGAGCCGCAAATCGACGCCGCGGCGCTGGATCTGGACGCGCCCGTGCGCGCCCATGATGCCGCATTCGTGCCGATCCGCCTGACGCAGGCGGCGGACGCGCCGCCGTTGAGCGACCTGATGCTGGTGATCGACCGGAACCCGGCCCCGGTCGCGGCGGAATACGCGTTCGGCGCGGCGCTGATGCCGCTGGATTTCGAGGTCCGCGTGCGCGTGGACGCCTATTCCGACGTGCGCGCGATCGGCACGCAGGCGGATGGCGGCAAGATCATGGCCGGGCGGTTCGTCAAGGCATCGGGCGGCTGTTCGGCCCCCGCCGGCAAGGACATGGCCGCAATCGAGGCCGCGAAGGGCGAGATGCGATGGAAGACCGGCGAACAGGACGGACGGACCATCGGCACGCTGATGATCCGCCACCCGATGTTTTCGGGGCTGCAACGCGATCAGGTGACGCTGCTGAACATCCCGGCCAATTTCATCGACCGGCTCGAGGTGCGGCAGGGCGACGAGATGCTGTTTTCCATGCAGGCCGGCATCTCGGTCAGCGAGGACCCGGTGTTCCGCTTTGCCTATCGGCCCAACGGCCAGCCGATCAGCGTCCACGCCGAAGATGTGGACGGGCTGGTCTGGGACCGCAGCTTCGCCGCCGGCGGATAGGCCATCGCGGGACCGTGCTGCAGGACGCCCGCAACTGTGGTAAAACTGTCTCAAGGCCCGCGTGTCGTTAAAGTCTTCGCCAGTCCGGGGGTTCGCCCGCGCGGCAGTTCCGCTATGATCGCCGCAGGTCTAAGTGGGATTCCGGCAGTCCCGCCCGCGTGGCGCGGCAGGGTCGCCGTCAGCAAGGAAGTTGAGAACATGTTCGCCAGGATGAGTTTTTGTGCCAGCACCGTCGCCCTGATCGCCGGCGCGGGTTCGGCCATGGCGGGCGGCTATATCGCCCCCGTCGCGGAAACCCCGGTGGTGCCGGTTGTCGCGGCGCCTGCGGCCGATACGGGCTGGGCCGGCGGCTATGCGGGTGTCGGTCTGGGCTATGTCTTTGGCGGCGACGATGAACTGGGTCTGGATGTCTTTGACGAGAATGATTATTACGCCGGCGATCCGGCCGATGCGCGCGCGATCGGCATCGACAATCTCAAGCTGTCCGGCGCCGTCGCCGATGTTCGCCTGGGCTATCGCTGGCAGCGCGACCGGCTGGTGTTCGGCCCCGAGCTGAGCATCGACGGCGGCTCGGTCGACGATTCGTGGAGCACCGAGGTCGAGAACCCCTTCCCGCTGCCGGGCGAGCCGCTGATGGACACCGCGACCATCGAATCGTCGATGAAATATTCGCTGAACCTGAACTTCAAGTCCGGCTATCTGGTGCGCCCTGACACGATGGTCTATGGCAGCGCCGGCGTCGTGCGCGGCAAGTTCGACTACACGCTGGCGTATAACGAGGATTCGGTCACGGAGGATTATTCGGCGACCGGCTACAGTGTCGGTTTCGGCGTGGAACGCAAGATTACCGACCGTCTTTCGGTGTTCGGGGAATACAATTACCGCAACTATGGCAAGACCGACGTGGTGTTCGATGGCGGCAGCGACGATCAGGTCGTGACCCGCGGCACGCCCGAACACAGCATCGTCAAGCTGGGCGTCAATTTCAGCTTCTGATCGCCTCTGCGAGCGGTGAACGAACGGCCGTCAGCCTCTGCTGGCGGCCTTTTGCCATTGCGAAATCCGGCCGACATGGCGCCGGACCCGTCGCCATCCGCGCTATCGCCGGCGCGCCAGTCGCGCCCCGGTGCGGTCCGGCCGGCGCAGCGGCACCGCGATGGACTTCGCGCCGCAGGCCACGGCCAGACCTTGCGGCACCAGCCGCGTCAGGGCCGGATCGTCGGCGATCAGCCCGCCGGTATAGGCGCCGAAGGCCGGCAGGATCAGGTGATCGCGGCCGATCAGGAAACATCTTCGCCGTTCTCCCGCCAGCCGGATGCAGGGGTGATAATGGCCCGACACGTCCGGACCCGCCCCCGCCTGATGCCGCAGCACCAGCCCATCGCGCCATTCCGCCCGCGTCTGGCCCGGCAGGCGCGGGCAGACGGGCGCGGGGTCGTGATTGCCGCTGATCCACAGCCACGCGCGCCCCTGCCCCATCGCGCGCAGCCGGTCGCAGACCGCGTCGGGCAGCGCGGCCGCCGCCGCATCGTCGTCGAACCCGTCGCCCAGGCTGACGACGCAGGCCGGATCGGTCGCGGCGATGTCGTCGGCCAGCCGGTCCAGCGTCGCGGCGACCTCGTAGGGCGGCAGCAGCGGGCCGCCGCGCCGGGCCATGCGTTCCGATTTGCCCAGATGCAGGTCCGACACGATCAGCCAGCGCCGCGCGGGCCAGAACAGCGCGCCCGAGGGCCGGGCGTGCAGGTCTTCGCCGTCGAACCGAAACGCATGGAAACTCAAACCAGCCCCGCCTCTGCCATCAATGCCGCCGCCTCTGCCTCGGCCAGCCGTTCGCGTCCCTGTCCGGCGATGGGCACCCGGCCCACCTCCAGCAGCAGCGGCGCGGCCAGCGGCGTCACCCGGTCCAGCATCCGGTGATCGTGCCGCACCGCGCGGTCCAGCATGTCCTCGATCCGGTCGAAATCCACAAGCCCCCGGCGCGCCTCGTCCGCGGTGATCCGCAGCAGCAGATGATCCGGGTCGTATTTGCGCAGCGTGTCATACAGGATGTCGCTGGAAAACGTCGCCTGCTTGCCGGATTTCCGCTTTCCCGGCAGGTTGCGCTGGATCAGCCCCGCGATCACCGCGACGCTGCGAAAGGTGCGCTTCATCACCGCGTTGCCGGCCAGCCAGTCGCCCAGCCCCGCCCGCAACCCGTCGCGGTTCAGCAGCGCCCCGGGGTCCGCGACCGGGTCCAGCGACCAGATCAGCAGCGCGTAATCGGTGGACAGGAACCCAAGGGGGCCAAGCCCCGCCTCTTCCATCAGCCGCGTCATCAGCAGGCCAAGCGTCTGCAACGCGTTCCGCCCGGCAAAGCCATACAGCGCGAAATGCCAGCGGCCCTGATGGGGAAAGCTTTCGCTGACCAGCACATCCTGGCGCGGCAGCGTGCTGATCCGCGCCTGCAACGCCAGCCAGTCGCGCGTGTTGTCGGGCAGGATGCCATGCCGCGACGGATCGCCGATCAGCGCCTGCACCCGATGCGACAACTGCGTCGATGTCGCCAGCTTGACCCCGGAAAACACCGCGATCCGGGGCTGTCGCGTCGGCTGTTTCGTCACCTCGACCACCATGTCGCGCAGGCTGTCATAGCGCACCGTCTGCCCGCCGATCAGGAAAGTATCGCCCGGCTCAAGCGTGGCGGCAAACGCCTCTTCGACCTCGCCCAGTGGTGCGCCGCCGCGGCCGCGCATGCGCACCTTCAGCATCTCGGCCTCGACGATGGTGCCGATATTCATGCGCAGGTCGCGCGCCGCGCGCGGGTCGCGCAGCCGCCACAACCCGTCGCGCAGCATCAGCCGCTGCCAGCGGTCATAGGCCCGCAGCGCGTATCCGCCGGTGGCCGCGAAATCCAGACAGGCGTCGAAATCCGCGCGCGCCAGGTCGCGATAGGGGCCGGCCCCGCGCACCTCGCGGAACAGATCGTCGGCGTCGAAGGGACCGGCGCAGGCGGTCAGCCCGATATGCTGGCACAGCACGTCCAGCGGGCCGGGGCCGCGCGGGTCGCCATCCAGATCGCGTTCGCGCACCGCCTGCAACGCGGCCACACATTCGATCACCTCGAACCGGTTCGCGGGCACGATGCGGGCGCGCGAGGGCGCGTTGTATCGGTGGTTCGCCCGTCCGATCCGTTGGACCAGCCGTTTCACGTTCTTCGGCGCGCCGACCTGGATGACCAGATCGACCGCGCCCCAGTCGATGCCCAGATCCAGACTGCCCGTCGCCACGACGGCGCGCAACTGTCCGGCCGCCATCGCCGCCTCGACCCGCTGGCGCGCCTCGCGTGACAGGCTGCCGTGATGCAGGCCGATGGGCAAATTGTCGTCATTGGCCGCCCACAGCGCCTGAAAGAACAGTTCGGCCTGCGCGCGGGTGTTGATGAAGATGATCGTGGTGGTGGCGGCCTTGACCTGTTCCAGCACCTCGGGGATGGCGTAATGCCCGCCGCCGCCGGCCCAGGGCGCGGGTGCGGCGGTCGGCAGCATGGCGATGTCGGGTTCGGGGCCGGGATCGGCATGGATGATCGCCGCACCGCCCATGAAATCGGCCAGCGCGGCGGGGTTTTCGACCGTCGCCGACAGGCCGGTGACGGTCAGACCGGGGGCCAGCGTGCGCAGCCGCGCCAGACACAGCATCAGCTGATCGCCGCGCTTGCTTTCGGCCAGCGCGTGCAGTTCGTCCAGCACGACGCGCCGCACGCTGCCGAAGATCGCGGGTGCCTGCTCATAGGACAGCATCAACGCCAGCGACTCGGGCGTCGTCAGCAGGATGTCGGGCGGATCGACGCGCTGGCGGGCGCGTTGGGCGGGACGGGTATCGCCGGTGCGGTCCTCGATGCGGACCGACAGGCCCAGATCGGCCACCGGCCGCGCCAGGTTGCGGGCGATATCCGCCGTCAGCGCCTTCAGCGGCGAGACGTAAAGCGTGTGCAGCCCGCCCGGCGGATCGCGCAACTCGACCAGGCTGGGCAGGAACCCGGCCAGCGTCTTGCCGCCCCCCGTCGGCGCGATCAGCAGCGTATCGCCCTGCGCCTTCAGCAGCGCGACCTGATGCGGGTGCGGCTGCCAGCCCTGATCCGCGAACCAGTCCTGAAATGCAGGCGGCAGGATCACGGCAGCATCTTTTTCAGCGTGTCCAGCCGGTCGGCCTCGGCTGCGGGCTTGTCCCACCGAATGCGGCTGATGCGGGGAAAGCGCATGGCGACGCCCGATTTGTGGCGGCCGGATTCGTTCAGCCCCTCGAACGCGACCTCCAGCACCAGTTTCGGCGCGACCGCGCGCACGGGGCCGAAGCGATCCACGGTGTTGGTCCGCACAAAGCGGTCCAGTTCGCGCAACTCCTCGTCGGTAAAGCCGAAATAGGCCTTGCCGACCGGCACCAGATCGTCGCCGTCCCACAGCCCGAAGGTAAAGTCGCTGTAAAACCCCGACCGCTTGCCGTGCCCGCGCTGCGCATAAAGCAGCACCGCATCGACCACCATCGGATCGCGCTTCCACTTGAACCACGGGCCGCGTGGGCGGCCGCCGACATAGGCGCTGTCGCAGCGCTTCAGCATCACGCCCTCGATCACCGGGCTGGGCGGATCGGCGCGCAGGGCGGCCAGATCGTCCCATGTCGCGAAATCCAGCAGCGGCGAGACGTCGATCCGGTCGCTGCCGAAATCGGCGTCCTCCAGCACGGCGCGGCGTTCGGCAAAGGGAAGATCGCGCAGATCGCGCCCCTGCCAGATCATCAGATCGTAAAGCCGCAACCCGGCCGGGTGGCTGTCCAGCAGGGTCTTGCCCACCGTCTTGCGGTTCAGCCGCTTTTGCAGATCGCCGAACACCGCCACATCCGCCCCGCGCCGGACCAGCAATTCGCCGTCCGCCGCGCCGTCGAAATTCAGCGCCTCGATCACGTCGGGAAAGGCGGTGCCGATATCCTCGCCGGTGCGCGAATACAGCCGGCGCACGCCCTGATCGTTGATCGCCTGCACGCGGATGCCGTCCCATTTCCATTCGGCCAGATAGTCGTCGGGGTTCATGCCGCGCAGCTGGTCCAGATCGACCGGCGTTGACAGCATCACCGGGCGGAACGGCGCGCGCGCCGCGTGTTCGGGGCGCGCACCGCCGCCGATCCAGTCGAACAGCGGCTGATAGGGCGGGCTCAGCCCGTGCCAGATTTCCTCGATATCGGCGATTTCGGGCGTGCCCATCTGCGCCAGCGCCATCCGCGCCATCCGCGCCGACAGCCCCACCCGCATGTTGCCGGTGGCCAGTTTCAGAAAGGCCAGCCGCTGCGACGGTCCCAGCCTGTCCAGCATGTCCGCGATGGCGGCGGGCAAGGCGGCCTTGCCGGTCGTCTGCAACAGATCGACCGCCTCGTGCAGGGGCACGTCGTCGTCGCGATCCGTGTCCCACAGCAGCGCGATGGTCTCGGCCAGATCGCCCACGAAATCATAGGACAGTGCGAAAAGCTGTTCGTCCACGCGTTCCGCCATCAGCCCGCGCAACAGGCTGGGGGTAACGGCGCGCAGCTTCAGATCGCCGGTCAGCGCGGCCAGCGCATAGCCCCGGTCGGGGTCCCGCGTCGCCTGAAGATAGTGGCGCAGCAATTGCAGCTTGGCGTTGCGCGCGGGGGTAAAGGCCAGCCGCTCCAGCAGATGCGCAAAGGCCTTCATTCCGGCTCGTCCTCGTATCCGACCAGCCGCAGCGGGCGCGCCGGGATGCCCTGCAACTCGCACCACCGCAGCAGCCCGTCCTCGGCGCCATGGGTAATCCAGACCTGTTCCGGGGCCAGTTCGCGGATCGTCGCCGTGACCTGCGGCCAGTCGACATGATCGCTGATGACCAGCGGCAGTTCGACCCCGCGCTGGCGGGCGCGCGCACGCACCGCCATCCAGCCCGAGGCGAAGCCGATCACCGGATCGCGGAACCGCTGCACCCACGGGCTGGCGAAGGCCGAGGGCGGGGCGATGACCAGCTGCGCGGGCACATCCGCGGCGGTGGCGGGGATCAGTTCGCCCAGATCGATCCCCTGTTCGGCGTGGTAATCGCACAGGCGTTGCAACGCGCCGTGAATGGCGATGGGGCCGGCAATGCCCGCCTCGCGCGCCAGCACGATCAGCCGCTGCGCCTTGCCCAGTACATAGGCGCCGATCAGATGCGGACGGTCGGGAAATTCGACCATGCTGGCCAGCAGGCGCACCATCTCGCCCGCCGGGTCGGGGTGGCGGAACACCGGCAGGCCAAACGTCGCCTCGGTCACGAAGACGTCGCAGGGCACCGGCTGGAACGGCGCGCAGACCGGGTTGGCGCGCCGGCAGTAATCGCCCGAGACCACGATCTTCGGGCCGGATCGTGGCTGCACCGCGATCTGGGCCGAGCCGAGGATGTGGCCGGCGGGATGAAAGCTGACGGTGGTGTCGCCGATCCGGGTCGGCCCGTCCGCCACCTGCCGCTGGCCGGCGAAATCCTCGCCATAGCGGATCGCCATGATCTCCAGGGTCTGTCGGGTTGCCATCACCGCGCCATGACCGGCGCGGGCGTGATCGCCATGGGCATGCGTGATCAGCGCGCGCGCGACCGGTCGGATCGGGTCGATGTGGAAATCGCCGGGCGGACAGTAAAGCCCGGCGTCGGTCGGGTGAAGGATCTGGTCGGCGCGCATGAAACCAAGATGGCGAACAATTCGTGAAGATCAACGCCGCCGGCCGCGTGCGGGTTCATTCGCCGTCGGGCGATCAGGCTGCCGCCAGCCGCTGCACCTTGGACAGCTGCACCATCAGGATGCCCGCCGCCACGATCAGCGCGCCGAGGATGTCGCTTGGCCCCAACCGCTCGCCCAGGAATGCCGCGGCGATGGTCACGCCCAGAAACGGCGTCAGGAAATGGAAGGTCGCGGCCCGCACCGCCCCGATCCGGTGGACCAGCAGGAACCACACCCACGTGGCCAGCAGCCCCGGCACCAGCACCGTGTACAGGAAGGCGGCCACAAGACGCGGGTTCAGCGCGACCGACCAGTGTTCGACGAAGGGCGAGATCACCGCCAGCGTCCCCGCCCCGACCAGCATCTGCAATCCCACGATCATCATCACGTTGCCGCCCGACCCGGCCCCGCGCACGGTCAGCGTGGCGATCGCCAGCGCCAGGGCGGCCACGAAACACATGGCGATGCCCACCGGATCGCTGCCGCCGGTCAGCCGCGCGCCCATGATGATCGCCACGCCCGTCAGGCCCAGGGCCAGCCCCGCCAAGCCCATCGGGCGCAGCCGTTCGCCCATGAACGTCCAGCCCAGAAACGCCACGATCAAGGGCATGGTCGCCGCGATGATCGAGGCAAGCCCGGCCTCGATCCATTGCATCGCCGTCCAGTTCAGGCCCAGATACAGCGCGTTCTGACACAGGCCCAGCACGATCACGGCGCGCCACTGGTTGCGGGTCAGGCCGCGCCATGTCTGGCCCATCGCCCAGGCGATCAGCACGCCGGCCACCCCCGACAGCGCAAAGCGCAGCGACAGCGACATCAGCGGCGGCGCCTCCAGCACGATCATCCGGCTGGAGGTGAAGGCCGACGACCACATCACCGCAAAGCCCAGCCCCATGAAGATCGCGCGTATGTCCATCGGCCCGTCTTTCCTGCAGATAATGCAGAACGGCTAGCAGAGGCGATGCGCGACGTGAAGGGCGCATGAAAAAGGGGCCGCGCCCGGTGGCACGACCCCTTTCATTCCGTCCGGCGTCGGGATCAGCTGTTCACGCTGTCCTTCAACGCCTTGGCGACCGTCACCTTGACCTGCTTGTCGGCCGGCTTGGTCATCATTTCCTGGGTCTGCGGATTGCGGACCTGACGTTCGGGGCGGGCGCGGCAGGCGATCTTGCCGATCCCCGGCAGGGTGACCGCGCCGCCATTGGCGACTTCGCGGGTCACGACAGCGGCGATCGCGTCCAGCGCAGCCGAAGCGGATTTCTTGTCCGAGCCCATTTCCTCGGCCAGCGTGGCCACCAGTTGGGTTTTGGTCATCGGTTTTGCGGAAGGCGTAGCCATGTTCTCTGTCTCCTCTTGCCCTGCTTCTTCTTGGGCCCACGAATTGCGCCTCTTGCGGCATAGCGCCTGCTACACACGGTTTTGAACGGCAGATCAAGCATTTTTCGCGAATCGCGCGAAAAGCCGCGATGCCGCGCGACGGTGACGCCGGGTCACAGGAACGCCGTCTCGGTAAAGGATCGCAGCTTGCGCGAATGGATCCGGTCCACCGGCATCTCGCGCAGCTTCTCCATCGCGCTAATCCCGATCAGCAGATGATTGGCGACCTGCGTGCGATAGAAATCGGTCGCCATGCCGGGCAGTTTCAGTTCGCCATGCAGCGGCTTGTCGGACACGCACAACAGCGTGCCATAGGGCACCCGGAACCGGAACCCGTTGGCGGCGATGGTGCCGCTTTCCATGTCCAGCGCGACGGCCCGCGACAGCGACAGGCGATGCACGGGGCCGGACTGGTCGCGCAACTCCCAGTTGCGGTTGTCGATGGTGGCGACGGTGCCGGTCCGCATGATGCGTTTCAGTTCGAACCCGTCCAGACGGGTGATCTCGGCCACGGCCTCCTGCAGCGCGATCTGCACCTCGGCCAGCGCCGGGATCGGCACCCAGACCGGCAGATCGTCGTCCAGGACCCCGTCCTCGCGCAGATAGGCATGGGCCAGCACGAAATCGCCCAGACGCTGCGAATTGCGCAGACCGGCGCAGTGGCCGACCATCAGCCACACATGCGGCCGCAACACCGCGATGTGGTCGGTCGCGGTCTTGGCGTTCGAGGGGCCGACGCCGATATTGACCAGCGTGATCCCCTGCCCGGCCGCGCGTTTCAGGTGATAGGTCGGCATCTGCGGCAGTTTCGGCAGCGTCGTCAGCGGCTGGTCGGCGCCGGTAATCTCCTGGTTGCCGGGCGCGACGAACGAGGTATAGCCCGACTCCGGGTCCGACAGCGCGCGGCGGGCGAAAAGCTCGAACTCGTCGACATAGAACTGATAGTTCGTGAACAGCACGAAATTCTGGAAATGCTCGGCCGCGGTCGCCGTATAGTGCTGCAACCGCGCCAGCGAGTAATCGACCCGCTGCGCGGTGAACCCGGCCAGATGCTGCGCCCCGTCGGGCAGGGCGACGGCGACGCCGTTGACGATATCGTCGTTCACGGTGTTCAGGTCCGGCACGTCGAACACGTCGCGCAGCGAGAAATCCAGAACCCCTTCCTGCGGCACGGCCAGATCGCTTTCCGTGGCGACGGCGAAATGCACCGGCATCGGGGTGTCGCTGGTTCCGACGGTGACCGGCACGCCGTGGTTGCGCAGCAGCAGGGCGATCTGTTCGGTCAGGTAATTCTCGAACAGGTCGGGCCGGGTGATCGTCGCCACATAGCTGCCCGGCGCGCCGACATGGCCAAAGGACAGGCGCGAATCGACCTGCGGATGGCCGGCCACGGTCAGCCGCAATTCGGGATAGAAGGCGCGATAGCGCGCCTGCGGCTGCTGCCCGCCGATCAGCCGGGTGAAATGGCCCAGCAGGAAATCGGTCGCCTCGCGATACAGTTCCTGCAACCGCCTGACGGCGGCGGCGGGGTCGGTGAACTGTTCGCGCGCGACGGGTTCGGGCGTCTCGACCGGCAGAAAGCGGGCATCCGTGTCCATGCGTTCATTGTCCTTCTTCTTGCGCGAACCCTGCCAGCGCCGCGCGACGCAGGCAAGCGTCTGGCGCCCCGGACCCGACACCGTTACGTTGCCGTCATGAAGATGCTCGTTTTCGGTCACGGCTATTGCGCCGGCTTCCTGACGCCCCTGCTGACCGGCCGGGGCTGGCATGTCACCGGCACAACGCGGGGCGACTGCTCGCGCGTGGCGGCGGCGGGGGCGCAGCCCTTGCTGTGGCCGGGGCAGGAGGATGCGGTGCGCACGGCCATCGCGCAGGCGGATGCGATCCTGGTCTCAGCCGCGCCGGACGGCCAGGGCGATCCGGTGCTGGCCGCGTTCGCGCCGGATCTGGCCCGCGCCCGGCCGCGATGGCTGGGATATCTGTCCACGACGGGCGTTTACGGCGACGCGGCGGGCGGATGGGTCGATGAGGACACGCCGCCCGCGCCATCGACGGCGCGCGGCCAGGCGCGCGTCCGGGCCGAAACGGCGTGGCAGGATCTGGCCCGCGCCCGCGATCTGCCGCTGCACATCTTTCGGCTGGCCGGCATCTATGGCCCCGGCCGCGGCCCCTTTGCCAAGCTGCGCCGCGGCACCGCGCAGCGCGTCATCAAGCCGGGTCAGGTCTTTTCGCGCATCCATGTCGAGGATATCGCGCAGGTGCTGCTGGCCTCGATTCGGGCGCCCGATGCGGGCGCGGTCTATAATCTGTGCGACGACGATCCCGCCCCGCCGCAGGACGTCATCGCCTATGCCGCGCAGCTGCTGGAGATGCCGGTGCCGCCCGCCGTCGATTTCCGCACCGCCGATCTCAGCCCGATGGCGCGGTCCTTCTACAGCGACAGCAAGCGGGTCCGGAACGACCGGATCAAGCGCGATCTGGGCGTCACGCTGCGCCATCCCGACTATCGCAGCGCGTTGCAGGCGATACTGCGGGCGGAAGCCGGCGGGTCGTAGGGCATGCGCGGGCTGGGCGAACGGACCGCATGGACTTTGCCTGCGCGGCGTGCTTGATCTGCCGGCATGGAAACCGATGTCGATGTGCTGATCGCCGGCGGCGGGCTGAACGGTCCGACCCTGGCACTGGCTTTGGCGGGCGCGGGGCTGCGCGTCGCGGTGGTCGATCCGCGACCGGCCGATGCACGCGCGGGCGACAGCTTCGATGGGCGCGCCTATGCGCTGGCGCTGGCGTCGCAACGGCTGCTGTCGGCCTTGGACCTGTGGGACGGGCTGGCCGCCGACAGCCAGCCGATCCATCAGGTCAAGGCCGCGCAGGGTCAGCCCGGCGAAGGCGCGGGCCGCTTTTTCCTGCATTTCGACAGCGCCGAGATCGAGGAAGGCCCGGTCGGCCACATGCTGGAGGATCGGTTCCTGTATCGCGCGCTGCTGGCCCCGATGCAGGATCGGGTGACGCATCTGCCCGGAATCGCGGTCACGGATCAGCAGCAAGGCCCGGCCTCGGTCGCGGTGACGCTGTCGGACGCACGGACGATGACGGCGCGTGTGCTGGTCGGCGCGGACGGGCGCAATTCGGGCGTGGCGTCGCGCGCCGGGATCGCGCGGCGCGGATGGGATTACGGCCAGACCGCCCTTGTCGCCGCCATCGACCACGACCTGCCGCATCACGGCATCGCGCAGCAATATTTCATGCCCACCGGGCCGCTGGCGATCCTGCCGCTGCCGGGGAACCGCAGCAGCGTCGTCTGGTCCGAAACCCGCGATAACGCGCAGGCCATTGCCGCGCTGCCGGACGACGCGTTTCTGGACGTGCTTCGGCCGCGCTTTGGCGATTATCTGGGCGCGATCAGCCTGGCCGGGCAGCGGTTTTCCTATCCGCTCAGCCTGTCGCTGGCCGACAGCTATGTCGCCCCGCGCATCGCATTGGTGGGCGATACGGCGCACGGGGTGCATCCGGTCGCGGGACAGGGGCTGAACCTGGGGTTGCGCGACGTGGCCGCGCTGGCCGAAACCCTGGTCGAGGCCGCGCGCCGGGGCGAGGATATCGGCACGGGTCCGGTGCTGCAACGCTATCAGGGGTGGCGGCGGTTCGATGCGACCCGGCTGGCCCTGGGCATGGACGCGGTCAACCACCTGTTTGCCAACGACAACCCGCTGCTGCGCATGGCGCGCGGGCTGGGCATGGGCGCGGTGACCGCGATCCCGATGCTGCGGCGCGGCTTCATGCGGCAGGCGGCGGGATTGTCGGTCGATCCGATGCCGCGGCTGCTGGCGGGCCGGGCGCTGTGACACCTGACCCGCGCCGATCCGGCCGCCGGTTTCCGCGCAAGGGTTGATCTTCGCGGCTTTGACCGTCACGTTGCCTGCCGCTGCGCAGGGGCGGCGCGCCCCGCGCGGTCGTTCACATCGCTTTGACAGGAGGGAAACGTCATGAACGTCATGCACCACGACACGCAATTCGCGGCGCAGGACATCTATCCGACGCGGCTGGCCGATGCGGAAAAGCGCATGCCCCGTCAGGACCCGGTGATCTGGTCCGACTGGTCCGACGACGCGCCGATCACCCGCGACGAGGCGGCGGGTTACGAACGCGACGGCTATCTGATCCGGCGCGACCTGTTCACCGCCGACGAGGTGCGCAGCCTGATCGCGGCATCGGCCGACATCCGCGCCGACGCCTCGGCCATCCGGGCCGAGGATCTGGTCACCGAACCGGGCACCGATGCGGTCCGCACGATCTTTCGGCTGGACGATCACAGCGACATCTTTGCCCGGCTGGCGCGCGATGCGCGGCTGGCCGAGACCGCCCGCTTTCTTCTGGGCGACGAGGTGTATCTGCATCAAAGCCGCCTGAACTATAAACCCGGCTTCACGGGCAAGGAATTCTACTGGCATTCGGATTTCGAAACCTGGCACGCCGAGGACGGGATGCCGCGGATGCGCGCGGTGTCGGCCTCGGTCCTGCTGACCGACAATTCGGCGCTGAACGGGCCGCTGATGCTGATCCCCGGATCGCACCGCGAATTCATCGCCTGCAAGGGTGAGACGCCGGCCGATAACCACAAATCCAGCCTGAAAAAGCAGGAAATCGGCGTGCCGTCGCGCGAGATTCTGGAGAGTCTGGCCACGCAACACGGGCTGGACGCCGCGACCGGCTCGGCCGGCACGGTGATCTTCTTCGAATGCAACACGCTGCACGCCTCGAACGGAAATGTGACGCCGTTCCCGCGCTCGAACGCGTTTTTCGTCTATAATGCGGTGTCGAACGCAGTTCAGGCCCCGTTTGCGGCGCCAAGGCCGCGTCCGGCCTTCCTGTCGCATCGCGGCCGCATCGAGCCGCTGAAGATCCACCGCGACAGCCTTGCCTGACCGACCGCGCGGCCCCGCCCGAACCGGGGCCGCGCGTCACATTCCACAAGCCGCGACGGCCCGATGACGGCCCGCCGCAAAAAGGACAGCCGCATGTTCACACTGGCCACCTGGAACATCAATTCGGTCCGCCTGCGCGAGGATCTGGTCGCCCGCCTGCTGCGCGAGGAGGCGCCCGACATCCTGTGCCTTCAGGAATGCAAATCGCCCGTGGACAAGATCCCGCTTGGGCAGTTTCGCGCCCTTGGCTATTCCCACATCGTGGCGCGGGGGCAAAAGGGCTATAACGGCGTGGCGATCCTGTCGCGCCTGCCGATCACGGATGCGGGCGACCGCGACTATGCCCGTCTGGGCCATGCCCGCCACGTCGCGGCCCGGCTGGAAAACGGCGTGACGATCCACAACATGTATATCCCCGCCGGCGGCGACATCCCCGACCGCGAGGTGAACGAGAAATTCGGCCAGAAGCTGGATTTCGTGGCCGAGATGCGCGATGTCTTTCACGCCGACCGGCCCGAACGCGCGATCATGGTGGGCGATTTCAACATCGCCCCGCGCGAGGACGATGTCTGGTCGCACAAGCAGCTTCTGAAGGTCGTCAGCCACACCCCGGTCGAGGTCGAACATCTGCTGGCCGCGCAGGATGCCGGCAACTGGGTGGACATCACCCGCAAGGACATTCCCCAGGGCAAGCTGTATTCCTGGTGGAGCTATCGCAACCGCGACTGGGCCGCCTCGGATCGCGGGCGGCGGCTGGATCACATCTGGGCCAGTCCCGACATCGCCAGCGCGGGCCATGACAGCCGCGTGCTGCGCCACCTGCGCGGATGGGACCGACCCAGTGACCACGTGCCGGTGCTGGCCAGCTTCGACCTGCGTGTCTGAGGCGCGGCCCGCCTTTCCCCGACCGCGCCGCTGTCCCTGCCCGTCTTTCGCCAATCCGCCCTTTCGACGATCCGCCCTTTCGCCAATCCACCCTTTCGCTCGCCGCGCCGACACCCCATATTGCGCCAAACGCATTCCGAACCCACTGGTGACGACATGACCATGATTTTCGATGGCGCCGACGCCGCGCCCAAGACCGGCGATTTCATCAAGGACGTGACCGAGGCCGATTTCATGGCCGAGGTGATCGACGCCTCGATGCAGGTGCCGGTGATCGTCGATTTCTGGGCGCCCTGGTGCGGCCCCTGCAAGACCCTGGGCCCCCAGCTTGAGGCCGAGGTGACGCGCCACAAGGGCCGCGTGAAGATGGCCAAGGTCAATGTGGACGAAAACCAGATGATCGCGGGCCAGCTGCGCGTGCAGTCGATCCCGACGGTCTATGCCTTCTATCAGGGCCAGCCGGTCGATGCCTTTCAGGGCGCCGTGCCGCAAAGCCAGATCAAGCAGTTCGTGGACAAGCTGGCCGCCCTGTCGGGCGACGATGGCGGGCTGGCCGACGCGCTGGCCGCGGCCGAGGCGATGCTGGACGAGGGCGCGCATGGCGACGCCGTCGAGACCTTCAGCGCCATCATCGGCGAGGAACCCGAGAACGCCGAGGCATGGGGCGGGCTGATTCGCGCGCATCTGGGCGCGGGCGATGCCGCCGCCGCCGCCTCGACCCTGCAACAGGTGCCGCAGGCGGCTGCGGGCTCCGCCCCGGTCGAGGCCGCGCGGGCGCAGCTGCAACTGGCGCAGCAGGCCGAAAGCGCCGGCCCCCTGTCCGATCTGCAGGCGCGGGTCGAGGCCGATCCCGACGATCAGCAGGCGCGGCTGGACTATGCCCAGGCCCTGCACGCGGCCGGCCGGGTGGAAGAGGCGGTCAACGTGCTGCTGGACAGCTTCCGCCGCGACCGGGACTGGAACGACGGCGCCGCCAAGGCCCAGCTTCTGACCATCTTCGACAGTCTCAAACCCACCGATCCGGTCGCGCAAAAGGGCCGCCGCCGCCTGTCGTCGATGATCTTCGCCTGATGCGGGCGCATTTCGATCTGCCGCAGCGGATCGCGCTTTTCCCGCTGGACGGTGCGGTGCTGATGCCCCGCACCCGCCTGCCCCTGCACATCTTCGAGCCGCGCTATCTGCAGATGCTGGAAGACACGCTGAAGACCGACCACCGGCTGATCGGCATCATTCAGCCCGAGGGCGAGGGGCTGGCATCGGTCGGAACGGCCGGCCGCGTGGTGGCCTTTTCCGAGGGCGATGACGGACGGATGATGATCTCGCTAAAGGCAATCTCGCGGTTCCGCCTGCTGGACACGCAGGAAGGGTTCGCCCCCTATCTGCACGGCGAAATCGACTGGTCGCCCTTCCGCCGCGACCTGAAAGGCCCCGAGCGCGATCCCGACCTTGACCGCGATGCCCTGTTCGACGCCTTGCGCCGTTACATGGACGCGCACGAGCTTTCGACCGATTGGGACGCCGCCGCCCGCGCCGAAGAGGAAACCTTGGTGAATTCGCTGGCCATGATGCTGCCCTTCTCGACCGGGGACAAACAGGCGCTGCTGGAAACGCCTACCTTGCGGGACCGGCGCGAATTGCTGCAAGGGCTGGTCGAATTCGCGCTGCGCGGCGGCGATGACGAGGATCGACTGCAATGACCGACAAGACACAGGATTCCGGCCACAGCTTTGACCGGCACATGCTTGAGGCGCTGGTCTGCCCGGTGACGCAGGCGACGCTGCGCTATGACGCGGCGCGGCAAGAGCTGATCTCCGAGGCTGCCGGTCTGGCCTTTCCGATCCGCGCGGGCATCCCGATCATGCTGATCGACGAGGCGCGCCAGATCAAGGCCGATGACTGACCGCCTGCCACGGGTGGGCCGGACGCCGCGCGCCGCCGCCGTGCCGCGCCAGGTGCCGCTGTGGGTCACGGTGCTGATCCTTGCCTGCTGCGCGATCGAGGCTGCGTTGCTGCTGGCCGGGATGGCCGGATATCCCGCCGCGCGGCAGGTGGCGTTCATGCTGGGCGGGTTCTGGTCGCCGCTGATCCATGACGGGTACGGCCTTTATCCGGGCCAGCCGCTGCTGATGTTCCTGACCTATGGGCTGCTGCATTCGGGGCCGATGCATCTGGCGATGAACATGATCTCGCTGGCCTTCGTGGCCCGCGAACTCAGCCGGCTGCTTGGCGCGGGAACCATGGCCGCGATCTATCTGGCCGGCCAGATCGGCGCGGCGGCGCTGTTTGCGGTGATGCAGCCGGCGGCCGGACCGATGATCGGCGCCTCGGGCGCGGTCTTCGGCATCGCCGGGGCACTGGTCGGATACGCGGCCATCGTCGGCCATCGCCGGCGCCGCAGGATGGGCCAGATGTGGCGCAGCGTCGGGCTGATCGTGGCGCTGAATGTGGGGATCACGGTGCTGGTGCCCTCGATCGCGTGGCAGGCGCATCTGGGCGGCGCGGCGGTCGGCGCGATCCTGGGCATCGCGCTGGCGCTGCGCGGTGCGCCGGGGCGCTGATCCTCAGCCCGCGCGGTCCTGCATCCGGTCGTTCTTGTCCGCCGCGCCGGTCTGCGTGCTTTCGTCCTGCTGATCCGCTGTCTCGGGCGTGGCCTCCTGCACCGGGTCCTGAGGCGCATCCTGCCCCGCCGAGGTTTCGGTCGCGACCAGTTGGCGCATGGTGGGTCGGAACGCATCCGCCTTGACCAGAGCCAGCGTCACCGCATCCGCCGGTTCCTGCTGAGTCAGGTGCCGGGCCACCAGCCGGTGCCCAAGCCCGTGGCCGGCCCATTTGCGGATGTCGCCCTTGCCCGCGAACCAGCGGTCGTGATCGTAGTCCAGCCGCGCCCATTCGTTCATCGCGCTGCGCGCCAGCCCCGGCGGCGGCGTCACCGCATCCCACGGATCGGGCTTGCCGCCCAGAACCTGCACGACGAAATGCCCCGCCAGCCCTTCGCTGACCAGCGCATCGCCCAGGGACCTGCCGTAGCCCGGCCCGTCCCACCGGATCAGGTGATGCATCTGGTGAACCAGCGTGCGGACCATCAGCGCGGCATCGAACCGGTCGGGGTTCAGCGTCACCTCGATCAGGCCCGGCGCGGGTGCGGTTCCGCCGACGCCCCAATCGGGCAGCCCGCCCTGCACGCTTTTCACCACCAGATCGAAATCGGGCAGCTCCGCATGATCGCGCACGCGGGCGACCGCCTCGCGCGCGGCGGCGCGGATCTCGGGCAGCACGCGGGTCAGGGCGTGCCGCGCATTCAGAAGATGAATGGACCAGATCGTCATGTGGGAAAGTTTCGCAGGTTCGGATACCGGATGCCAGCGGCAATCAGCCGCCCTGGCGCGCCCCGGTTCCGGCCAGCGCCTTCACCTCGTCATGCCCGCGTTCCAGCCGTCCGGCCAGCCCGTCGCGGATGGCGATCTTCAGGATGCTGCGGAACCGTGCCGCATCGGGGCCGTAATCCGCGGCCTTGCGATGCCATTTCACCGCCAGCACCGGCACCAGCGGCCAGAAGAACGGCCCCGCCGCGACGCGATAGGCGATCAGCGCGTTGCGATACATGTAATACACCTTCCACAGCGGCCGCAGCACCACGCCCGAGGCGGCCTGCACCGCCTCGGTATCGTGTTCGAACCGGATCGCGGGCGCAAAGCCGATCCGCAGCCCCCGCCGCCGCATCGTCAGCGTGTAAAGCTGATCGTCGCCATAGACGAACAGCCGCGGGTCCGGCAGCCCCGCCCGCCGCAGCGCCGCGCGCGACAGAAACAGCCCCACGAACGACGTCATGTCCAGCGCCTGCACCGGCGCATCCGCGGCATAATCCTCGTCGCGCAGGTGGAATCCGCGCCGCCCCTGACGGATGGTGCGGGCGAATTCGGATCTGCGCCAGAACGGGTTGCGATAGGGGCGGTTCATCTCGCAGATGCGGCCGTCGGGGTGGAAAACCGCCGACCCGATGGCATCCCACCCGGCCTTGTCCATCCGCCGGAACGCCGCCACCGCCCCCGGCGCCGGCCGTCCGTCATCGTCCATGACCACGACCCAATCCGGGTCAAGCCGGTCGCGAACCTCGCGCAGGGCTTCCGAAAACCCGCCCGCGCCGCCCAGATTCTTCGCGCTGCGGCGCAGGATCAGCCGCGTGTCCGTGATGCCCAACAGCCATTCCGCCGTGCCATCGGCCGAGGCGTTGTCGAAGACCAGCACCCAGTCCAGTTCTTCGGCCAGCAGCCGGGCGATGGTCGGTTTCAGCTTGTCCAGCCGCTGATGGGTCACGACGACCGCCGCGATCGTGGCGCGCCCGGACGCGCGGTCGTGGCCGTCGCCCGACCGCCGCGTTGCGGCAGCCTGATCCGTGCCGATTGCGCCGGGTCTTGCTGTCATGAAATCGGAACCCTGCGCTTGCAATCGACGCCCGGACCCTCGGTCGTCAGACCTCGGGCACCAGAACCTCGCGCTTGCCGACATGGTTGGCCGAGGACACGACGCCCTGATCCTCCATCTGTTCGACCAGCCGCGCGGCCTTGTTATAGCCGATGGCCAGTTTCCGCTGGATATAGCTGGTCGAACATTTGCGGTCCTTGGCCACGATCATCACCGCCTGATCGTACAGCGCGTCATCGCCGTTCTCGCCGCTGCCCAGTCCCAGCACCGCGTCGATATTGTCGGCCTTTTCCTCATCCGGGCCTTCGACCACGCCCGACTGATAGGATGGCGGGCCGAAGGATTTCAGATGGGTCACGACCTCTTCCACCTCTTCGTCGCTGACGAAGGGCCCGTGGATGCGCGTCACCCGAGAGCCCGTGCCCATATACAGCATGTCGCCCTGCCCCAGCAGCTGTTCGGCCCCCTGCTCGCCCAGGATCGTGCGGCTGTCGATCTTCGAGGTGACCTGAAAGCTGATCCGGGTCGGGAAGTTCGCCTTGATCGTGCCGGTGATGACATCGACCGAGGGGCGCTGCGTGGCCATGATCAGGTGGATGCCGCTGGCGCGCGCCATCTGCGCCAGACGCTGGATGCAGGCCTCGATCTCTTTCCCCGCCACCATCATCAGATCGGCCATCTCATCCACGATGACGACGATATAGGGGAAGGTTTCGGGCTGGAACTCCTCGGTCTCGAAGATCGGCTCGCCGGTATCCTCGTCGAACCCGGTCTGGACGGTGCGCTTGAACATCTCGTCCTTCGACAGCGCCTCGCGGACGCGGCCGTTATAGCCCTCGATGTTGCGCACGCCCATCTTGGACATCTTGCGATACCGGTCCTCCATCTCGCCCACGACCCATTTCAGCGCCACGACCGCCTTCTTGGGGTCGGTGACGACCGGGGACAGCAGATGCGGGATACCGTCATAGACCGACAGTTCCAGCATCTTGGGGTCGATCATGATCAGCCGGCATTCCTCGGGCGTCAGCTTGTAGAGAAGCGACAGGATCATGGTGTTGATCGCCACCGACTTGCCCGACCCGGTGGTGCCCGCGATCAGCAGATGCGGCATCTTGGCCAGGTTCGCCACGATCGGATCGCCGCCGATATCCTTGCCCAGGGCCAGCGGCAGCGGCTGCGTGCCGTCGCCAAAGGCGCGGCTGGCCAGGATCTCGCGCAGCAGCACCTTTTCGCGCCGCGCGTTGGGCAACTCGATCCCGATGACGCTGCGCCCCGGAACGGTGCTGACCCGCGCCGACAGGGCCGACATCGACCGCGCGATGTCATCAGACAGTCCGATCACCCGACTGGCCTTCAGCCCCGGCGCGGGTTCCAGCTCGTACAGCGTGACGACCGGGCCGGGACGCACCTCGCCGATCTGGCCCTTGACGCCGTAATCGTCCAGCACCGCCTCCAGCATGCGGGCGTTTTCCATCAGCGCCTCTTCCGAGATCTGGTGATGGTCGCTCTGGCGCGGCGCGCTCAGCAGGGACAGTTGCGGCCGTTCATAGACGGTCTCGGCCTCATCGAAGCGCAGCTGCGGCTCGGCCTCGGCGCGCGCCTGTTTCGAGGTCGTCGCGGCGGGCTTGCGCGTCGGCGCGACCACGACGCGCTGTCGGTCGGCCCCGAACGGCGCAGGCTCGACCGCCTCGATGTCGTCGTCGGTGGCGGCGACCTGCGGATCGTCGGACTTGAGGTCGCGATGCCCCTCGCGCGCAAGCCGCGCGGCCACCGCGGCCAGCACCGATGGCCTGCCGGCGCGGGAGCGGATCGCGTCGCTGATCCGTCCGCTGACCTCATCGGCCGAGGGGGCGGCGCCGTCGTAATCCGCGTCGCGTTCGATCAGTTCCGGCTCGGGCAGGTCGTCGTCGGGCGCGACATGCGCGCCTGCCTGCTGCGACTTGCGGCGCTGGAACAGCCCGGGGCGCGCGTCGGCGGTGTCCGCAAGCGCCGCCGACCGCGCTTGGCGCGGTGCCGCACCACGCGCGCGGGCACGCTGCGCCAGGCTGGTCGAGACCTGCGCGCCCCGCCCGGCCAGCCGCAGCGCCAGATCGTAGGCCGTCACCAGCCCGATCAGGAACCGCCGCCAGATCGCCCGCGTCTCGGCCCGATCGAAGCCCAGCACGAAAAGCGCGATGGCCGCGCCGCCCGCGGCCACGACCAGCGCCGCGAACCGGATGCCGATCTGCGCCTTCAGCGGGATCACGTTCAGCATCGCGCCCATCACCATGTCGCCGAAATGTCCGCCCAGCCCGTAATTCTGCTGCCATTCCGGCCCCGGCGTCAGCGTGCTGCAATAGACCGACACCAGCGCCACGGCGATGGGGGTGAAGATGGCGCGCATGATCCGGTCCTCTCCCCGGTGCAGCATCAGCCGCAGCCCCCAGACGAAGGCCGCGATCACCAGCACCCATGACCCGTGCCCCGCGATCATCATCAGCGGCGAGGCGACATAGGCGCCGAAACTGCCCAGAAGATTTTCGGCCGGCGCATCGGTGGCCGACAGGAAGCTGGGATCGTCCGCCGACCAGCTGCCCAGCATCATCGCGATCAGCACGCCCAAGACGACCAGCCCGGCCCCGGCCAGTTCCTTGCCGCGCCGTTCCAGCGCCGCCTGTGTGTTCCGGTCGAACAGCGGATCGCGGTGTTTCGCCTGCCAGCTTGCCATGCCGTTATCCTTCCCCGCACTCAATCGTGATCGTCATCATACAACACCTCGCGCAGCCGCGTCAGCGCGGTCTGGGTCTCCTCGGGCGTGGCGACCAGCGCCACCCGGATGAAGCCGCGACCGGGATTTTCCCCGTCCACCTCGCGCGACAGATAGGCGCCGGGCAGGACCTGAATCCCGGCGCGGCGCCACAGCGTCATGGCGGCCTGCTCGCCATCCGCGACCGGCAGCCACAGAAAGAACCCGCCCTGCGGCGGACGATAACCCGGCACATCGCCCAGCACCCGGTCCGCGATCCGGTATTTCGCCTGATACAGCGCCCGGCTGGCCGCGACATGCGCCTCGTCGCGCCAAGCCGCCTCGCTGACGGCCTGCGCGGGCAAGGACAGCGGCGCCCCGGCATAGCTGCGCAACCGGCGCATTTGACCGATATGTTCCGCGCTGCCGGCGGCAAAGCCCGACCGCAGACCGGGCAGGTTCGACCGCTTGGACAGCGAATTGAACGCCACCACGCGATCCGCCAGACCCATCTGTTCGGCCACCGCCAGCGCGCCGGGGGGCGGCGCGTCGCGCCAGATCTCGGAATAACATTCGTCGGCGAAGATCAGGAGATCATGCGCCTCCGCCAGCCGCAGCAATGTCTGCAAGTAGTCGCGCGACGCCACCGCCCCCTGCGGATTGGCGGGCGAACACAGATAGGCGATGGTCACCCGGTCCAGCAGATCGGCGGGCAGGCCCGCGTAATCGGGCAGGTTGCCGGTCTCGGGCAGCGCCGGCACGAAGACCGGTTCGGCCTGCACCGCGGCGGCCGCCACGGCATAGACCTGATAGAACGGGTTCGGCACCAGGATCGCCGGCCGCTTGCCCGCCTTCGTTTCGGGACACAGGGCCAGCGCGGCGTTGAACAGCCCCTCGCGGGTACCGTTCAGCGCCATGATCCGTTCCGGCCCCGCCTCGATGCTATAGCGTTCGCGCAGCCAGTGTCCGATCGCCGCCAGCAGACCCGGCGTGCCCTCGTTGCTGGGATATTTCGCGAACTCGCCGATATGGGCATTCATCACGCGGGCGACGAAATCGGGCATGGCATGGCGCGGCTCGCCGATGGTCAGCACCATCGGAGCCTGATCGGCCCGCAGGCCCGGTTCGATACCCGACAACAGCGCCCGCAAACGCGGGAACGCATAATCCGGCAGGTTCGAAAACCGCTCGGGAATTGCCATGACTGCCTCGCTTCCGGGGTCTTTTGCCCCGCTATTGCCATAAACACTAGCGTGATCGCGGGCTTGCGTCCAGCGAAAGCCGGACCGGGCGCATCCGGCGCCTCTTTGGCGCGAAAATATCCTCGGGGGTGAATTGGCCGCAGGCCAAGAGGGGGCAGACAGCCCCCTTGACCCCGCCCCCTTGACCCCACCCGCGCGCCTTGCGCGGGCTCAGTCGCTGGCCAGCGCGGCTTCGGCCGCCGCCGCCACGCGCAGCAGATGCCGGTCGCGCCCGGCATGGCCCATCAGCATGATCCCGCACCCCGGAAAACCGGTGGGCAGCGTGGCCGAGGGCAGGCCCAGAAGATTGGCGATGCGGGTGTTGCGCAGCGTCAGCAGGTTGGCGCGGACGTAATAATCCTGATCCTCCATCAGCCGGGCGGCGTCCGGCGGCAGGATCGGGACGGTGGGCAACAGCACCGCGTCAAAGGGCGATGCGACCTCCTTGATCCATTTGCGCCGGATGCGGACCAGCTGTTCCCAGGCCGCGATATAATCGGGCGCGCCGATGACGGCACCGCTGCGGAACCGTTCCAGGATCGGGTTCCACATCAGTTCCGGCGCATCCTCGATCTGGGCGCGCCAGATGCCATAGGCCTCGGGCGCGAAAAGCTGCGGCGACAGGTCCATCGCCTTGTCCACCCAATCCGAGGTGACATGCGCGATCTGCGCACCGGCGCGGCCCAGACGCTCGACCGCATCCTGAAAGGCCGCGACCGGGCCTTCGCCGGCATCCTCGAACGGTGCGCCGTCCAGCACCATCAGCCGCAGCCCGCGCGCCTCAAGCCCGGTCAGATCGGCGGCCTTTTCGCCGGCCATCACGGCCAGCAATTCGGCGCAATCCTCGATCCGGCGGGCGATCGGGCCGACCGTGTCGAACCTGCGGCACAACGGCACCACGCCCTTTTCCGGCAGGCTGTCATGGCTGGGCTTGAACCCGGCCAGCCCGTTCCACGCCGCCGGCACCCGGATCGAGCCGCCGGTATCCGACCCGATCGCCGCCGCCGCCAGCCCCAGGGCCACCGATACCGCCGCCCCCGAGGACGACCCGCCCGGCGCCAGCGCCGGATCGAGCCCGTTGGGCGGCGTCGCCGTCACCGGGTTCAGGCCCAGCCCGGAAAACGCCAGTTCGGTCATGTGGGTCTTGCCCAGGCAGACCAGCCCGTGTCGCGCCGCCCGCGCCAGCACGGTCGCATCCTTGCGTGGCACCCGCGCCTCCAGCAGCTTCGATCCGGCCTCGGTCACGGTGCCGCCGCTGTCGATGTTGTCCTTCCAGCTGATGGCCACGCCGTCCAGGATGCCGTGGCGCAGTTCGGCCTTGGCGCGGTCATGGGCGGCGATGGCCTCGGACCGGGCGCGCGCGGCGGTCAGCCGGGCATAGATGCGCTGCCCGTCGGGATGGTTCGCGGCCGCGTCCAGATAGGCCTCGGTCTGGTCGATCGGGTCCAGAAGCCCGGCCATGATCGCGCGTCCCTGCTGGACCGCCGAGGCGTGCCGCCACTCCATCCTCAGAAATCCACCGCGAGGCCGTTCTTTTCGTAATCGCCAAAGCGCACAGGCTCGGGTCCGTCGCGGCCGCCATATTCGACCGGCAGCGGCGGGTTTTCGGCGGCGGCCTTGCGCCGCGCCTCGGCCTCGGCCAGGGCGCGTCTTGCGGCGGGGGGCAGATCGGGTCGATCGCTCATGGAAACATCCCTCGATTGGGCTTAAGGGTCCGTGTCACTCTGTCAGCAACATCTAGGCGAAGGAAAGCGATTTGGCAAAGCCGGGGACGGATCGGGCGCGACAGGGGGCGTTGCTTCTGTTGCAGGGCGTGCGCGAGGGGCTGTCGCTGTCCGACCAGGCCGGCGCGCTGAAGGCGCTGCCGCCACCGGACCAGGCCCGCGCCGGACGGCTGGCCGCCGAAACGCTGCGCCACCGCGACCGCGCCGACGCGATCCTGTCGACCTATCTGTCGCGCAGACCTGCGCCCCGGATCGCCGATGTGCTGCGTCTGGCGACGGTCGAATTGCTGGAAATGGGCGGGGCGGCGCATGGGGTCGTCGATGCCGCCGTGACGCTGACCCGGGCTCTGGGCAAGCGCGGGCAGGCGGCGGCGGGCATGGTGAACGCGGTCCTGCGCAAGGTTGCCACCCACGATGGCTGGGGCGATCTGCCGCCGCAGGCGATGCCCGGCTGGCTGCGCGCGCCGGTCGTGTCCGCCTATGGCGAGGCCGCCGCGCGCGCCATCGAGGCTGCCCATCAGGCCGGCGCGCCGCTGGACCTGACGCTGAAACCCGGCGCGGCGGCGGTCGCGGGCGCGCAGATGCTGCCGACGGGGTCCGTGCGGCTGCATGGGCCGGTGCAGGTCTCGGCGCTGCCGGGTTACGCGGCGGGCGACTGGTGGGTGCAGGACGCCGCCGCCGCCCTGCCGGTGCGCCTGCTGGACCCGCAGCCGGACGAACGGATCGCCGATCTGTGCGCGGCGCCGGGCGGCAAGACGATGCAGCTGGCGGCGGCCGGCGCGCAGGTCAGCGCAGTCGATATCAGCCCCGCGCGGCTGACCCGGCTGTCGCGCAATCTGGCGCGCTGCGGATTGCAGGCGCGGATCGTCGAGGCGGATGCGCTGACATGGCGGCCCGACGCGCCGGTCGATGCGGTGCTGCTGGATGCGCCCTGTTCGGCCACCGGCACGATCCGCCGCCATCCCGACCTGCCGGTCCTGCGCGACGGCAGCGGCATCGGCGACCTGGTCGATCTTCAGGCCCGGCTGATCGACCACGCGCTGTCGCTGATCGCGCCGGGCGGGCGGATGGTCTATGCCGTCTGCTCGCTTTTGCCGGACGAGGGCGAGGCGCAGATCGACGCCGCATTGACGCGCCATCCCGGCCTGTCAGTCGAAACCCCCCACCTGGCCGGCGTCGATCCGGCGTGGATCACGCCCGCAGGCGGGCTGCGACTGCGCCCCGATTACTGGCCCGATCTGGGCGGAATGGACGGTTTCTTCATGGCCCGGCTGCGCCGCGACTGATCCTGCCTGGCGTCGCGGCAGATTTGCGGCGTCTTTTGCGTCCCGCGGCCGCCGGGGGCGCTTCGCCCCCCGGACCCCCAGAAGGTATTTGCAAAGAGGGCGAGGCCGGCGGATCGGCGCGCGCGGCGCTGGACCTTCGCCACGCGCGCGTTTAGGTGATCGCCAGAACGCAGATGCGAGGTTCGATCATGTCACATCCCATCGCCCTGAAACGTGCGCTGATCTCGGTGTCCGACAAGACGGGGCTGATCGAACTGGCCCGCAAGCTGGCATCGCGCGGCGTCGAACTGCTGTCCACCGGCGGCAGCGCCCGCGCGATGCGCGAGGCCGGGCTGATGGTGACCGACGTGGCCGATGTGACGGGTTTTCCCGAGATGATGGACGGGCGCGTCAAGACTCTGCACCCGGCCGTGCATGGCGGTCTGCTGGCGCTGCGCGACAATCAGGAGCATCTGGCGGCGATGCAGGCGCACGGGATCGGGCCGATCGACTTGCTGGTGGTGAACCTTTATCCGTTCGAGGACACGGTGGCGAAGGGCGCCGGTTACGCCGAATGCGTCGAGAATATCGATATCGGCGGGCCGGCGATGATTCGGGCGGCGGCCAAGAACCACGCATTCGTCACGGTGATCGTGGACGTGCAGGATTACGACGCGCTGCTGGCCGAACTGGACGCGAATGACGACCGCACGACGCTGGCGTTTCGCCGGCGTCAGGCGCAGATCGCCTATGCCCGCACCGCCGCCTATGACGCCGCCGTGTCGAACTGGATGGCGGACGCCATCGGCGAGGATACGCCACGCCGCCGCGCCTTTGCCGGGACGCTGGCGCAGGGGCTGCGCTATGGCGAGAATCCGCATCAGCGCGCGGCCTTCTATGTCACCGGCGAGGCGCGGCCGGGGGTGGCGACGGCCAGTCAGTGGCAGGGCAAGGAATTGTCCTACAACAACATCAACGACACCGATGCGGCGTTCGAGCTGGTGGCGGAATTCGATCCGGCGGACGGGCCCGCCTGCGCGATAATCAAGCACGCCAATCCCTGCGGGGTCGCACGGGCCGGGACGGCCATCGACGCCTATCGCCGGGCCTTCGATTGCGACCGGACCTCGGCCTTCGGCGGCATCGTCGCGCTGAACCATACGCTGGACGGGGCGACGGCCGAAGAGATCGTGAAGATCTTCACCGAAGTGGTGATCGCGCCCGACGCCGACGAGGATGCCAGGCGGATCTTTGCGGCCAAGAAGAACCTGCGGCTGCTGACCACCGGCGGGCTGCCCGATCCGCGCGCGGACGGCACCGTCTTTCGGCAGGTGGCGGGCGGGTTTCTGGCGCAGGGACGCGACAGCGGCCATGTGACGCGCGACGCGCTGCGGATCGTGACGAAACGCCAGCCCTCGGACAGCGAGCTGGCCGACATGCTGTTTGCGTGGACGGTCGCCAAGCATGTGAAATCGAACGCCATCGTCTATGCCAAGGACCTGGCGACGGTGGGCATCGGCGCGGGCCAGATGAGCCGGGTCGATTCCACCCGCATCGGGCGGCGCAAATCCGAGGACATGGCGCAGGCGCTTGGCCTGCCGCTGCCGCTGACCATCGGCGCGGTCGTCGCCTCGGACGCGTTCTTTCCCTTTGCCGACGGAATCGAGGCGCTGGCCGAGGCGGGCGCGAAGGCGGTGATCCAGCCCGGCGGTTCAATGCGCGACGACGAGGTGATCGCGGCCGCCGACCGGCTGGATCTGGCGATGGCGTTCACCGGCCAGCGGCATTTCAGACACTGATGCAGCACGAACTGCCCTTCGAGACCGACAAGAAGCCCGGCCCGCCGCCGCCCCGGCCCCGGCCGCGGCGCGCCCCGCGCAAGCCCGCGCCGCCGCCGCGCGGCGATATGCGGCTGACGGCGTGGATCGTGGCGGCGGTCGTGGCCATCGACCAGCTGCTGAAATACTGGGTCGTGCATGTGCTGCGTCTGGATCAGCTGCGCAATCTGGACGTGCTGCCGCCATGGCTGAACCTGCGCATGGCGTGGAACCAGGGCGTGAATTTCGGGCTGATGGCGTCCGAACAGGATCTGACGCGCTGGATCCTGATCGGGGTGGCGGTGGCGATCTGCGTGTGGGTCTGGATCTGGCTGTGGCGCAGCGACGCGGGCCGTGTGGCGCGCATCGCGGGCGGGCTGCTGATCGGCGGCGCCATCGGCAACGTGATCGACCGGGTGATCTATGGCGCGGTGGCCGATTTCCTGAACATGTCGCTGCCCGGATGGCAGAACCCCTACAGCTTCAACATCGCCGACATTTCGATCTTTGCGGGCGCGATCGGTCTGGTGCTGATGCCGCAGAAGAAACCCGCGGCAAAGAAGCCCGCGCGCAAGTCCCCCGGCAAGCCCGCGGGCAAGCCGCCCGCCCGGACGCGCGGCGCGGACAACCCCCGTGACGGGGGCGAAAAATCAGGCTAGAACGGGCGCGAACGAAAAAGGGGCAGGCAATGCGGGCAATGGCGCTGATTATCGGATTTGCGGCGACAGCCGGGCTGTCGGCGTGCAGCGGCGACCCGCATCTGATGAACATCAAGTCCGGCCAGAGCAGCCCCGACGAGTTCGCGATCCTGCCCTCGAAGCCGCTGACCATGCCGCCCGATCTGGCGGTCCTGCCCGCCCCCACGCCCGGCGGCGGCAACATCACCGACCCCACGCCGCAGGCCGATGCGGTGGCCGCCCTGGGCGGCAATCCGGGCCGTCTGGTCGATCAGGGGATCGCAGCCTCGGATCAGGCGCTGGTCGCCCATGCCGCCCGGCGCGGCAGCGATCCGGCCATCCGCGCGACCCTGGCCGAGGCCGATCTGCGCTGGCGTTCGCGCAATGCGCGCCGCCCGCTTGAGGCGCTGTTCGGCACCTCGGTCTATCAGCGCGCCTATCGTCCGATGGCGCTGGATTCGCGGACGGAACAGCTGCGCTGGCAGCGCGCGGGTGCGCGCACCTCGACCTCGCCTGCGCCCGACGTGGAATGATCGCCGGGTTCGACGCCGCCTCGCCCGGTTTCGGACGCGACCCGTGGCCCGCCTATGCGGCGATGCGCGCGCAGCCCGGCCTGATCTTCTGGCCCGAATTCGATGGCCATGTCGCGGCACGGTTCCACGATGTCCGCGCCATCGCGGCGGATCGCCGGATGGTCCGCAACCCGGCAGCCTTCGCCGGCGAACAGGAATGCCGCCGCCTTCAGATCGCGGAAAACTTTCACGACATGCCGTTTCACGAACGCTTCGTGCAACGCTCGATGCTGGATCTGGACGGGCCGGATCACGACCGGCTGCGGCGGGCCGTCTTTCCGTTCTTCACCCGCACACGGCTGGAATCGCTGCGCGGCTGGACCGACGATCTTGTCTCGGCGGCGCTGGACCGGGTTCTGCCGCAGGGCCGGATCGACGTTGTCGCCGATCTGGCGGGGCAGTTGCCGGCGCAGGTGATCGGCCGGCTGATCGGCACCGATCCGGCGCTGGCCCGGCAGATGACCGACTGGTCCGAGGATGTGGTCAGCTATTTCGACGTCACGAACCGCACCGACAGCCGCAAGGCGAAGGCCGAGGACGCCACCAGACGCTTTCACGACCTGTTGCAGGATCTGTGCGCCGCCCGCCGGGCCGAGCCGCAGCCGGATCTGACAAGCGCGCTGATCGCGGCCAGCGATCAGGGGCTGCTGAGCCGGGACGAGTTGATCTCCACCATCATGCAGCTTTTGCACGCGGGTCACGGATCGACGGTCGATGCGATGGGCAACGGGATGGACGCGCTGCTGCGCCACCCCGACCAGATGGCGCGGCTGCGCGACGATCCCGGCCTGATCCCGCAGGCGGTGCAGGAAATGTTCCGCTTTGCCGCGCCGCTGCCGTTCTTTCACCGCTATGCCAGCGAGGATCTGACCGTCTGCGGGCAGGACTGGCCGCAAGGCACGCGATTCGGCCTGCTTTATGCCGCAGCCAATCGCGATCCGGCCGCGTTCAACGAGCCGGACCGTTTCGACATCGGCCGAAAGCCGAACCTGCATCTGGCGTTCGGGGCCGGTCCGCATGTCTGTCTGGGCAACAACCTTGCCCGGCTGACGATGGAGACGCTTTTCACGCAATTGCTGGCCCGCACCGCCGACATCGTGGCGGCGGGACCGGCGGTCTGGAAAACCGGGCTTCAGGCGCATGGTCCGCTGTCGCTGCCGGTCCGCCTGATCCCGGCGGGCTGAACGGACGCGGCGCGCGACCCGCCGCGCCCGTCCCCCGCCCACACAATGCCGCGAGCAAGGCTTGCGCCCCGATGCGCCGCAGGTCAGGTTTCCGCCCACGAAAGAGGAGGTTGCGCCCATGAACCGCCCCGCCCGCCCGGTCGCACTGCACGCGGCGTTGGCCCTGTGCCTGTCCGCGATCCCGGCCGCCGCCGAGATGCCCGAGGGTATCAGCCATTTCACCCTGCCCAACGGGCTTGAGACCGTGGTGATCGAGGATCACCGCGCCCCGGTGATCGTGCAGATGCTGTGGTACAGGATCGGCGCCGCCGACGAACAGCCGGGCAAGTCCGGCATCGCCCATTATCTGGAACACCTGATGTTCAAGGGCACCGACACGCTGGAACCCGGTGAATTGTCCAAGACCGTGACCGCCAATGGCGGCATGGACAACGCCTTCACCTCGTATGACTACACGACCTATTTCCAGCGCATCGCCAGCGACCGCCTGCCGCTGATCATGGAGATGGAGGCCGACCGCATGGAAAATCTGCGCATCGGCGAGGATGACTGGCAGGCCGAACGTCAGGTCGTGCTGGAGGAACGCGCGCAGCGTGTGGACAGCGACCCCCGCGCGCTGTTTGCGGAGGAACGCAACGCGGTGCAGTTCTACAACCACCCTTACGGCCGCCCGGTCATCGGCTGGCGGCACGAGATGGAGGGGCTGACCCGCGACGATGCGATTGCATGGTATGACCGCCACTATTCCCCGAACGAGGCGGTGCTGATCCTGGCCGGCGACGTCACGCCGGCGCAGGCGCGCGAACTGGCCGAACGCCATTACGGCCCGATCCCCGCCAAGGGCGAGGCCTCACCGCGAACGCGGCCGCAGGAACCGGCGCAGCATTCGCCGCGACGCATCACCATGCACGACGCCCGCGTGGCCCAGCCCATGATGGTGCGCACCTATCTGGCGCCCGAACGCAACCCCGGCGATCAGCAACCCGCCGCCGCGCTGACCGTTCTGGCCGAGTTGCTGGGCGGGTCGATGCAGACCTCGGTTCTGGGTCGCGAACTGGCGCTGACCGGCAAGGCGATCTGGGTAAATGCGGGCTATGAGGGGCTGGCCGTCGATCCGACGACCTTCGCGATCTCGATGATGCCGTCGCAGGGGCAGACGCCGGAACAGGCCGAGGCCGCGCTGGACGAGGCGCTGGCGAAATTCCTGCGCGACGGTCCCGATCCGGCCGATCTGGAACGGGTCAAGACCCGCATCCGCGCCGCCCGCATCTATGCCCGCGATTCGGCGCATGGCCGCGCCTATGATTACGGGCAGGGGCTGGCGACGGGGCTGTCCATCGAGGATGTGAACGACTGGCCCGACATTCTGGCGCAGGTCACGGTGCAGGATGTGCGCGACGCCGCGCAGACCCTGCTGGACGGCAAGGCCACCGTGACCGGCTGGCTGCTGCCCGAACCGGCCGAGGCCCAGGCCGGCGCCGATGCGGCCCGGCCCGTCCAGCCCGCCGCTGCCGCCGCGGCGCGCCCCGCCGGGCAGGCTGCCACCGAACCCAACGATCCTGACGAGGTGCAAGAATGATCCGCGCCGCCATCGCCCTGTTCTTCGCGGTTCTTGCCGTCCCGGCGCAGGCCATCGACATCCAACAGGTCACCTCGCCCGGCGGCATCAAGGCCTGGCTGGTCGAGGATCATTCGATCCCGTTCACCGCGCTGAGCCTTGATTTCAAGGGCGGCGCGTCGCTGGACCCGCCCGGAAAGCGCGGCGCGATCAACCTGATGACCGGGCTGCTGGAAGAGGGCGCGGGCAAGCGCGACGCCACCGCCTTCGCGCAGGCGGTCGAGGATCTGGGCGCAAGGCTGAGCTTCGATGTCAGCGACGATTCGCTGTCCGTCAGCCTGCGCGCCCTGACCGAGAACCGCGATCAGGCGGCGGACCTGCTGGCGCAGGCGCTGACGCAGCCCCGTTTCGACGACCGGGCGGTCGAACGGGTGCGCGCGCAGGTGCAGGCGATCATCCGGTCCGAGGCGACGGACCCGCAATCCATCGCCCGCAAGGAACTGGCGCGGCAGGCCTGGGGCGATCATCCCTATGCGACCTCGATCAACGGCACGGAGCAGTCGATTGCGACGCTGGAACGGCGGGATCTTGTCGCGGCCAAGAACCGCGTCCTGGCCCGCGACCGGGTCGTGGTCGGCGCGGCGGGCGACATCACGGCGGAACAGTTGGGCGAGATGCTGGACCGGATTCTGGGCGGCTTGCCCGACAAGGGCACCGCGCCCCTGCCGGAACAGGCCGAACTGCAACTGACCGGCGGCGTGACGGTGATCGACTGGGACAGCCCGCAGACCATCGTCAACTTTGCCGGTCCCGGCCTGCCGGTCGATGATCCCGACTATTTCGCCGCGTTCGTGGCCAATCACATCCTGGGCGGCGGCGGGTTCAGTTCGCGCCTGATGGAGGAGCTGCGCGAAAAACGCGGCCTCACCTATGGCATCGGCACCGGGCTGGCGACGGGGCTTTACGGGCAGACCTGGCAGGGCGGAATGGCCGGGTCGAACGCGAATATCGGCGAATCGCTGCGGCTGATCCGGCAGGAATGGGACCGGATGGCCGAAGACGGGGTCACCGACCGGGAACTGGCCGACGCCAAGACCTATCTGACCGGCGAATATCCGCTGCGCTTCGACGGCAACGGAAAGATTGCCGCGATCCTGTCGGGAATGCAGCTGATGGGTTTTCCCGCAGACTACGTGAACACCCGCAACGAACAGGTCGAGGCCGTGACCGCCGAAGACGTGCAGCGCGTGGCCGGGCGCCTGCTGGATGCGGACGATCTGCGCTTTGTGCTGGTCGGCCGCCCCGAAGGGCTGACCGATCAGGCAGAGCCGGCTGATACCCGGTCCACCGGTAATGCCGAGGCGACACCTACACGCGACGCCGCCAGCGACTAGGCTTCGCCGCCCATCGCTGGCCGGCGGCGCGGGTGCTACTCGACCCGCACGGCACCGGTGCCGCCCAGTGCCGCGCCGGCGACCGCACCGACCGGGCCTCCGACGACTGCGCCGGTCGCGGCGCCGGTGGTGGCGCGGGTGGCGGTGTTGGGACCGCAGGCGGACAGCACCAATGCGGTGCTGCAAAGCAGGATTGCGCTGAATTTCATCATGGCCGATCTCCTCGTGCCGGGCTTGTGTGTATCTTGTGTGTAGTATGAAACATCCGATGCGGCGTTTTGGTTGCGTCCCGGCATGACCCCTTGCACGAATTGCTTTCCGCGTCCCTGCGGCGATGCTATATCTGGTGGCATGAACACCCACGCCCCCCACATCCGCCCCATCATCCGGCAGCTGGACGAATCGACGGCGAACCGGATCGCCGCGGGCGAGGTGGTCGAGCGTCCAGCCTCGGCCGTGCGCGAACTGGTCGAGAATGCGCTGGACGCCGGCGCGACCCGCATCGACATCGCCATCGACGAGGGGGGCAAGCGGCTGATCCGCGTCAGCGACGATGGCTGCGGCATGACCGCCGGCGATCTGCCGCTGGCCGTGTCGCGCCACGCGACCAGCAAGATCGACGGCAGCGATCTGCTGGCGATCCGCAGCTTCGGATTCCGGGGCGAGGCGCTGGCCTCCCTGGGCGCGGTCGGGCGTCTGACGATCACCTCGCGCGCAGACGGCGACGACGCGGCACGGATCGCCGTCACCGCCGGGCGGGTCGACGCCGTGCGTCCCGCCGCCGCCAATCGCGGTACCGTGGTCGAGTTGCGCGATCTGTTCTTCGCCACCCCTGCCCGGCTGAAATTCATGCGCAGCGAGCGGGCCGAGACGCAGGCCGTGGCCGATGCCGTGCGCCGCCTTGTCATGGCCGAGCCATGGGTCGGCTTTACCCTGACCGCCGGCGGGCGCGAGATCTTTCGCGTCGATGCCGAACAGGGCGAGCTGTTCGGCGCGTTGCAGACCCGGCTGGCGCGGGTGATGGGCCGCGACTTCATCGATAATGCCCTGCCTCTGGACACCGAACGTGATGGGCTGACGCTGACTGGGTTTGCGGCGCTGCCGACCTATTCGCGCGGGGCGGCGGTGGCGCAGCATCTTTACGTGAACGGCCGCCCGGTGCGCGACAAGCTGCTGATCGGTGCCTTGCGCGCGGGATACATGGACGTGCTGGCGCAGGGCCGGCATCCGGCGGCGGTGCTGTATCTGACCTGCGATCCGCAGCTGGTCGATGTGAACGTGCATCCGGCGAAAGCCGAGGTGCGGTTCCGCGATCCGCAGGCCGCGCGCGGCCTGATCGTCAGCGCGCTGCGCCACGGGCTGGCGCAGGCGGGGCATCGCGCCTCATCGACCGTGGGCGATGCGACGCTGGCGGCGTTCCGGGCCGAACCCGCCGCCGCACCCCGCGCCTATCAGATGGATTACCGCCCCTCCGGCGGGGCGATCCGCGCCGCGCTGGACCTGCAGGCGCCCGATGCGCAGGCGGGTTTCGCCGAGCCCCCCTCGGCCCGGTTCGAACCTGCGCCCGACACGCCGCCCCCCGATGCACCACTGGGCGCGGCGCGGGCGCAGATCCATGAGAATTACATCATCGCCCAGACCGCCGACGGGCTGGTGATCGTGGACCAGCACGCCGCGCATGAACGGCTGGTCTATGAACGGCTGAAGGCGCAGGCCGAGGCGAACGGAATCGCCCGTCAGGCCCTGCTGATCCCCCAGATCGTGGACCTGCCCGACGCCGATTGCGCCCGCATCCTGTCGATTGCCGACGAACTGGCCGATCTGGGACTGGCGATCGAGCCGTTCGGCGGCAATGCCGTCGCCGTGCGCGAGGTGCCCGCGATGCTGGCGCGGCTGGATGCCGCCGCGCTGATCCGCGACATTTTGGACGATCTGGCCGATCAGGGTGTATCGGACCGGCTGCGCGGGCGGATCGACGCGGTGCTGTCGTCGATGGCCTGTCACGGCTCGGTCCGGTCGGGCCGCAGGATGGGCGCGGACGAGATGAACGCCCTGCTGCGCGAGATGGAGCGGACACCGAAATCGGGCCAGTGCAACCATGGCCGGCCCACCTGGGTCCGGCTGCGCCTGAGCGATATCGAGCGGTTGTTCGGCCGCAGCGGATGATCGTCTCGCACCGGCATCGCTATGTCTTCGTGCATATCCCCAAGACCGGCGGCACATCGCTGACCCTGGCGCTTGAGGCGCGGGTGGGGCGCGACGACATCATCCTGTCGGACACGCCCAAGGGCCGCAACCGGCGCCGCCGCGCGCGCGGGGCCGCAGCGCGGGGGCGGCTGTGGAAACATTCGACGCTGGCCGATATCGAGGGGCTGGTCGATCCGGCGATCTTCGACGATTACCTGCTGTTCACCCTGATCCGGAACCCGTGGGACCGCGCCATCAGCTATTACCGCTGGCTTCGGGTGCAGCACTTCGATCATCCCTCCGTCGCGCTGGCGCGGCGGATGGATTTTGCGGACTTCCTGCGCGATCCGCGGACGCAGGCGCAACTGGCGGTTCCGTCGGCGCATTACCTGACGGACGGGACCGGCCGCGAGCGGCCCGCGCTGTATCTGCGGCTGGACCGGTTGCAAACGGATCTGCCGGCGCTGGAATCGCATCTGGGCTTCCCGCTGAACCCGCTGCCGCACGAGAATCCGTCGCCGCGCGACGGCGATCGGCCCGTTCATGACGCGGAAACCGCCGCCATCGTCGCCCGCGCCGCCGCCGCCGACGTCGCGCGTTTCGGCTGGCGCTTCGACGCGGGTTAGGCGGTCGGCTCTTACGGCGCGGCGGGCGTCAGTCGGATCATCTGGCCGTTGTCGAAATCGGTCAGCACCACGACCGCGCCGTCCTGCGCCACCGCGACGTCGCGCACCCGCCCCAGACCCGGCGCCGGCCGCGCCTCGGCCGTCACGCGCCCGTGCGACAGCTTCAGCTGCACAAGCGAGCCCGATTGCAGTCCCGCGATCAGCAGATCGCCGCGCCAGTCGGGGAACATGTCGCCGTCGTAAAACACCATGCCCCCGGGCGCGATCACCGGGTCCCAGTAATAGACCGGCTGTTCGATCCCCTCTTTCTGCGTCAGACCGCCGGGGATCGTCTGACCGCTGTATTCGACGCCATAGCTGACATCGGGCCAGCCGTAATTCCGGCCGGGAAGGGGCCGGTTCAGCTCGTCGCCGCCGCGCGGGCCATGTTCGACCGTCCACAACGTGCCATCGAGCGACAGCGCCGCGCCCTGCACGTTGCGATGGCCATAGGACCAGATCTCGGGCAGCCCGCCCGCGATGCCCGCCCCCATCGGCGCGCCGGTCAGCGGGTCGATGCGCACCACGGTGCCGATCGTGTTGGCGACGTTCTGCGCCTCTTGCCGCGATCGGGGACCGCCGCGTTCGCCGGTGGTCACGAACAGCCCGCCTTGCCCGTCCAGCACCAGCCGCGAGCCGTAATGCTTGGTCGAGGGCCACGGCGTCTGCTGCCAGATCGTGCGCGCATCCTCGATTCGCGTGCCGTCCGCCGACAGCGTGCCGGTCGCCACGGCGGTCGCGGTGCCGTTATCGGGCAGGCGCTGCGAAAAGCTGACCCAAAGCCGCCGCGTGCGGGCGAAATCGTCATCCACGATCACGTCCAGCAGACCGCCCTGCCCGCGCGCATCGACCTGCGGCAGGCCGGCAATCGGCGCCGACAGCGTACCGTCGCGCGACACCATGCGCAGCCGGCCGGGGCGTTCGGTGACCAGCCAGCCGCCGTCCGGCAGTTGCGCCATGCCCCAGGGATGTTCCAGCCCCTCGGCCATCACCGTCTGGTTCAGCGCCTGCGCCCGGATCGCGGAGGCGCGGGTCTGGTTCTCGAAGGCGGGGGTCTGGCCGGCCGCGTTGGGCGGGCGGTCGTTGAAATCCTGCGCCAGCGCGCAGCCGGCGAACAGGGCTGTGGCGGCGATGACCGTCAGTCGTCTCATGCTAGGCTCTCCGTCACGGTTTGTGTCGCGTCCCGGCGGCCAGCCTAGCATGGCGGGCCGGCCATCGCGCCGACGCGGGCGATCACGTCCGCGTCAGCGCAGATGATCGATCTTGGCCATGTGCTGGGCGATCTCGCCGATCTCGACCAGCCAGTCGGCGACCAGCAGCGGGTCGTGAACCCCGGCGTGAACGCCTGCGTCCACGCGCCCCTCGGCCACCGCCTGCACCGCCAGCGAGACGGGGACGGACACAAGCTGCGCCATCGCGCTGCCCTTTTCGTTGCCATGCGCGTCCAGCACCCATTCCTTGTGCCACACCGTCTGGCCGTCGCGTTCCGCCTGCAGGGCCACGAACAGCACCACCCGGTCGGGTTCGGCCTGGGCATAGGCGTTGTCGCGCCAGAACTGGTCGGCCATCTCGCGCAGCCGATCCTCGCCCGCCGGGCCGGACAGGGTCTCGACCTCGGCAAAGACCGGCGCCCATGCCTCTTGCCAGCCTTTCAGGCGCAGCGTGCCGCGCACGAAATCCTGCACGTCCCAATCCGGATCGAAGCCGTATTGACGCAGGAAGGGCAGCGAATCGCGGTTGGGATAGACCTCGAACCGTTCGGGCGTCGGCAGGGGCGCGTCGTAGGGCTCGATCGCGTCCCAAGGCCGCGCCACATCGCGCACCGCCCCGCCGCGCAGCGATCTCGAGGGCGAGCGCAGGGCCCGCAGCACCCCAAGCGGCGACCAGCTGAACTTGTAGCGGAACGGGTTGGGATGCTTGGGCACGCCGCCGCAATAGGATGTGAAGCGCACCGTATCGCCAGGCCGGGCCGCCTGAAGCTTGTAATCCGCGACCAGATCATGCGCCATCAGATGGTCGATGCCGGGGTCCAGCCCAACCTCGTTCATCAGGACCACGCCGGCGGCTTTCGCCTCATCGTCCAGCGCCGCCATCTCGGGCGCGACATAGCTGGAGCTGACGAAATGCGCGCCCCTGTCGATGGCCAGCCGTGCCAGCCCGACATGCTGATCGGCGGGCAGCATCGACACGACGATGTCGTCTTTTTCGACCGCCTCGGCCAGCGCCTCGAAACTGTAGGCGCGGATATCGTCGGTCAGATCGCCCAGCTCGGCCCGCGCCTTCGCCTCGGTCCGGTTCCAGACCGTCACCGGCGCGTCGGTTTGCAGCAGGCGGCGCAGGCCGGGAATGGCGCTGAGGCCGGTGCCGATCCAGTGGATTGTCATGTCAAACCTCGTTCAGGTGTTCGCGGAATATGGCGGCGGCGCGTCCCCACGGCCCCTCGTCGGGCCGGTCCAGCCGGCGCAGCACGGGCAGCAACTGGGCGGCGTAATCCACCGACGCCTGGCGCGGCAGCATCGAGGGCAGATTGTCGATGGCGATGACGTCCAGCGGCGGGTCGTCGGCCACGCGCAGCGCCGGCGCGTCCCAGGTGGTGGTGCGGTCATAGACCCTGATCGGGGAAAAATCGCTGGTCGGATCGCAGGCCACGTCGCCGATCACCCGCAGCGCACGGCCTGGATTGACGGCGCTGGCCGGCACGAAGACCGGCGCGCCGGGCTGCGCCAGGATCGCGTTGATGAAGATCTCGTGGGCCAGCACCTGGGGGAAGGGGCCGCCATGTGCGGTCTCTTCCATGTCCCACCGCGTCACCGGCACGCCCATTTCGGTCAGCAGATCGGCGGCGCCGGTGCCCACGCGGCCCCTGGCGCCGATCACGATGGCGTTGGGGCGGGCGCGCCCGGTGGCGTCCATCTGCGCGCGCAACTCCTCGACCAGCAGGTTGCGGTCGGCATAGGCATGCACCGGCCCGCAGATCGCGCCATGGGCCTGCGCCGCCCAGCATTTCAGCGACACCGCCGCCCCGGCATAGCCGGCCCAGTATCCGAACGCCGCCAGCCTGCGCCCGTCCTGATCCAGCAGATATTCCAGATCGTAAAGGGTGCCGCCGCCGGCGCGGAACCGTTCCAGCAGACGTTTGCCGTCGGGCTGGCCCTTGAAGGCGTGACCGAACATGATGTGGCGGCGGGTCAGGCTTGTGCCGTCGTCGGGCAATTCCTTCAGCCCGAAGATGATGGCGTCCGGCGGCGCCTCGGTCCAGCTGCCTTCGGGCGCGATCTCGGCCCCGGCGCGGCGATAGGCGTCGGTCGGGATGATCCGGCGCGGGCTGTCCTCGACCGTCACGCGCATGCCGTCGCCGATCAGCGTGGCGACGCCGTCGGGGGTGATGCCCACCCGATCCTCGTTCGCGCGACTTTCCGCCCGCACCCACAGATGTGTCATCCCTTGGCCTCCGCTGCCCGTCACCCGCCGTTCTAGGGCAGCGCCCGCGTCACGGCAACCGCACGGAACCACCGCACCCGCCGCGGGGTTTCCTTGCCAACGCGCACCTGTCCACAGGAGGATTTTCCATGCATATCACCCGCCGCACCGGACTTTCGCTGGCCGTCGCCGCACTGGGCGCCGGCGCCCTGCCCCGCTTTCTGGCCGCGCAGGAAAACGCCGCCGAATTCACCTATCCGGTCGAGGGCGGCAATGTCGTCTTTCACCCGGTCGAACACGCCTCGATGGTGGTCGAGACGCCCGGCGGGGTGATCTATGTCGATCCCGTCGGCGGGGCCGAGAAATATGCCGGACTGCCCGACCCGACGCTGATCCTGATCACGCATGAACACGGCGATCATTTCGACCTGCCCACCTTGCAGGCGCTGCCCGCCGTGCGCCTGATCACCAATCCGGCGGTCCACGACATGCTGCCCGACGCGATGAAGGACCGCGCCAGCGCGATGGAAAACGGCGACATGGTCGAGACACTGGGCCTGACCGTCAGCGCCGTCCCCGCCTACAACACCACCGAGGACCGGTTGCAGTATCATCCGCCGGGCCGCGACAACGGCTATGTGCTGGGGATCGGCGGCAAGCGGTTCTATATCGCCGGCGACACCGAACCCACGCCCGAGATGCAGGCGATGCAGAATATCGACGTGGCCTTCCTGCCGATGAACCTGCCCTACACGATGACCGTCCAGCAGGCGGCCGAGGCGGTGGCGGCGTTCCGGCCGGCGGTCGTCTTCCCCTATCACCATCGCGGCAGCGACATTCAGGAATTCGCCCAGCTTGTGCTGGATGGCGGATCGGGGGCCGAGGTGGTGATCGCCGACTGGTATCCCGGCGGCGAGGGCTGAGGCCGGATAGCCTAGAACGGGACCGGCGCGTTGAAGCCCTGCTGCACGCCGGTCTCGGGATGCTTGAAACGCAGGCTTTCAGCGTGCAGCATCAGCCGCGGATGATCGGCCGCAGCGCCGGTTGCGTAAAGCGGATCGCCCAGGATCGGATGGCCCAGCTGTTGCATGTGTACGCGCAGCTGATGACTGCGCCCGGTCAGCGGAAACAGCCGCACCCGCGTCTCGGACTCGCCGGCCCGCATCACCCGCCAGTCGGTCTGCGCGGGCTTGCCGGTGGCGTGATCGACCTTTTGCCGGGGCCGGTTCGGCCAGTCGACGATCAGCGGCAGATCGACGCGGCCGGTCTTCGGCGTCAGCCGGCCGGCCACGCGCGCGACATAGGCCTTCTTCGTGCGCCGGTCCTGGAACTGGCGGGACAGATGCCGCTGCGCATGGGGCGTCAGCGCGAAGACGATCACGCCCGAGGTGTCCAGATCCAGACGATGCACCAGCAGCACGGTCGGAAAGGCGCCGCGCAGCCGGTCGATCAGGCAGTCCGCGCGATCCGGCCCGCGCCCCGGCACCGACAACAGGCCGGCCGGCTTGTTGACGACCAGCACCTCTTGATCGGCATGGATGATGTCGGGCGCGTCCGGCGGCGGGGCATAGACAAAGCTCATTTCGCGACAAGGCGCAGCGCAAGACCCGCGAACATCACCGCCGCGATCCGGTTGAGAATCCCCAGATTGCGCCCGATCACATGCCCCGCCAGACCGGCGACGACCCCGTAGCCCACCGTCACGATGGTGCCGGTCAGTGCAAAGATCAGCCCCAGCCCCAGGATCTGCTGCCAGACAGGCCCCCATGCGGGATTGGTGAATTGCGGCAGGAAGGCCAGCAGGAACAGCACCGGCTTGGGGTTCAGGACGTTCGACACGAGGCCGCGGCGGATCACGTTCCACGGCCGGACGCTGCCGCGCGCGGCGGGATCGACCGGCCCCGCCGTCCAGCTTTTCCACGCCAGCCACAGAAGATAGGCGGCACCGGCATATTTGATCGCCAGCAGCGCGCCGGGATGCGCCGCGACGACCGCGCCCAGCCCGACCGTCGCCAGCCCGACATGGACCAGCACCCCCATACCGACGCCGATCCCGGCCAGCGCGCCGGCGCGCGGGCCGCCCTGTATCCCGCAGGCGCTGGCGAAGAAGACGTCCTGACCCGGGGCGACGTTCAGGACCAGCCCGCCGGCGATGAAGGCGGTCAACTGCGCCGCCGGAATGTCGGACAGCGTGTCCCAGATCATGCCGACCCGTCCTTTTGCGGCAGACCGTCCGCGATGTCATAGTAATCGCCCTTGTCGGCCACGAAGATATGCCGTTCCAGCGCCAGGCCGGTCGGATTGTCGATCGCACCGGCCGACACCGACAGCGTGTCCCGCCCAAAAGGCCGCCAGAACAGCGAGGTGCCGCAGACCGAACAGAATCCCCGCTCGGCCTGCGGGGAAGACGGATACCAGCGCAGCGCCTGCCCCTCGATCCGGGGCGCGTCCAGATGGAACGACGCCCACAGATGGCCCGACCAGCGGCGGCACTGGCCGCAATGACACGCCGTCACGTCCGGTCCGGCCAGCAGGCCGCTGAACCGGACCGCGCCGCACAGGCAGCGGCCGCGCATCTCAGAACTGTCCGAATGTGTCATGCAGGATCTCCGCCAGACGTGTTGCATCCTCGTCGTCAAAGGCATCCGGCCGGTCGCTGTCGATATCCAGCACCCCGATCAGCCGGCCCCCCGACGCAAAGACCGGCAGCACCAGTTCCGACCGGGTCGAGCCGGCACAGGCGATGTGGCCTGGAAACGCATCGACATCGGGCACGATCTGCGCCTGTCCGGTGCGCGCGGCAGCCCCGCAGACGCCGCGCGAAAACGGGATGACCAGACAGCCGTGACCGCCCTGATAGGGGCCGATCTTCAGCAGTTCGGGGCCGACCACGCGATAGAACCCGGTCCAGTCGAAGCGGTCGTCGGAATGGTGGATTTCGCACGCCAGCGTGGCCATCAGCGCGACCTCGTCGGTCTCGGATTCGGTCAGGGCACGGATTCGGGCGGCAAGGGCATCGTAATCGGTCATGGCGTCGTTCTTACGCCCGCGCGAGGGCGGCGAAAACCCCGGTTGCGTCGGGCCGGGGACAGGGGCCGCGCGGCATGGACGCAGCCCCGTGGATCGGCCAATCTGCGCGCCATGTTGAACCGGCTGCGCCTGACCACGCGAATCCTTCTGGTGATCCTGGCCGTGCAGGCGCTGCTGTTCGGCGCGCTGGCCGCCGCCAGCTTGGACGGGTTGCGGCGCGAGATCGCGACCGAGACGCGGCTGGCCGCGCAGACCGCGCGTTCGCTGGTTCTGGCCACCATCGGCACGATGCAGACGGCGGTTCCGCCCGACCGGCTGATGGCGATGCTGCCCGAACGGCTGGTCCCGCCGCGCCACGCGCGCATCGCGATCCTTGTCCCGCAGGACGGCACCGTCCGCGAAATCGCCGCGCCCGACGCCGCCCCGGACGGCGCGCCGGCATGGTTCGCGGCCCTGGTCGCGCCGCCCCCGCAGGAAACCCGCCTGCCGGTGACCATCGAGGGGCGGATGCGCGGCTTTGTCTATATCGCGACCGATCCCTCGGCCGGGATCGCCGCGGCGTGGCGCGAGGTTCGCACCGCCCTGGGGCTGGCCGCCATGTCGGGGCTGGCGCAGGCGGTGCTGATCCTGCTGGCCACGCGCCACGCGCTGCGGCCGGTGGGCCGGATCGCCGCGCGGCTGGCCGATCTGCGGCGCGGCGATCTGTCGGCGCGGGTCGGTCCGCTGCCGCAGCCCGATCTGCTGCCGCTGGCGCAGGGCGTGGACGATCTGGCCGCGGCGCTGGAACGCGCCGGGCACGACCGCGCGCGGCTGCAACGGCAGGTGATCCGGCGCGGCGATGAGGAGCGCCGGGCCATCGCCCGCGACCTGCACGATGAGATGGGGCCGTGCCTGTTCGGCCTGCGGGTCGAGGTCGATGCGCTGCGCGAGGCCGCGACGGACGACACGATCCGCGCGCATGCAGACGCCATCGCCGCCATCGCCGAACAGATCGCGCGGGTGAACCGGGCGCTGCTGGACGATCTGCGGCCGGCGGCCATCGGGCAGTTGCCGCTGGCGACCGTGCTGTCGGACCATGTCGCGAAATTGCGGCGGCGCTTTCCCGCGATCCGGTTCGATCTAGACATCGAAGCCGCGATGCCCGAACCTGACGAGGCGACCGCGCTGACGCTGTTCCGCATCCTGCAGGAGGGATGCACCAACGCGCTGCGTCATTCAGGGGCGCGGACGGTGTCGATCCGGCTCTGGACCGATCCGGCGCATTGGCGCATGATCCTGTCGGACGACGGGTCGGGCCTGGGCGCATCCCATCGCGACGGGGCCGGGCTGACCGGGATGCGCGAGCGGATCACCCTGCTGAACGGCACGCTGCGCCTGTCGTCGGACGGGAACGGAACCACCATCGAGGCAAGCCTGCCGGCACAGGGCTTGCATGAGGACGGGGCATGAAGGCTGCGCTGGTCATCGACGACCATCCGATCACCCATCTGGGCGCCAGCCGGCTGCTGCGCGACCTGGGCTATGACCCGGTCGGTCAGGCGATGTCGGCCGAAGACGCGCTGGCGCAGCTGGCCAACGGGCCGGCGCCGTCGCTGATCGTGCTGGACATCACGCTGCCGGGCGCCAGCGGGCTGGAGACGGTCGGCCCGCTGCGCCGCGCCGCGCCGGGCGCGCGCATCCTGATCTTTTCGATGAACGACCAGACCGGCTTTGCCGCCCGCGCACTGCACGAGGGGGCGCAGGGGTTTCTGTCCAAGAACGCCCCGCCCGCCGATTTCCGCGACGCGGTCCGCACGCTTGAGGCCGGCGAGTTCTATCTGTCGCCCCGGCAGGCTGTGGCGCTGGCGACGCTGCGGGCGGGGGCCAGCGCCGATCCGCTTGGCGCGCTGTCCGAGCGTGAGCGGCAGGTGCTGGCGCTGATCGGGCGCGGGTCCAGCCTGCAGGCCATCGCCGACGAACTGGGCGTCAGCTACAAGACCGCCGCCAACACCTCGTCGGCGCTGAAGAAGAAGCTGGGGGTGGACGGCATGAACGGGCTGATGAAATTCGCCCTGGACAGCGGGGTCTGAGAAAGATGACGATGCTGGGCTGGTTCACGCTGTCCGCCGACGCCGCGCCCGGCGCGGCCGACGATCTGCTGCTGCGGCTGGCCCGCGACCTGGGCGATGCGGGGCTGCGGGTGACGGGCGCGGTGCAGCGCAACACCGATCATGGCGCGGATTGCGAATGCGACATGGACGTGATCGTGCTGGGTGAGGAGGACCGGCCGATCCGGATCTCGCAATCCCTTGGCACCGGATCGCAGGGCTGCCGCCTCGATGCCGGCGCGCTGGAAATGGCGGCGGTGCGGGTGGGCGCAAAACTGGCCGGGGCGGAACTGGTGATCGTGCCGAAATTCGGCCGGCAGGAGGCGGCGGGGCGCGGATTTCGGTCGGTGATCGCGCAGGCGGTGTCGGACGGCGTGCCGGTGCTGCTGCACGTGCCGGCCGAACAGCAGCGCGACTTTGCCGCGTTCGGGGGCGATCTGGCCGAACGGGTCGCGCCGGAACGACTGGGCGACTGGTGCCTTGCGCGGACGGCGGGGCCGGCATGAGCGCGCGCCGGATCGACGCGCGCGGGCTGCTGTGCCCGCTGCCGGTGCTGCGGCTGCGCAAGGCGCTGCTGTCGGTGCCGCCGGGCGCGCGCGTGGCGATGATCGCCACCGATCCCATGGCCTCGGTCGATGTGCCGCATTTCTGCGCCGAGGCCGGTCATGTATTGATCGGCACGCACGACACGGATGACGGCGCGCGCGAGTTCACGGTGGAAAGGGGGCTGTCTGCCCCCTCGGCCGCAGGCGGCCTCACCCCCGAGGATATTTGAGCACCGAAGATGATCATGCGGATGACAGCCAATCGCAAACGGTTTTCCGACCTGACCGAGCAGGAGGTGATCGCCCTTGCCATCGCCTCGGAAGAGGATGACGCGCGCATCTATCGCAACTGGGCCGACTATCTGCGCGAGGCCTATCCCGCGACCGCCGCCGTGTTCGACGGCATGGGCGAGGAAGAGGACGAGCATCGCCGGCTGCTGATCGAACGCTATCGCGCGCGGTTCGGCGATTCCATTCCGGTGATCCGGCGCGAACATGTGGCCGGCTATTACAGCCGCCGGCCGGCCTGGATGATGCAGAACCTGTCGCTGGAGGCGATCCGCAACGAGGCCGCGCTGATGGAACATGACGCGGCCGAGTTTTATGCCCGCGCCGCGCAGACCAGTTCGGACGCCGCCACCCGCAAGTTGCTGGGCGATCTGGCGGCGGCCGAACGCGGCCACGAGGAACACGCGGGCGAACTGGCCGATGAGCATCTGACCGACGCCGCCCGCGCGGAGGAAGGCGCGGTGGCGCATCGCGAGTTCATCCTGACCTGGGTTCAGCCGGGGCTGGCCGGGCTGATGGATGGCAGCGTCTCGACGCTGGCGCCGATCTTTGCCACGGCCTTTGCCACGCACGACACCTGGACGACATTCCTGGTCGGGCTGGCGGCCAGCCTGGGCGCGGGCATCAGCATGGGCTTTACCGAGGCCGCGTCCGACGACGGGGTGGTGTCGGGGCGCGGATCGCCGATCAAGCGCGGCGTGGCCTCGGGGGTGATGACGGCGATCGGCGGGCTGGGCCATGCCCTGCCCTATCTGATCCCGCATTTCTGGACCGCCACGATCATTGCCTGCATCGTCGTCTTCATCGAGTTGTGGGTGATCGCATGGATCCAGAACCGCTGGATGCAGACGCCGTTCTGGCGGGCGGCCTTGCAAGTGGTCGTGGGCGGTGGTTTGGTCTTCGCCACCGGGGTGCTGATCGGATCGGGCTGACCCCGACAAAGGGGGAAGCGTGAGTTACCGGCCCTTGGCCCTGCCCGACCGGGTGCAGATGCCGCCCGAACAGTCGCTGCGCGCGGCGCTTGCGTTTCGCGATTACATGCGCAGGCGCCATTCGGTGCGCGATTTCAGCGACGCGCCGGTGGCGCGCGAGGTGATCGAGGCCTGTATCGAGGCCGCCTGCACCGCGCCGTCGGGGGCGAACCAGCAGCCCTGGCATTTCGTGGCCATCGCGGACCCGGCGATGAAGGCGCGCATCCGCGCGGCCGCCGAAGAGGAAGAGCGCGATTTCTATGCCGGCGGCGGCGGCGATGCGTGGCTGGCCGCGCTGGAGCCGGTGGGAACCGGGCCCGACAAGCCGCATCTGACCGTGGCGCCCTGGCTGATCGTGGTCTTCGCGCAACGCTATGGGCTGCGCGACGGGGTGCGGCACAAGCATTACTATGTCCCCGAAAGCGTCGGCATCGCCTGCGGCATGCTGATCGCGGCGATCCATCACGCCGGGCTGGTGACGCTGGAACATACGCCCAATCCGATGAAGTTCCTGAACGCGCTGTGCGGCCGGCCCGAGAACGAAAAGCCCGTGATGATCCTGCCGGTGGGGCTGCCCGCCGCGGATGCGACGGTGCCCGCCGCCGCCAAGGTCAAGAAGCCCCTGTCCGAGACGATGTCGGTCTTCTGATGCTGGCGGTGTTTCTGAAGACGCTGCCCTTCTTCGGGCTGATCGGTCTGGGCTGGCTGGCCGCAAGGTCGCGGTTCTTTCCCGAGGAAGGCGCGATCTGGCTGACCAGGTTCGTGTTCTTCTTCGCGCTGTCGGCGATGCTGTTCCGCTTTGCCGCCGGCCTCGATCTGGGCGCGCTGTTCGATCCGCGCTTCGTGCTGGCCTATCTGGCGGGCTCGACCGCGATCTGGGCCACGGGAATGGCGGTTGCGCGCTGGCGCGGCCTGCCGGTGCCCGAGGCGGCGATGGAGGCGCAATGCTGCATGATCGGCAATACCGGCTTTCTGGGCGTGCCGATGCTGGTCGTGTTGCTGGACCAGCGCGCGGTGGGGCCGGTGCTGATGGTGCTGACCATCGACATGCTGGTCTTTTCGACGCTGATCACGCTGATCATCCACGGCGCGCGCAGCGGCGGGATGCGGCTGCGCACGGTGCTGCCGGTGATGCGCGGGATCGTCGCCAACCCGATGATCCTGTCGATGGTCGCGGGGCTGGTGTGGGCGCAGATGCGGCTGCCGATGCCCGGCCCGTTCGACGAGTTCCTGTCGCTTCTGGGGGGGGCGGCGACGCCCGGCGCGCTCTTTGCCATCGGCGCCAGCCTGGCGGCGCGGCGGTTGCAGCGTGTGGCGGCGTCGGCCTGGCTCAGCTTTGCCAAGCTGGTGCTGCACCCGGCGGCGGTCGGGCTGGCGTCGTGGGGGCTGGGCGTGGACCCCTTTGCCGCCGGGGTGATGATGGCCGCCGCGGCGCTGCCGGTGGCGGGCAATGTCTATATCCTGGCGCAGTATTTCGACGTGGCCCAGCAACGCGTGTCGGCCGCGATCCTGATCTCGACCGCGGCCAGCATCATGACGGTGCCGGTGGTGATGCTGCTGATCGGGCAGGCCTGAGGCGTCTTGCATCTCGACCCGGCACGCAAGGTGCGCTAGTCGATGGGCGTGACGAAAGGGGTTTTCATGCGCGACATCGCCGATCTGAAGCTGAAGAACATCCTGTTGCAGGTGGACGATGACGGCATCGCCACCGTTACGCTGAACCGCCCCGAAAAGCGCAACGCGCTGGATCTGGCCACCATCGACGAGCTGGTGGACATCTTCACGACCCTGCCGCGCGCGGGCGTCCGGGCCGCGATCCTGGACGCGAACGGCGATCATTTCAGCGCCGGGCTGGATCTGGTGGAACATCACCGCGAGAACCGGTCGGCCAGCGATTTCATGCATGTCTGCCTGCGCTGGCACGAGGCGTTCAACAAGATGGAATATGGCGGCGTGCCGGTGATCGCGGTGCTGAAGGGCGCGGTCGTGGGCGGCGGTCTGGAACTGGCCTCGGCGGCCCATATCCGCGTGGCCGGGACCGACAGCTATTTCGGCCTGCCTGAGGGGCAGCGCGGGCTGTTCACCGGCGGCGGCGCGACAATCCGGGTGGCCGATCTGATCGGCAAGGCGCGGATGATCGACATGATGCTGTCGGGCAGGCTGTATCGCGGACAAGAGGCGGTCGACGTGGGCCTGTGCCAGTATCTGGTGGATGATCCGCAGGAAAAGGCGTGGGAGATCGCGCGCAATGCGGCGCAGAACCCGCCTTTGTCGAATTTCGCCATCTGTTCGGCCATCAGCCACATGCAGAACATGAGCGCGCTTGACGCCGCCTATGCCGAATCGGTGGTGGCCGGCGTCGTGAACACCCAAGAGGCGGCCAAGGCACGGTTGCAGGCATTCGCCAGCGGCACCGCCACCAAGATCAAGCCGCAGGGCTGAGACGGCGGGCGCCTATCCCAGCAACCAGATCAGACCGCCGGCCAGACCCGCAACCGCCAGCAGCCCCAGCAGGGTGAACAGTCCGTCGCGCGCCAGCATGCCAAAGCCAAGCAGCGTGACCACCGCACCGATGATCGACGAGGTGAACGGCACCAGTTCCAGAAACGGCATCACCATGCCGCCGACAAGACAGATCATGCGCGGCACGACCGCGAACGGCATCTGCGACAGGAACCGCAGCCGGGGCCGGGTGATCCGGTCCAGCCAGCCGGCGGGCGTCTTCATCGTCTCGCCCACCTGCCGCAGACGCGCGGTCGCGATCTTGCGCCGCATCAGCACCTGCGGCAGCCAGATGTGATCGCGCCCCACCAGCATCTGCGCCGACACCAGCGCGATCACGCAGCCGCAGAACGTCGACACCAACGGCACCCCGGACAGGGGCGACAGCACCGCCACGGCGGGCAGCAGCAGGTTCGGCGCAAAGGAATTGCGGCCCAACGCCTGCAGGATCTGGGCCACACTGGTGGTCCTGTCGTCCGAGGCGGTGACGGCCCGGTCGATCAGGCTGACGATGCTGAAATCTTCCGGCATGCATGTCCTTTGACACGCCGCATCCCGCGGCAGACATCCCCTTAACGACAGCCGGGGCGCAAAGGTTCGCGAACTCAGCCAGCCCGCGCGGCGCGCAGCGCCCGGTCCAGCGCCTGCAGGAATCGCGACCGGTCGGCGCGCGAGAAACCCTTGCCCCCGCCCTGATGGAACGGATCGGCGGCGCGGATATCGGCCATCAGGTCGCGCGTGGCCAGTCGCGGGCCGATATTGGCCTCGGACAGCATCTCGCCATCGTGCCGGATCACGCGCGCGCCCGCCTTCAGGCAGCGGTCGGCCAGCGGCAGATCGTCCGTCACGACCACGTCGCCCGGTCCGCACCGGTCCGCGATCCACTTGTCGGCCTCGTCCGGGCCGTCGGGCACGATGCGCAGGCTGACCAGCGGATTTGCCGGCGGGCGCAGGCCGCCATTGCACACCAGAACCATCGGCACCCGCAGCCGCGTCGCCACCCGTTCGGCCTCGGCCTTGACCGGACAGGCATCGGCGTCGATGTAAAGCGTGCTCACCCGCCGGTCAGTCGCGCAGCAATTCGTTGACCGAGGTCTTTGCGCGCGTGCGCGCATCCACCCGCTTGACGATCACCGCGCAATACAGGTTCACGCCGTTCTTCGACGGCATCGACCCGGCCACGACGACCGAGCCTGCCGGAACCTCGCCATACATGACCTGCCCCGTCTCCCGGTCCACGATCCTGGTCGACTGGCCGATGAACACGCCCATCCCCAGGACCGAACCTTCGCGGACGATGCACCCCTCGACCACCTCGGACCGGGCACCGATGAAGCATTCGTCCTCGATGATCGTCGGGCCGGCCTGCAACGGTTCCAGCACGCCGCCGATGCCGACGCCCCCGGACAGATGCACGTTCCGGCCGATCTGGGCGCAGGACCCCACCGTGGCCCAGGTATCGACCATCGTTCCGGCGCCGACATGCGCGCCCAGATTGACGAAGGACGGCATCAGCACCGCGCCCTTGTCGATGAACGCGCTGCGGCGCACGATGGCGCCGGGCACGGCCCGGAAGCCCGCCGCGCGCCACTGGTTCGCGCCCCATCCGGCAAATTTCGACGGCACCTTGTCCCACCAGTTCGCGCCCTGCGGACCGCCCGACATCTCCTCCATGTCGTTCAGGCGGAACGACAGCAGCACGGCCTTTTTCGCCCACTGGTTCACATGCCAGTCGCCGTCGCGCCTTTCGGCCACGCGCAGCTGCCCCGAATCCAGCCGGTTCAGCGCCTCGTCCACGGCTTCGCGCACCTCGCCCTGCGTCGCGCTGCTGATATCGGCGCGGTTGTCCCACGCGGTTTCGATGGCATGTTCCAGGCTGGTGGTCATCGCGGCCTCTCCTCGATCTGTCTCGTCCGGGTGGAAACTGTCACCACAGGGCTATAAGCGTGGCAAAAGGGCCGTGCAATCCGCGCGATCCGCGAAAAACGCCCGAGGCTTCCGATGAACGACAAAGACGACCGAGCCCATCCGTTTCCGCACAGCGACGAGGCGGTGGCCCGCGCCGGCCTGACCCCGGAAACGGCGCAGACCCGGTCGCCCGCCTATCGGCTGGCCTTTACCGACCGCGATTTCCTGCTGCGCGAGGAATTGCGGCCGCTGCGGCTGCAACTGGAACTGCTGAAGCCGCAGATGGTGATGGACGAGCGCGGGATCGAATCGACCGTGGTCATGTTCGGCGGCGCGCGCATCCCCGCTCCCCAGAACACCGATCTGGCGCGCACCCAGACGCTGGCGGAGCTGTCGAAATATTACGAACAGGCGCGACTTTTCGCGCGCGAGATGACGCGCCGCAGCCTGGAAACCTATGGCCGCGACTTCGTGATCTGCACCGGCGGCGGGCCGGGCGTGATGGAGGCAGGCAACATGGGCGCGGACGAGGCCGGGGGCGCGTCGATCGGGCTGGGCATCGTGCTGCCGCACGAACAGGCGCCGAATGCCTATGTGACGCCCGATCTGTGCTTCAACTTTCATTATTTCGCGATCCGCAAGATGCATTTCCTGATGCGCGCGCGCGCGATCACGGTCTTTCCGGGCGGCTTCGGCACGCTGGACGAGTTGTTCGAGACGCTGACCCTGGTCCAGACCAAGCGGATGAAGCCGATCCCGATCCTGCTGTTCGGGGCCGAATTCTGGAACCGGATCCTGAACTGGGACGCGCTGGCCGATGCCGGCACGATCAGCGCGGCGGATCTGGACCTGTTCCACTATGTCGAGACGGCGGAAGAGGCGGTGGCCATCATAGACGCCTGGAAAGAACCCTGCTGACGATGCGCCGCCCTGCGGGAACGCGGGTGCGAAAATCTGGCCGGGGCCGGTGTCAGCCCGCGGCTTCGGCCGCGATCTGCGCCTTCGACTTGCGGCCCCGTTCGGTCGCCGACTTCAACTGCCCGCAGGCGGCCATGATATCCTCTCCGCGCGGGGTGCGGATCGGGCTGGCATAGCCGGCCTTGTAGACGATGTCCGCGAACGCCTCGATCCGCTGCCACGACGACCGTTTATAGGGCGCACCGGGCCATTCGTTGAACGGGATGAGGTTGATCTTGGCCGGGATTCCCGCGATCAGCTTGACCAGCCGGCGCGCGTCGTCGTCGCTGTCGTTCACACCGTCCAGCATCACGTATTCGAAGGTGATGCGTTCGCTGTTGGACAGCCGCGGATAATCGCGCAGCGCGTCCAACAAGGTCGCGATGTTCCAGCGTTTGTTGATCGGCACCAGCCGGTCGCGCACCTCGTCGGTGGTGGCGTGAAAACTGACCGCCAGCAGGCAGCCGATTTCCTCGGCCGTGCGCGAGATTTCGGGGACGACGCCGCTGGTGGATAGGGTGATGCGGCGGCGCGACAGGCTCAGCCCCTCGCCGTCCATCACCACCTTCATGGCGTTGCGCACCCCCTCGAAATTGTACAGCGGCTCGCCCATGCCCATCAGCACCATGTTGCTGACCAGCCGCGTCTCGTTCTTCGGCGCGCCCGGCTGCGGCCATTCGTCCAGATCGTCGCGCGCCACCATCAGCTGCCCGACGATCTCGGCCGGGGTCAGGTTGCGCACCAGCTTCTGCGTGCCGGTGTGGCAGAACGAACAGGTCAGCGTGCAGCCCACCTGGCTGCTGACGCACAGCGTGCCGCGGCCTTCCTCGGGGATATAGACCGCCTCGACCTCGTGCCCGCCGGCGATGCGCAGCAGATATTTGCGGGTGCCGTCGGTGCTGACCTGCCGGGTCACGACCTCGGGCACGGCGATCTCGAAGCTCTGGGCCAGCAGGTTGCGGTAATCCTTGGCCAGATTGGTCATCGCCGCGAAATCGCGCACGCCCCAGTGATAGATCCACTGCCAGATCTGGCCCACCCGCATCCGCGCCTGCCGCTCTGGCGTGCCGGCGGCGATCAGCGCCTCGCGCAGTTCCTCGCGCGTCAGGCCGACCAAGTTCACGCGGCCGCCCTGGGGCAGCTTGCGGGGAATGGTCAGGACATCCTGCGTGATCGGAGCGGACATGGAAAACACCGGCGGCTTGCGTGAAAGAACCGCAGATAAGCGAAAAGAGCCGGTGTTTCAACCGGCCCCCTCTTCGGTGGGCAAATATCCCGGGGGAGTCACCGCAAGGTGACGGGGGCAGCGCCCCCTGCCCCGCCTATTTGCAGCGCGCCTGCGCGGTGTTCGTGGCCGCGGTGATGCCGGCCAGGCTGAACGTGTCCTTGGTCGTCGTCCCGCGCGCCGACCGGCCGGTGACGACGGCCGTCGATCCGGCGCGCAGGGCGCCGATCAGCTTCTGATCCTCGGACGGGCTGCCGGTCCAGGCGTTCTCGCCATCGGTGAACAGGTTGAATTTCTGTCCGCCGATATCGACCTCGACCGTCGAATCGGGCGCAAAGGGATAGCCGCCGGTAAACGACACCTCGCCGTTCTGGCCCGGACGATAGGCGACATACAGGCGGATATCGCCGCGGGTCACCTCGACCTCCTTGCCGTCCCTGGAATTCAGCGTCGATTTCGGCGGCGACACCGCCCAGCATTCCTGCGGATTGCTGGCCGCAAAGACGGTCCAGTCGTCCTCGGTCGCCACCACATTCGTCGATTCCTGTGCGCCAGCCGTCCCCAGGCCCGCCATCAGGATCGCGATGGCCACCATGCCGCGCAGGGTCGTGTTCTTCATGCTCTGGCCTCCTGCCATTCCGTTCGCCGCCTTGTCCGGCGTTGTTCCCGATTGCTGTGGTCTTTTCAACCATCTGCGAACAGGATAGCCAAAATCATTGCGCGAAAAAGAGCGCAAGGCATGAAATCGCGCAATTGTCAGGGAGGATTGCGATGAGATCGGCCGACATGATCGAATTGTGGCGCGGCGGACGGCGCGAAAGCCTGCATCGCGGGCATGCGGTGGTCTGCGACGCCAAGGGCATCGTCGAAAGCTGGGGAAAGCCGTCGCAGATCATCTTTCCGCGATCTTCCTGCAAGATGGTGCAGGCCCTGCCGCTGGTCGAAAGCGGGGCGGCGGATGCGGCCGGGCTGACCGACCGGCATCTGGCGCTGGCCTGCGCCAGCCACAGCGGCGCCCGGATGCATGTCGAGGCGGTGGAAGACTGGCTGACCACGATGGGGATGGGCGAATCCGATCTGCTGTGCGGCTGTCACATGCCGCGCGACCGCCCGGAAAACCGCCGCCTGACCTGTTCCGACGAAAGCCCCAGCCAGCTTCACAACAACTGCTCGGGCAAACACGCAGGCTTTCTGACCCTTGCCCGGCATCTGCGCGGGCCGGGTCGACAGACAGGCGACTATCTTGCGCCCGATCATCCGGTTCAGCGCGCGGTCAAGACCGCCTTCGAAGAGGTCACGGGCGAAATCAGCCCGGGCTTTGGCATCGACGGCTGCTCGGCACCCAACTGGGCCTGCACGCTGAACGGGCTGGGCCGCGCAATGGCGCGCTTTGCCTGCGCGGGAACCGACCGGCGCGGTCTGGCGATGCGGCGGCTGACCGACGCGATGCGCACCCATCCCGACCTGGTCGCGGGCGAGGGTCGCGCCTGCACCATGCTGATGCGGGCGATGGGGGGCCGGGTCGTGGCCAAGACCGGCGCCGAGGCGGTGTTCGTGGCGATCCTGCCCGATCAGGGGCTTGGCGTCGCGCTGAAGATCGCCGATGGCGGCACGCGCGCGGCCGAGGCCGCGATCACCGCGATCCTCGTCCATCTGGGCGTTCTGGACCAAGCTGAGCCGGTGGTGTCGCGCCTGCTGAGCGGGCCGATCCGCAACTGGCGCGGCATCGCGACCGGAGAGTTGCGCCTGTCGCCCGGCTTTCCCTGACATTGGGTGACAAGCCCTGCCGCCACCGTCCCGCGGCGCTGCGGCCCGGCCTTCAGATCATCTGCCAGATCAGCCGCGCGGCCAGCACCATCGAGGTCACGACCAGCAGCGGCTTGATCAGCCGCGATCCGATCCGCGCGGCCATGCGTGCGCCCAATGCCGCCCCCGCGATCTGCGCCACGCCCATCAGGATGCCCAGCATCCATAACGGCTTGCCGATCAGCGCAAAGGTCAGCAGCCCGCCCAGATTCGAGAACAGGTTCAACAGCTTGGTGTGCGCGGTGGCCTTCAGCACACCGTATCCCGCCAGCGTCACGAAGGCGATCATGTAGAACGATCCCGCCCCCGGCCCCACCAGCCCGTCATAGAACCCGATCAGCGGCACGACCGCCGCCGCGAACAGTGCGGGCGGCATGCGCCTGATGCGGTCCAGATCGTCGAGTCCGGGCTTCAGCGCGAAAAAGACCGCGATCCCGATCAGGATCACCGGCAGTGCCAGCCGCAACCCGTCGGTCGGCAACCGGCTGACCAGCGCCGCGCCAAGGATGCCTCCGGCCCCGGCGCCCAGGGCCGCGCGCCACTGCGTGCGCAGATCGACCAGCCCGCGCGCGGCATAGCTGACGGCCGCCGTCGCCGCGCCGAACACGCCCTGCACCTTGTTCGTGGCCAGCGCCTGCGCCGGCGGCACCCCCGCCAACATCAGCGCCGGCAGCGTGATCAGCCCGCCGCCGCCGGCGATGGCATCCACAAACCCCGCCGCGAACCCGGCGGCGATCAGCAGGACGGCAAGCTCGGCGGTCAGTTCGAACATGCGCCGCCCATGCGCCTTCGATGGCGGCTTGTAAAGGCCGCGGCGCAGCGGGGGTTTCACACCCCCGCACCCCCGTGGGATATTTGGACGCCAAAGACGAGGAGAGTAAGATGCTTGACCGCTTCGACCTGCGCCACAAGGTCATTCAGGCGCCCATGGCAGGGGTGTCCACGCCGGAACTGGCGGCGGCGGTGTGCGACTGCGGCGGGCTTGGCTCGGTCGCGCTTGGCGCGCTGGATGCGGATGGGGCGCGGCGCGCCATCGACCGGACGCGCGCGCTGACCGCGAGGCCCTTTGCCGTCAACCTGTTCTGTCACGCCCCGGCGCGGCGCGATCCGGCGCGCGAGGCCGCATGGCTGGAAAGACTGCGCCCCCATTTCGCCCGGTTCGATCGCGAACCTCCGCAGCGCCTGTCCGAGATCTATGACAGTTTCCGGATGAACGACGCGATGCTGGCCATGCTGATCGACGCGCGCCCTGCGGCGATCAGCTTTCATTTCGGGCTGCCGTCGCCCGAGCAAATCGCCGCGCTGCGCGAAACGGGTGCGATGCTGCTGGCGAGTGCCACGAATATGGGCGAGGCCCGCCAGATCGCGCAGACCGGAATCGATGTCATCGTTGCGCAGGGGTGGCAGGCGGGCGGCCATCGCGGCGTCTTCGATCCCGACGCCCACGATGCGCAGGCCGAGACACTGGCGTTGGTGAAGGACATCGCGCCGCTTGGGCTGCCGGTGATCGCGGCCGGGGGCATCATGACGCAAGACGACGCCCGCGCGGCGATGGCGGCGGGTGCGGCGGCGGTTCAAAGCGGCACGGCATTTCTGCTGGCGCCCGAGGCCGGAACCCCGGCGGCGCATCGCGCGGCGCTGACACGCGGCCGGACGATCATGACGCGCGCGATTTCCGGACGGCCGGCGCGCGGGGTGCAGAACCTGTTCACCGCCATCGACGGCGGCGATGCGCCGGATTATCCGGTCGCCTACGATGCCGCCAAGGCGCTGAACAAGGCCGCCCTTGCCATGGGGGAAACCGGCTATGGCGCGTTCTGGGCCGGCACCGGTGCGGCGCAGGCGGTCGCCCGGCCTGCGGCGGAGACCGTGGCGGCGCTTAGCCCGTGACGAATTCGGCGGCGCGATAGCCTTGCAGATACAGCAGCGCGGTCAGGTCGGCGTGGTTGATGCGGATGCGGGCCTGCGCGGCGACGACGGGCTTGGCGTGCAGCGCGACACCGGTGCCGGCCAGAGCCAGCATGCCCAGATCGTTGGCGCCGTCGCCGACCGCGATCACGTGGGACGGCGACAGGCCGCGGGCGGCTGCGATGTCGCGGACCGCCTCGATCTTGGCCTGCTGTCCCAAGACCGGCAGCGCGACGTGACCGGTCAGTACGCCGTCATCTGCCAGAAGGGTGTTGGCGCGGTGTTCGTCGAAGCCCAGGCTGGCCGCGACGGGGCCGGTGAAGGCGGTGAACCCGCCCGAGACAAGCGCCGCATATCCGCCATTCGCGCGCATCGTGGCGACCAGTTCGCGCCCGCCCGAGGCGAGGGTGATGCGCGTGGCCAGCACCTCGGCTATCACGGATTCCTTCAAACCTGCCAACAGGTTGACGCGTTCGATCAGGGCCTGATGAAAGTTCAGCTCGCCGTTCATGGCGCGGTTGGTGATGGCGGCGACGCGGGGGCCGGCGCCGGCGAAGATGGCCAGTTCGTCGATGCATTCCTGGTCGATCATGGTCGAATCCATGTCCGCCAGCAGGATGGATTTTCGGCGGCCGGCGGTGGGCTGGATGGCCAGGTCGATGCCGATGGTCTGCAGGTCGGACCAGACCCGATCGGCGTCGGCGGGCAGCGTCGGGATGTCGAATTCGCCAGCGATTCCAGGGTTCAGCCAGCGTGGCGCGCCGCCGTCCCACGACCTGGCCAGCCCGTCCAGAAGCGCGCTTTCAAGGTTGGCCGCAGCGGGCGCGGCGATCAGCGAGACGGTGTGCATGGGCGGCCTCATCGGGATGCGTCGGGGCCGTCTAGGCCGAAGATCGCCGCCGCACAAGCCGCGCACCGGGGCGGCACCGGGCGTGCACCGCGCGTACACCGACAACGGCCGGCGCGTTAAGGCCGCGTTAACCGCGCCGCGGCAGGGTCCACGCAGGCAGAACGGGGGCGACATCCATGGGCATCGGCAAGGCGGAACAGGCGCGGCGGGCCAATTACCACTATATGGCCGACGCGATGCGGATGCTGGAATGGGATCTGCACAGCACCATCCTGGACCGGATGCGCATCCCCGACGAATGGCACGAGATCGCGCGCCAGAAGCCGGGCCGGACCAAGACCCGGGTGACGCTGCGGCTGGACGAGGATGTGGTGACATTCTTTCGCAGCATGGGGCCGGACTGGCAGGTCCGCGTCAACCGGCTGATGTCGGTCTGGATGCATGCGCGACTGGCGGGGCTGATCCGGGGCGGCGAGACGATGGATTACCTGGCGCGGCGCGAGGATCAGCTGCTGGACGGCAAGCGGCCCGAATTCGGGGACTTGCAGCACGATCGCGACGATCTGTTCGGCGTGCCCGAGACGCCCGCCACCGGACGCGCGCCCTCGGCCGTGCCGATGCCCGGGACGCGGATCAGCTCCGAGGCGGGACGCAAGGCAAGGATCGAGGAGACGCGGAAGCGGAACGGGTTGGGGGAGGTGTGAGGGGTGGGCTTAAGGTGGGGCGGGTTTGGTGGAGTGTGGCGCTAGGGTGCGTGTTGATGTGCCAAATGGCTGTCGCGATGAGTGCGAGGAGGCACGCTAAGCTTGCTAAGCTTGCTTTTGCGTTTAAGGTTGAAGCGGGAAGGTGTCACAAGAGCAAAGACGTAGCGGATACTCATGCTAGACCCAGAAGATTTCACCTGTGCTAAAGCGCAAGATCCATTCCAACTTGAGGTCGACGAGCTTTCAATAGGAAGCAGAAGAATAAAGGGCGCAAAGCTTTCCATCTCTTATGAGGCTTCTTGGAGAGTAAAGATTGATCTAAGCGATCAAGTCGATGATTTAGAGGCGCTCGATCTGTTAATAACCGATAATACAGCGGTTTACTTCTCCGAAAAAGGGAAGGATTATCCAATAATAATTACAAAGGCGAGCCTTGGCGGATCAGGCAAAGTAGTGACGGGCACCCTGCAACGAGAGCCTCTCGCACTGGCCTATCATGAAGAATATCAAACAATATCTGGAATTCTTCTGTCCCCGCCCAAGCTGATAATGAGAGACATCCTTCTTACAGACGCCGACGGCAGGAATTTCAGAATAAGGCCCTTTGGCGCGCATAATGAATATCTTGCACACATCTCGACAGAATCGCAAGGAAATACTGACCATTTCTATGGCACTTTTAACGAGATATTTGATTTCTTCACTTTTTTGAAGGGTCTTCACTGCGGAATCGGACACATGATTGCGCAAGGGTTCGACGGAACCGTTGCCGCACGAGCAGTTGGCTTTACTAGACATGACGATTGCAAATCTAAAACGGGCTGGTTTGATCAGTCACTACAGAAAGCTTTGCCAGATCTTTTCTCAAAATTCTCCTGTTCGATGAAGAAGCCCCTCCTTCACAAAGCAATCAGGCAAGGCTTGAGTTTCTATCGCGCGTCCAACGCGTCGCGAGATGTGTCGATTGAAATGTCCATCATTGCATCCCACAGTGCGCTAGAAGCGATCACTAATTACATTTTGGAACATCTCGCAGGTTGGTCGAAAGCCATGCGCACAGACCGAACGACAAGTTTCTGCGACAAACTCCGTGCCGCTGTTGTCTTCATGGGCGTGGATGTAAACATATTAGAACATAGCCCGCAAGCTGAGGCATTGTCTAGAAATCGGAATATGGACGCCTTTGAAATGATAAGCTTTATTCGAAACAAGATTGTTCATCAAGATGCCAAATATGTGCCAAAGGCGCTTGAACTCCATGAAACTTGGTTAGTTATGCAATGGCTTACCGAAGTTCTGATCCTCGGTATGGTTGGGTACGAAGGCGAAATTGTAGATAGAAGAATTTATACCGGCTGGTCTGGAAAAAAGTGTGTATTAAAATTTAGGCACTAGAAAATCAATCCCTTGGTATTGAAGGTAAATCCTAAAGACGAAAGTCTACCTACTAAGCCTGCAACGACCTCACCCCGACCTCCCCCTCTTCCCGCGACCGGATCGCGGCCACGGCGGCGATGCTGCCCGCCGCCGTGGTGAAATACGGGATCTTGTCGTAGAGGGCGACGGCGCGGATGTCGCGGCTGTCGGCGATGGCCTGGGTGCCTTCGGTGGTGTTCAGGACCATGGCGATGTCGCCGTTCTTCAGGCGGTCGACGATGTTGGGGCGGCCTTCGTACACCTTGTTGACGGGGGTCGACTCGACGCCGTTCCGGGCGAGGAAATCGGCGGTGCCCGAGGTCGCGACCAGCGAGAAGCCCATATCGGTCAGGTCGCGCGCGGCGGCGGCCATGGCGTCGGTCTTGTCGGTGTCGCGGATCGAGACGAAGATGCGGCCCTCGTGCGGCAGGTGGGTGCCGGCGCCGATCTGGGCCTTGAGGAAGGCACGCGGGAAGTTGCGGTCCCAGCCCATCACCTCGCCCGTCGAGCGCATCTCGGGGCCAAGCAGCGTGTCGACGCCAGGAAAGCGGGCGAAGGGCAGCATGGCCTCTTTGACGGAAAACCACGGCGTGATCGGGTCGGCCAGCGTCAGCGGATCGGCGAAGGGCAGGTCATCCTCGGGTCCGACGCCTTCGGGATAGGGGGCGCGGGCGGGGAAGTTCGACATCTTCTCGCCCGCCATCAGCCGCGCGGCGATGGAGGCGATGGCGCTGTCGGTGGCCTTGGCGACGAAGGGGACGGTGCGCGAGGCACGGGGATTGACCTCGAGCACGAAGATCTCGCCGTTCCGGATCGCGAACTGCACGTTCATCAGCCCGACCACGTGCAGGGCGCGGGCCATGGCGGCGGTCTGGCGTTTCAGCTCGTCGATGGTGGCGGCGTCCAGCGTGTGCGGGGGCAGCGAACAGGCGCTGTCGCCGGAATGGACGCCCGCCTCCTCGATATGTTCCATGATGCCGGCGACGTGGACGGTCGTGCCGTCGGACAGCGCGTCCACATCGACCTCGATCGCGCCGGACAGGTAGCTGTCCAGCAGCACCGGGTTGCGTCCCGAGACGGTCACGGCCTCGGTGATATAGCGTTTGAGGTGGTCCATGTCGCGCACGATCTCCATCGCGCGGCCGCCGAGCACGTAGGAGGGGCGGATGACCAGCGGAAAGCCGATCCGTTCCGCGATGGCGATGGCCTGGGCGTCGCTGCGGGCGATGCCGTTGATCGGCTGCTTGAGGTTCAGCCGGTTCAGCAGGTCCTGAAAGCGTTCGCGATCCTCGGCCAGATCGATGGCGTCGGGGGTGGTGCCCAGGATCGGAATCCCCTCATCCTGCAGCGCGTTGGCCAGTTTCAGCGGCGTCTGGCCGCCGAACTGGACGATGACGCCGTGCAGCGTGCCGTTTTCCTGCTCGACCCGCAGGATTTCCAGCACGTGTTCCAGGGTGAGCGGTTCGAAATACAGCCGGTCCGAGGTGTCGTAATCGGTCGAGACGGTTTCGGGGTTGCAGTTGACCATGATCGTCTCGTACCCCGCGTCGGTCAGCGCGAAGCAGGCGTGGCAGCAGCAATAGTCGAATTCGATCCCCTGGCCGATGCGGTTGGGACCGCCGCCCAGGATGACGACCTTTTTCGCGTCGGTGGGGCGGGATTCGCATTCCACATCGCCCATCGCGGGGGCTTCGTAGGTGGAATACATGTAGGGGGTCTGGGCCTCGAATTCGGCCGCGCAGGTGTCGATGCGCTTGAACACCGGGCGGATGCCGGCACGGGCGCGGGTGCGGCGGATGTCGGTTTCCTCGCCGCCGGTCAGGGTGGCAAGGCGCGCATCGGTGAAGCCCATCATCTTCAGGTCGCGCAGGCCGTCCGGATCGGTGGGCAGGCCGGTTTCGCGGACGCGGTGTTCGGCGTCGACGATCTCGCGGATGCGGGCCAGGAACCACGGATCGAAGCTGGTGACGCGCTGGATCTCGTCGTCGGTCAGGCCGAACCGCATCGCCTCGGCGATGATGCGGATGCGGTCGGGGGTCTGGTTCGACAGCGCGGCGATGACGGCGGGCCTGCCCTGTTCGGACGCGCCCTCAATGGCGATCTCGTCAAGGCCGGTCAGGCCGTTTTCCATGCTGGCCAGCGCCTTTTGCAGCGATTCGTGAAAGCTGCGGCCGATGGCCATGACCTCGCCCACCGATTTCATCGCGGTGGTCAGTTCGGGTTTGCTGCCGGGAAACTTCTCGAACGCGAAGCGGGGGATCTTGGTGACGACATAGTCGATGCTGGGTTCGAAACTGGCGGGCGTGACCTTGGTGATGTCGTTGTCCAGCTCGTCCAAGGTATAGCCGACGGCCAGTTTCGCGGCGATCTTGGCGATGGGAAAGCCGGTGGCCTTGGATGCCAGCGCGGATGAGCGCGAGACGCGGGGGTTCATCTCGATCACGACCATGCGGCCGTCTTCGGGGTTGATAGCCCATTGCACGTTCGAGCCGCCGGTTTCCACCCCGATCTCGCGCAGGACGGCGATAGAGCCGTTGCGCATGCGCTGATATTCGCGGTCGGTCAGGGTCAGCGCCGGGGCGACGGTGATCGAATCGCCGGTATGGACGCCCATCGGATCGACGTTCTCGATGGCGCAGACGATGATGGCGTTGTCGGCGCGGTCGCGCACCACCTCCATCTCGAATTCCTTCCAGCCCAGCAGGGATTCGTCAATCAGCACCTGCGCCATGGGCGAGGCATCCAGCCCCGACCGCACGATGCGTTCGTAATCGTCGCGGTTATAGGCCACGCCGCCGCCGGTGCCGCCCAGCGTATAGGCGGGGCGGATGATGGCGGGCAGGCCGATATCCTCCAGCGCCTCCAGCGCCTGCCGGACGCCTTCCTTGACGTCGTATTTGCCGTTGGGCAGCTTCGGCGCGGCGACGATGGTGGCGCGCGGATTTTCCAGCCCGATCCGGTCCATCGCCTCGCGGAACAGCTTGCGATCCTCGGCCATCTCGATGGCGGAACGCTGCGCGCCGATCAGTTCCACCCCGTAACGGTTCAGCACCCCGGCATCGGCCAGCGCCAGCGCGGTGTTCAGCCCGGTCTGCCCGCCCATCGTGGGCAGCAGCGCGTCGGGACGTTCCTTGGCGATGATCTTTTCGACCATCCCCGGCGTGATCGGTTCGATATAGGTCGCGTCGGCCATTTCCGGGTCGGTCATGATCGTCGCCGGGTTCGAGTTCACGAGGATCACGCGATACCCTTCCTCGCGCAGCGCCTTGCAGGCCTGGGCGCCGGAATAGTCGAATTCGCACGCCTGCCCGATGACGATGGGTCCGGCCCCGATGATCAGGATGGACTTGATATCGGTTCTTTTGGGCATGAAAGCCTCCGGGCTGTCTGGGACGCGGGCAAATCGTCCGGGGTTATAGCCAAGCACGCCCCGGGTTCAAGGTGCGAACGCCCCGCGCTGCCGGAAATCGGGGATGGGTCGCCTGCCACGTTCTTGGCCGGCGGCGGCGGCACCCATGGGCGGAATAGCGATGATTTATCAGCACCTTGACGCGGCGGTCGTGCCACGCACGCGGTGAAGCATCTACGCGCGTTCCGGTGCGTCACCTCCGGATGCCGCCGGAACCGATCCGCCGCGCCGGCCGTTTGATGCCCCTGACTGCGCCGCAAGATGCACCGCGCGCAGAAAACCGCCACATAACAAATGCATGTCATGCGGCGGGTTACGCAAGCACCGCTTGCGTGTATGCTGAGACGGGAGGAGGGCAAGCCTTATGCGTATTCTGGTTGTCGAAGACGAGTTCCTCTTTGCCGGACGGCTGGCAGCCCAGATCCGCGAGAACGGCGACGAGGTGATCGGGCCGTTTTCCGATGTGGACGACGCGGTCCATCATGTGGCCGAGGCGGATGCGGCGATCCTGGACATCTGCGTGGGGGACGACACCTCGTTCGCGATTGCCGACATGCTGCGCAACCGCGAAACGCCGTTCCTGTTCCTGTCGGATCGGGGGCCGGCCGCCATTCCCGCCCGGTTCGCGCCGCAGCATGTGTACAGGAAACCCAGCCATGCCCTGCCGCTGCTGGACAATCTGCGCGCCCGCCTGCCGACCGCCCCGGCCGATGCGCCATCCGAACATGTCGTGATCGAGTTGCTGTCGCGCGCCCGCCGCCGCATGCCCGACCGGTTCTCGGCCGAGCGCGCGGTCGAGGCGGCGATGCAAAGCGCCATTCGCGAGGTTCAACACGGCCGCGCCATCACCGATCTGCGCGACACGCTGTTTCGCAAGCTGGGCGAGGAGCTGAGCCTGCACCGGTCGCGTCACCTGCATTAGGCGGTGGGCTGACAGGGAGGACAGGATTTGGCGCAGGAACCGGACCCATCGACACAACAGGAAGCGGCGGTCATCGCCCGACAGCGGCTGATGCGGCGGCTGATGGAGCTGCTGGACGCGGAAGGTGTGCGGCAGCTGGAAAGCTGGCTGCGCGAGCGTCAGGTGCTGAGCGACGGACAGGAAGACCCCGGCGCGGTCATGGTCGAGGGGCTGGAGGTCGAACTGGCCGTGGCCCAGGAATACGGCGCGCTGTTGCAGGCGCTGGATCAGGCGCGCACGGGCTGACGGCGCACGGATCAGGGCGGCGGGCCGGCCAGCGCGGCCACGGCCTGTTCCAGAACCACGTCCAGAGGCAGGCGCATGTCCAGACGGATCGCGCCTTCGTCCGGCGTCGGAGGCTGGAAGATCGCCAATTGCGAATCCAGCAGGGCGGGCGGTGCGAAATGGATTCGCGCCTGCATCCGCGCGCGGATCAGATCGGCGGGCGCCTGCGGCAGGATCAGCTGCATCGGCCCGATCCGGTCGCGCAACGCATCGCGATGGCTGCGCCGCAGCGCCGAGCAGGTGAAGACCGTCGGCCGCACCGCGCGCGACGCCCGGACCGCGCGTGACAGCGCGTCCAGCCAGGGCCGGCGCATCGCCTCGGTCAGCGGTTGGCCCGCGCCCATCCGGGCGCGGTTTTCGGGCGGGTGATGATCGTCGCCCTCGATGAAGGCGGCGCCGATCCGCTGTGCCAGCGCGCGCGCCAGCGTGGTCTTGCCCGCGCCGCTGGGTCCCATCACCATGATGCAGCGGGCTGCGGGGTCGGGTGCGTTCGGGGCGGGTGGCATGGGCTTCTCCTTCAGGCGCGCTCGGGGCATGATAGGCGCAATGGCGGACCGGCGCGACGCGGTCGCGATGCGGGCCGCCCCCAGGCAGGAGACGACATGACCATCAAGACCCCGCAGGATGTGCGCGATTTCTGGTTCTCGGACCGGATGCAGCCTTACTGGTTCGACAAGTCGGACGAGATCGACCGGCAGATCATCCAGCTTTTCGGCGAAACCTATGAGGCGGCCCATGCCGGACGGCTGATGCACTGGCTGGACGGACTCGAGGATACGCTGGCGCTGGCCATCGTGCTGGACCAGTTCCCGCGCAACATGTTCCGCGGATCGGATCGCAGCTATGAAAGCAACGATCTGGCGCTGTCGGTCGCGCGGCAGGCGCTGGATCGCGGATACGACCAGCAGCTTGACCCGACACGGCGGCAGTTCCTGTATCTGCCGTTCATGCACAGCGAGGATCTTGAGGATCAGGAACGCTCGGTCCGGCTGTACGAGGCGCTGGGCAACGACCATTCGCTGCATTTCGCCCGCGAACATCGCGACATCATCGCGCGGTTCGGCCGCTTTCCGCATCGCAACGCGGTGCTGGGGCGCGAAAATACCGACGAGGAGGCCGAGTTCCTGAAGACGCATGACGGGTTCTGAGGGCGGCGGGGGCGCGGGACCTGACCATAGAGACAGGGCCATGGTCACGCTGACGCTGATCGGCGCGCTGTTCCAGCAAGAGGTGATCGGCCTGACCCGCGTCGCCGGGCTGGGCCTGATCGTTGCGGGGCTGGTTGTCACGGCGATGGCCGGCAACGTAGGTTAGGCGCGCCCCCAAAAGCGGAGAAGCCATGTCGCGCCTGCCCTGTTTCTATGCCCCCCGGACCGAGGCGCACGATCCGCGTTTCTGGATGCTGCGCGGCGTGCCGGCCCCGAACAAGGAACTGCCCGAACGCGCGGCGCGGCTGCTGGCCGGACTGGACCGGCTGGGGCTGACGGTTCAGAATCCGCCTGACACCGACCGCGCGGCGATGCGCGAGGTTCACACCGACCGCTATCTGCGGTTTCTGGAAACCTGCTGGGACGAATGGCAGCAGTTTCCCGGTGCCGGCCCCGAGGTGGTGGCGAATCTGCATCCGCAAAAGGCCGTCCAGACCTATCCGCAGGGGGTCGTGGGGCGCGCGGGCTGGCATCTGGCCGACACCGCCTGCCCGGTCGGCCGCCACACCTGGGACGCGGCTTTGGGCGGGGTCGATACCGCGCTGGCGGCGGTGGCGGCGGTGGCGGCGGTGGGCGGCGGGGCGGGGGCGGCCTATGCGCTGTGCCGGCCGCCCGGCCATCACGCCGATGCCGACAGCGCGGCGGGGCATTGTTTCCTCAACAACTCGGCCATCGCCGCGCAGGCGCTGCGCCGGCGGCACGACCGGGTGGCGGTGCTGGATATCGACGTGCATCACGGCAACGGCACGCAAGAGATATTCTATGACCGCGCCGACGTGCTGACGGTGTCGGTCCATGCCGCGCCCGATCATTTCTATCCGTTCTATCTGGGCCACGCGGCCGAGACCGGGCGCGGCCCGGGGCGGGACGCGAATCTGAACCTGCCGCTGCCGCAGGGATCGGGCGACGCGGTGTGGCTGGGGGCGATCGACGCGGCGCTGGACCGTATCGGCCGGTTCGCGCCGGGCGCGATGGTGCTGGCGCTGGGGCTGGATGCGCATGAAAACGATCCGCTGCGCGGGCTGGCGGTGACGACGCCCGGCTTTGCCCATGCGGCGCGGCGGATCAGGGCGGCTTGCCTGCCGACGGTGATCGTGCAGGAGGGCGGCTATCTGTCGAACGATCTGACCCGCAACATCGAATCGTTCCTGCGCGGCTGGCTGGACGACTGAACCGCGGCCCGGACGAAGGGGGCAATATGCGCGTCTGCATCATCAATACCGGCGGAACCATCGCCTGCGCGGGCGATCCGCTGGCGCCGATGCCATCCGCCCGGTTCGCCGAGGCGGCCGGGCGGTTGCTGACGCCGTCGCTGATGGCCGCGATGCCCGATCTGCGGCTGCACTTTGACACGGGGCTGGCTTTCGACAGCCCGTCGGGGACGCTGGACAGCACCGATCTGCGCCCGGTCGACTGGTGCCGCATCGCGGGGCGGATTCTGGATCTTTACGCGGATCACGACGGGTTCGTGGTGCTGCACGGCACCGACACGATGGATTACACCGCCTCGGCCCTGCCCTTCCTGCTGAACGTGTTCGACCCCGACGGGCTGGGCCGCGCGGTGCTGTCCAAGCCGGTGGTGCTGACCGGGGCGCAGCTGCCGCTGTTTCGCGAGACGGCGGCGGGGCCGGTGCTGAACGCGGGCGGCGACGGCTGGGCCAACGTGACCGGCGCGGTGCAGACCGCGCGTCTGCGCCTGCCCGAGGTGGCGCTGTTCTTCGATGGCAGGCTGTGGCGCGGCAACCGCGCGCTGAAGGTCTCGACCACGCGGTTCGCGGCCTTCGACAGCCCGCATCTTGCGCCGCTGGCCGAGAGCGGGATCGGCGTGCGCCATGGCCCGGCCGTTCCGCTGAACGGGCCGCCCGCGCCGGATCGCGCGCTGGACGATCCGGCCGCCATGGCGCTGGCGCGCGACCAGCTTGACGCGGTCGAGGCGGGGCTGGGCGAGAACGTCGTGATCGAACTGCCCGTCACGCCGGCCGATCACGCAAGTCCCGCCCCGCCGCTGGCCGCGCTGATCGACGCGGCGCTGGCGGCGGGCGCGCGCGGCCTCGTGCTGACCGGATACGGAGAGGGCAATGTTCCTGCCGGGGCAGGCGGCATCGCATCCGCGCTGCAACGTGCCGTGGATGGGGGCGTGACGGTGATGATCGGCAGCCGGGTGATCGGCGGGTCGGTCGGCACGTTCCACTATGCCGCCGGGGCGTGGATGGCGCGGACGGGCGCGGTCGCGGCGGGCGACATGACCCCGGTTGCGGCCTTCGCCAAGCTGTCGATCCTGCTGGCCGCCGCCGCCCATCACGGCTGGGACGGACGAGCGATCAGGGCGCTTCTGTCGCGCAGCCTGACCGGCGAATCCTCGTCGCGCGACCGGCTGAGCGGCGGCGAGGTTCTGCATCCCGGCATGGCGCTGCACGCGGCGGACGGGGGTGCGGTGCTGGACAACGATCCGGCGGACGGGCTGACGCTGCGCGACGGGGCGGGCGCGCAGGTGTGGGCGGTGCCGGGGCCGGGGCGGCTGGTGCTGCGCGACCGGCCGGTGTTCCTGGGCCATGACGGCGCGACTTTGTGGGCCGCCCCCGCCGATCTGCCCGGCGGCATCCTGATCCTGACCGGACATCCCGTCCCCGCCCTGACCCTGCACGATCCGGCGGGGCGCGCGGCACCTGCGGTGATCGCGGGGCTCTAGCCCCCGGACCCTGCGGCCAGCGCGTCCAGATAGGTCCGCGACCACCAGCCGACATCGCGTTCAACCACCCCGGCCAGCAGATCGGCATGGCGGCTGCGACGTTCCTCGCGCGACATCCGCATCGCCTGCGCCATCGCCCCGGCCAGTTCCCACGGATCGTGGGGGTTGATGATCAGCGCCCGGTCCATCGTCTCGGCCGCGCCGGCGAATCGCGACAGGATCAGCACGCCCGGATCGTCCTCGTCCTGGGCCGCGACATATTCCTTGGCCACCAAGTTCATGCCGTCGGCCAGCGGCGTCACCAGCCCGATCCGGCCCTGCCGGTAAAGCCCGGCCAGCACGTTGCGCGGAATCGGGCGGTGGATGAAGCGGATCGGCGTCCAGTTGATCGTGGCGAACTGGCCGTTGATGCGCCCGGCCAGATGTTCGGTTTCCTCGCGAATGTCGCGATAAGCCTCGACCTCTTCGCGGGTGGGCGGGGCGATCTGCAGAAAGACGATCTTCTCGTGCAGGTCGGGGATCTTTTCCAGAAGCAGCTGGAACGCCCGGAACCGCTGCGGAATCCCCTTTGAATAGTCCAGCCTGTCCACGCCGATCATCATCTGCGCGCCGGTCAGGAACCGCATCTCGTCCTCGTCGGGCGCGTGCCGGGCCAGTTCCATGAAGGCGGCGGCGTCGATCCCGATGGGAAAGACCCCCGCCCGCACCGTGCGGCCGCACAGCCGGAAATGACAGTGCTCGGTCTGGTCTGCCTCGACCAGTTGCCGCGCGCTCTCGGTAAAGTTCGACAGATCGCGATGCGCCTGGAACCCCAACAGATCGTAATGCGACAACCAGTCGAACAATTCGGCCGGGTTGGGCAGCGCGGCGCAATCGCCGGGGCCGGGAAACGGGATATGCAGGAAATGCCCGATCGGGCCTTCGACGCCGCGCCGGCGCAGTTCGGCGGCCAGTCCGAACAGATGGTAATCCTGCACCCAGATCCGGTCGTCCGGCTTCAGATGCGGCACCAGCAACTCGGCGATGCGCGCATTCACCCGGCGATAACCCTCCAGATGGGCGGGTTCGATTCGCACCAGATCGGCCCTTCCATGGCACAGCGGCCACAGCACCGAATTGGAATACCCCAGATAGTAATCCTGATAATCCCGACGCGACAGATCAAAGCTGGCGCGTTCGAAACTGGCGCCGGGATGCCAGGTCAGATCGTCGGCGGGATTGTCGACCTGCTCTCCCGAAAACCCGACCCACAGCCCGCCGGAACTGCGCAGCGCATCCTCCAGCGCGACGACAAGCCCGCCAGAGGGGTTGTCCCCCAAAGGCAGGCGGTTCGAGACGGCGACGAGTCGGGACATGGCGACGGACCTTTCAACAGGGCAACGCAGCGGCGAGCCAGCGGGCCAGCGCGGCGGGATCGGGCAGGCGGTGACGGGCGACGGTCGGGCCCGCGCCGATCTTGATGGCAAAGCCGCCGCGCGACTGCGCCTCGGCCATGGCGGCCTCATCGGTCAGATCGTCCCCGGCATAGACGGGGATGCGGCCGGCGAAATCGGGCGCCTGCATCAGCCGCGACAGGGCGCGGTCCTTGCCGGCCGATTTCGGGCGCAGTTCCATCGCCATCTTGGCGGGCTGCAACGCAAGGGCGGGATAATGCGACGCCAGTTCGCCCATGGTGCGGTCCACCCATTCGGCCAGATCGGGGGCGGCGCGGTAATGCAGCACGACGCCATGCGGCTTGGGTTCGACCAGCAGGCGGTCGTCATGGGCGGCAAGATCGCGCACCCGCGCGTGCAGGGCTGTGGCGTCCAGCCCGCCCGTCTCGACGGGGTCGGGCGGCGCGCCCTGCCACGCGATCTCGGCCCCGTGGCTGCCGGCGATGGCGCCGGGAAAATCGGGCAAATAGCGGCGCAGATCTGCGACATCGCGCCCCGACACCAGCGCCACGGCACCCCCCTGCCGCCGGTGCAGCCCCGCCAGCAGCGCGGGCAGCGTGTCGGGCACCACGATCGCATCGGGACGGGGCGCGATCTCGACCAGGCAGCCGTCGAAATCCAGAAACAGGGCCGCGTCGGCTGGCAGATCGGGCGGAGTCGCGGTCACGTCGGGTCCTTTCGCGGTCTCGGGTTGCGCCCATTCAGATGAACAACCCGCAAAAGGCGGATCGGTTCACACGCGAACGCGCGGAACGGCAAGACGGAAAGAACGACGCCGCCCGCCATCCTGCGATGACGGGCGGCAATCATGGCGCGGCGGAACGGGGCGGCTGCCGCCCCGCCCGCTGGATCAGTTCGACGCCTGCTGGATCAGGTCGGTGATCCGGCGGACCGAGGCGCGGCGGTTTTCGCGCACATCCCCCTCTTGCCGGACCTTCAGGAACTGTTCGCCATAGCCCTGCACGACCAGATTCTCGGGCGGCACGTCGAAATATTCGGTCAGTGCCAGCGCCACCGATTCGGCCCGGCGGTCCGACAGCGCCAGATTGGCCGCGTCCGAGCCGACCGTATCGGTATGCCCCTCGATCAGGAACAACTCGCGCGGGTTGTCCGACACCGCCTCGCGGATGACATTGCCCAGCGTCTGAAGCTGCCTGGCCTGATCGGGCTTGATCGCGGCCGAGCCGGTGTCGAAGGTGATCGCGTCGATATTGACCGGGGCCACCAGCGACCGGACCTGCGGAATGTCGCGGATCTGGGCCAGCGAAAAGCGCCGGTCGACGTTCGATTCGCGCAGCAGCGCATCGCGCAGCTGTTCCTCGGACATCTGGCCCACCGCGTTGTTCGCGGCCGGCGCGGGCGCGGGCAGGCTGGACAGCTCGACCGGGGTGGCGGCGGCGGTGTCGTCGATCAGTTGCACCGACGAGCCGTCGGGCGAGACCAGCGTGCGCCGCAGCACCCGCAGATCGGCATCCCGGATCGTCACCACCCGGCTGCCATCGGCGCGGGTGACGATGGTGCGCGACGAGCCGTCGTCGAAATTCTCGGTCGTGACGGTCGAGCCGGGCTGACGCAGCAGCGCAACCTCGTCCTTGATGATCTGCTGGCTGCCATCGGGCCGGGTGACGACCACGCGATCGGGCGTGCTCAGCGCGACCTGGCGGTTGTTGTTCAGGATCGCACCGACGGCCAGCGCACCCGCGCCCAGCAACAGCGCCTTGGTCAGGGTGTTGTCGTCGTCGTCATCATCCTCGCGTGCCTCGGCCGCCTGTTCGGCACTCTGCTGGCCGGTCGCGCCCTCGACCGCGTCGCGCAGGCTGGTGGCGAAATCCTCGGACGAGGAACGGCTGTTCTCATCGGTCACCGTCTCCTCGACCACCTCGGCGTCGGATGCATCGGCGTCCAGCGCGGCGGCGGTCGGTGCCTCGCTGGCCTCGGCCGCCTCTTTCGCGGCTTCGGTGGGGGCTGCGTCCGCCTCGGGGATCTGTTCGGCGTCATCGGTCCGGGCGTCCGACGCGTTGCCGGTTTCCGCCTGATCGGCGTCCGTCTGGGCCTCGGCGGCGGCGTCGGTGTCGGTCGCCGCGTCCTCTTCCTCGGCCTTCTCGGCCAGCGCCTTGGCCAGCGCGTCTTCATCGGTGGCGGGGTCGGCCGCATCGGATTCGGCTGCGTCGGCCTGCGCAGCGTCGGGTTCGGCTGCGTCGGTTTCTGCTGCGTCGGCTTCGGCCGCGTCCTGCGATGTCGTGTCGTCGCTTGCCGATTCGTCTGCGCCCTCGTCCGGCTGCGCCGCTGCGGCGTCGGGCTGTTCAGCCTCTGTCGCTGCATCCGGCTGCGTCGCCTCAGATGCGGCGTCCGGTTCGGTCGCCTCGGCGGGCTGGTCCTCCGCTTCCTCGGCCAGAGCCTCGGCTAGCGGGTCGGTCGACCCGGTCGCGTCGGCGTCCGCCTCGGACTCCGCTGTCTCGGGTTCCGCTGTCTCGGGCTCCGCAGTCACGTCGGCCTCGGGTGCCTCCATCGCGGCGTCGCTGTCAGCGGGGGCTGCGGCCTCGGCCTCGGGTTCCTCGGCCGGCGTCTCCGGCTCGGCGTCATCGGTGGCAGGATCGGCGTCCGGCTGGCTGGCCTCGGCGGCTTCCGCCTCGGGTGCCTCGGCTGCCTCGTCCTGCGGCTGCTCCTCTGCCGCCTCTGCGGGGGCTTCGGCTTCGGGTGCCTCGGCTGCCGCGTCCTGCGACTCCTCTGCCGGGGCGGCCTCCTCTGCGGGGGCTACCTCCTCCGCCGGTTCCTCGGCCTCATCCGCGGCATCCGCCGCGACGTCGGCGCAGGGCGGCTGGCTGCCATCCTCGCAGGTGGCGTCGGCCGGTGCGGGTGCGTCGCCTTGCTGCGGGCTTGCCTCGGCCGGCTGTTCCTGGATCTCGGCCCCGGTTTCGGGCGCGACGGTCTGGGCCATCGCAAGATGCGGGGCCATCAGCGACAGGCACGCGGCGATGGCGGTTGTGTTGTGAATGATCCGGCGCATAGCTGCTCCTCGGTTGTCATGCGGCGATGTGATTGACGAGGGAACAGGCCCGGCGCCCCGCCGGTTCCAAACATCTGCGTGAGCGGGTGCCATTCCGCCGATGCCCGCCGGCCGGGGCCGCCGGCGTGTTCAGTGCATCGGCGCGGCGGCGGGGGTGCGGACCGGACAGGCGAAGGCCAGGAACCGGCCGTCGTCGTTCGAGACCACATCGCCCAACGGCTTCGGCGTCCAGCCAAGGCGCGCGGCCATGCGCAGAAACGCGGGCGGGCCCAGAAACAGGCATTCATGCGCGCCGATCCGGTGCAGATAGTCGTTCACGGCCTCAAGAATCCGTTCGGCCAGGCGCGGGCGCGGCAGGGCGGCAAAGCGGGTCAGTTCCCAGCATCCCGGATCGACCGGCGGCGCGCGATAGCACAGATCGTCCGGCATCCCCGGCAACAGGCCCAGATGCGCGTCGCGGATCATGTAGGAATAGCGGACCTTGCCGCGCCCGTGCAGCTTGTCGGTCCGTTTCAGCCGTGCGCCGCCGACCACCTCGCCATTCTCGTGCGCGATCACATAGGCGGTGTCGAACGTATCGTATTGTTCGAACTCGATCCCCTCGGCATGATGCAGCGGCCAGCACATCTGGTCCACGAACACCTTCTTGCGGAATTCCAGGAATTTGGCGACCAGATCGAACCGCCCCACGTCGAACGGCAGGACAAGGATTTCGACCCGCAATGCGCAGTCCATCTTGAGCCCCGGAGAATTATTGTTTCAGAAATTCGGGTATCTTGGCCAAGCCAAGAAACTGGCGCCCGCCGGTGACGCGGTTGGGCAGCCACAGCCCGCCTTCGCGAACCTCGACCGTCAACACGCCCTCATCGGCATAGGCGTCGAAATATTCCAGCATGGTTTCGACCATGTCCCTGCTGAATTCAGCATCAGCCAGCTTTCGCTCGATGAATGCCGTGACCATCTGACTCTCCTTCACTAGTGCAACTTCACTAAAGCCCGGTAAAAATCCCTTGTCGCCATGAATTTTACAAAAGTGGCTTCACGATATATCCCAAAAGACACTTTCACGCAAAAAACCACGAGGATGCCAGATGCTGCACGACCTGATCCCCGGCTTTGGCGAGGAAATCGCCGAGCTGCACCGCCTGGCGCCGACCGGCTGGATCATGGGCTTCAACCTGACCTACAAGGGGCCCGAACATCTGTATAACGCCTATCCGACGGCGTGGCGCGAGATCTATCAGGAACGCAACTATTTCTTCGCCGATCCCATTGCGCGCTGGTCGATCGAAAGCGAGGGGTGGATTCGCTGGTCGGACGTGCCCAAGCGCGCCGAGGACATGGCGTTCATGCACGCCGCCCAGCAGTTCAAGCTGAATTACGGCGTCGCCATCTCGCGCAAGACGGATCTGAAGCGATCCTTCCTGACGCTGTCCCACCCAAGGCGAGAGTTCACCGACGACGAGATCATCACCCTGTCCACCAAGTTCAACCTGTGGACGGATCTGGTGCTGAACCGCGCCTCGCTGACCGGGGCCGAGCTGGCGGTGCTGGAATGTCTGCGCGACGGGCTGGGACAGGCGGCCATCGCCGAAAAGCTGGGCATCGCCGAAGCCACGGTCAAGCAGCGCGCGCAGAAGGCGTGCAGCAAGCTTGGCGCCAGGAACCGCACGCAGGCGGTGGCGATCGCGGTGGCGCGGAACTATCTGTGACCGGCGGGGGCATTACGTCTTTCGGGTATATCCCATAAGATACATCCCGCCGGTCAGCCCAGCCCGATCACCCCGTCCCGCGCAAGTTTTGCGATGGTGCGGGCGTCGTATCCGGCCTCTGCCAGCACCTCGCCGGTGCCGCCGCCCAGGCGCGGCACGGGACGGTGGACGGCGCAGGGCGTGCCGTCCAGCTTGATCGGAAAGCCCAGCATTTTCAGCGCCGGTCCGTCCTGCCACGGCGCCTCGATCACCATCTCTTGCGCGGCGATCTGCGGATCGGCAAAGACCTGCGCCAGATCCTGCACGACCCCGCAGGGCACGCCGGCGGCGTTCAGGACGTCCAGCCAGTATTCGCGGCTGCGCCCCTCCATCCGGCTGTCGATCAAATCGCGCAACTCGTCGCGCGCCGCCATCCGCTTGGGGTTGGTGTCATAGCGCGGGTCCGACATGATCCAGCCCAGATCCAGCGTTTCCAGGAACCGGGTCAGGATCTGGTCGTGCGAATTGGCCACCGCGATCTGCCCGTCGGCACAGCGGAACAGCCCGTAGGGATAGACCAGCGGATGATCGTTGCCGGTGCGCGCCGGCACCTGGCCGGTGGCGAAATATTCCGACGACAGATAGGCCATCAGGCTGAGCAGCCCGTTCACCATCGCCACCTCGACCGCCTGCCCCTGCCCGGTCTTCTCGCGCCCGATCACGGCGGCCAGCACGCCCAGCGCGGCATAGATGCCGGCGATCAGGTCGCTGACCGGCGGGGCGGCGCGCATCGGCGGCCCGTCGGGCTGGCCGTTCACGCCCATGAACCCGCTCATCGCCTGGGCGATGAAGTCGAAGGCGGGGCGGTCCACATAGGGTCCGGTGCTGCCATATCCGTTGACCGAGGCCACGATCAGGCGCGGGTTCAGATCCTTCAGCGCGGCCTCGTCCAGCCCCAGCCGTGCCAGCGTGCCGGGGCGGAAATTCTCGACCAGCACATCGGCATCCGCCAGCAGCCGGCGCAGCACCGCGCGCCCCTCATCGCGGTAAAGATCCAGCACGACCGAGCGTTTGTTGCGGTTGAAGCCCGCGAAATAACCCGAATGGCCGTCGGTCATCGTGCCCTGCGCGCGGACCGGGTCGCCCTTGGGCGGCTCGATCTTGATGACGTCCGCGCCCAGATCGCCCAGGATCATGGTGCAGAACGGACCCGACAGCACGCGGGTCAGGTCGATCACCCGCAGCCCCGACAGCGGACCTTTCGCCGGCTCAGCCATGGGCGGTCCTGACGCTGTCCATGCCGGCTGTGCGCAGGCGCGGGCCGGCCTTCATCACCTGCCCCGGCAATTCGTGCCCGACGATGCGCTGGGCCAGCTGCGCGGCACCGATCAGCGCGTCCAGATCGGTGCCGGTCCCGATGCCGCTTTCATGCAGCAGATAGACCAGATCCTCGGTCGCGATATTGCCGGTGGCGCGCGGCACGAACGGGCATCCGCCCAGCCCGCCGATGCTGGATTCGTAATGCGTGACGCCCATCGACAGCCCCGCCCAGACACAGGCCAGACCGACCCCGCGCGTGTTGTGGAAATGCAGCGCGAGTTCGGCATCGCCCAGCACCTTGCGCAGCGCCTCGACCCGCTGCACGACCAGCGCGGGCGTGGCCATGCCGGTCGTGTCGCCCAGCGTGATGTGATCCATGCCCAGATCGCGGCAGGCGGCGGCCTGATCGACCACGGCCTGCACATCGACATCGCCCTCGAACGGACAGCCGAAGGCGGTCGCGATGGCCCCTTGCAGCCGCACGCCGGTGCCCCGGGCCAGCCGGGCAATGTCGGCAAAACCCTGCAACGACGCGGCGCGGCTGCGGTTCACGTTCTTCAGGTTGTGGCTTTCCGAGGCCGAGGCAAACAGCACCAGCGCGTCCACCCCGGCGGCAATCGCGACCTCGGCCCCGCGCTCGTTCGGGACCAGCGCCGTCAGATGCAGCCCGTCGCGGCCGCGCAACGCGGCCATCACCTGCGCCGCGTCGCGCATCTGCGGCACCGCGCGGGGCGACACGAACGACGTCACCTCGAACCGGCGCAGCCCGGCGGCGATCAGCGCCTCGATCAGCGCGATCTTCTGCGCGGTCGGCACGAAGACCGGTTCCGATTGCAGCCCGTCGCGCGGACCCACCTCGGTGATGACCGCATGTCCGGGCAAGCCCGCCATCGCGCTGACCATCCCTGCCCCCTTTTCCGACCCGAAAGCGTCTTGCACGTGAATGCCGCTTCGGTATACCAACCACGGGGGAGGCGTCAATGACGGCAACGGCGGATCAGGCACCGGCGGATCGGGCGAATTCGGGTCAGCAGGTTTCGGAACGGGACATCCTGTCCCGGCTGCGCTTTGCCATCCTGTCGCTGGATCTGGTCCCCGGCGCCCCGGTCAGCGAACGCGCGCTCGAGGCGCAGTTCCAGGTCTCGCGCACGCCGATCCGCGAGGCGCTGTTCCACCTTGTCCGCGACGGTCTGGTGATCCGCGACGGGCGCAGCTATGCCATCGCGCCCTTCGACATGGCCGAGATCGACGAGGTCTTCGCCTTCCGCGACATCGTCGAACCCGCCGCCATCCGGCTGGCCGCGCGGCTGGCCACGCCCGACCAGATCGACGCGATCCGCCGCAGCATGAATTTCAGCCATGACGAATTCACGCCCGAACGCTGGCTTGAGATGGGACTGGATTTCCACGTCCGCTGCGCCGCGCTGTCGCGCAACCGCTGTCTTGAGGCGGCGTTGCAGGACGTGACCACGCGCACGCTGCGCGCCCGCTGGCTCAGCTTTGCATCCGAACAGGGGCGCGACAAGACCCACCGCGAACACGGCCGGATTCTGGACCTGATCGCGGCGGGCGACGCCGAAGGCGCGGTTCGCGCCGTGCTGGCCCATTCCGCCGCCGTCAGGCTTGAGGTCCGCGACACGATCGAGAACGCACGGCGCTTCATCGGCCGCCGCGGCGTCGTCGGAACATGAAGAAATCCGCAATCCAGGGAGGAAAAGGATGATCCGGAAACTGAACGGTCTGAAGGCGGCCTGTGCCGCCGCCGCCATGCTGCTGGCGCTGCCCGCCACCGCGGCCGAATGCATCGCCCCCGCCGATCCCGGCGGCGGCTGGGACTTTACCTGCCGCGAGGTCGGGCGCCTGCTGTCGCAGGAAGGCCTGGTCGAGGGCAACGTGCAGGTGACGAACATGCCCGGCGGCGTCGGCGCCGTGGCCTGGGCCAATGTCGCCGGCAAGCGCGCCGACGATCCCGAATTGCTGGTCGCCACCTCGACCGTCGGCGTCACCCAGATCGCGCAGGGCAAATACCCCTCGGACATTGACACGATGCGCTGGCTGGGGATGCTGGGCGCCGATGTGGGCGTGATCGCCGTGGCAAAGGACAGCCCGTTCCAGTCGCTGGACGATGTGCTGGCGGCGATGAAGCAAGACCCGGCCTCGGTCGTCACCGCCGGCTCGACCGGGGCGGGCGGCTGGGACCATATCCGGCTGATGATGCTGGCGCAGGAAGGCGGGATCGAGGATCTGTCCCAGATCCGCTGGGTGCAGTTCGACGGCGGCAGCCCGGCGGTCACGCAGATGATGGGCGGACAGGTCGGCCTCGTCTCGACCGATCTGGGCGAGATCAAGGGCTTTGTCGAATCCGGCGACATCCGGGTGCTGGCGGTCCTGTCGGACGACCCGATCTCGGCCTTCCCCGACCTGCCGACCGCGAAGGCGCAGGGCTATGACGTGACCGGCTATAACTGGCGCGGCTTCTATACCGGCGGCGAGGTCAGCGACGAGGCCTATGCGACCTGGGTGGACAGGCTGCAAAAACTGTATGAATCCGACGGCTGGCAGGAAACCGCCAAGTCGCACGGGCTGGAGCCGATCTGGCGCGGCGGCGAGGAATTCAGCGCCTATGTCGCCCAGCAGGAACAGCAGATGGCCGACATCTCGCGCCGGATCGGGGTCATTCAGTGACCGACCGGCTTGCCGGTCTGTTCTTCGTCCTGCTGGCGACCGCCTATGTGTGGCTGTCGGCGGGATATGTCGCAGGCTTCGGCGATCCGCTGGGGCCTGCGATCTTTCCGCGCGTCGTCGGCATACCGGCGGTCATTCTGGGCCTGACGCTGCTGATCTGGCCCCGGCACAACGCCGTCTGGGCCGGCCCGGCGGCGCTGGCGCGGCAGGCCGTGGCCGTCGGGCTGCTGGTCTTTTACGCGCTGATGCTGGAGCCGCTGGGCTTCGTGCCGACCAGCTTCGTCGCGATCCTGGGGCTGGCGCTGCTGATGGGCGCGCCGACCCTGGCCGGGGTGCTGACCGCCGCGCTGGCGGCGCCGGGGCTGTATCTTCTGTTCGACCGCGCCATGGGCCTGCCGCTGCCGCTGGTCGGGACATGGTTCGGCTAGGATGGAGACGCTGTCCGCGCTGGGGTCGGGCTTTGCCGTGGCCGTGCTGCCGATCAACCTGGCGCTGATCTTCGGCGGCTGCTTCGTGGGCACGCTGATAGGCGCGCTGCCGGGGCTGGGGCCGGTCAACGGCGTGGCGATCCTGATCCCGCTGACCTTCGCCTTCGGGCTGGACGCGACATCGTCGATGATCCTGCTGTCGGCGGTCTATTACGGCTGCATGTATGGCGGCCGCATCAGCGCCATCCTGCTGAACATCCCGGGCGACGAGCCGGCGATCATGACCACGCTGGACGGCTATCCGATGGCGAAGAAGGGTCAGGCCGCCGACGCGCTGGCGATATCGGGCGTGGCCTCGTTCATCGGCGCGACGCTGGCCACCATCGGGCTGACGCTGTTCGCGCCGATGCTGGCCAAGGCGGCGATCTATTTCGGGCCGGCGGATTATTTCGCGCTGTATGTGATGGCCTTCGCCACCATCGGCGGCATCACCGGCACCGACCCGCGCAAGACGCTGCTGGCGGCGCTGCTGGGGCTGATGCTGGGCACGGTCGGGCTGGACCCCTCGACCGGGGTGGCGCGCTATACCTTTGGCAGCTTCAATCTGTATGACGGGTTCGATCCCATCGTGGCGCTGGTCGGGCTGTTCGCCATCTCGGAGATCCTGTTCTTCTGCGAGGAAAGATCGCATGGCGGCGGGCTGGTCCCGCCCGGCCGCGTGTTCCCGCGCCTGTCGCGCCTGCGCGAGGGGCTGGGCGCGTCGCTGCGCGGATCGCTGATCGGCTTTGTCGCCGGCATCCTGCCCGGCGCGGGCGCGTCGCTGGGCGCGGTGATGTCCTACAGCTTCGAAAAGCGGATCAGCGACAAGGGCACGTTCGGCACCGGCGATCCGCGCGGCGTCGCCGCCCCCGAGGCCGGCAACAACGCCGCCAGCGGCGGGGCGCTGATCCCGATGCTGACCCTGGGCGTGCCGGGATCGGGCACCACGGCGGTGATGCTGGCGATGCTGATCTCGCTCAACATCCAGCCCGGACCGCTGCTGTTCACCCGCAGCCCGGATCTGGTCTGGGGTCTGGTCGCGGCGTTGTATCTGGCCAATTTCGTGCTGCTGATCCTGAATCTGCCGCTGATCGGCCTGTTCACCCGCGTCCTGGGCCTGCCCGCCTGGGGGCTGATGCCGCTGGTCGTCGCGATCAGCTATCTGGGCGTCTATGCGATCACCCATGCGGCTTTCGACCTGATGGTTATGGTCGGCTTCGGCATCCTGGGCTTCGTTCTGCGCAAGCTGGATTTCTCGCTGGTGCCGGTGGTGCTGGGCCTGCTTCTGGGCATGGACATGGAAAACAACCTGCGCCGGGCGCTGTCGATCTCGGGCGGGGACTTCACCATCCTGCTGCAAAGCCCCATCGCGCTGGCGATCTATGCGCTGACGGCGGCATTTCTGGGCCTGTCGCTGTGGCTGTCGCGCCGAAAGATCGTGCCGGATCCGGCCTGAACCGGGCGCGCGCGCCGCGGACCCCGTGTCGCATTTCGCGCCAAGCGGCTAACAAAACTCAATAGATAACAATAATTTGCAAATACTCTGTCGCGAATGTGTGACATCGGCAGAACAGTGCTTTATGGTTTTGTCAAGCTTGCGTGCTTGCGGTCGGCATCGGTCCGGCCGATCGCGGGGTCCTGCGCCCTGCACCCGACAAGAAACGAAAGCCCGACAAGAAACGAAAGGGAGTCTCATGAACAAGCTGAAACCAGCACTCGCCTGTCTTGGATTTTTCCTGGCGGCACCCGCCGCCTTCGCCGCCGACGGGGATTGCGGCAGCCTCAGCATCGCCGAAATGAACTAGGCCTCGGCCGGACTGGCCGCCTGGGTCGACAAGATCATCCTGGAAGAGGGGTATGGCTGCGACGTCGCGCTTGTGACCGGCGACACCGTGCCGACCTTCACCTCGATGAACGAAAAGGGCGAACCCGATGTCGCGCCCGAATTGTGGGTGAACGCGGTCAAGATCGCGCTGGATGCCGCCGTGGAAGAGGGCCGCATCGTCATCGCCTCGGAAATCCTGCACGATGGCGGGGTCGAGGGGTTCTGGGTGCCGACCTGGCTGTCCGAGGAACACAACATCACCACCATCGAGGATGCGTTGGCCAATCCCGACCTGTTCCCCGGCGCCGAGGACAGCAGCAAGGGCGCGTTCTTCAGCTGCCCCTCGGGCTGGGCCTGCCAGATCATCACCCAGAACCAGTTCCGCGCCCTGAACGGCGAGGAAAAGGGGTTCGAACTGGTCGATCCCGGCTCGGCCGCCGGTCTTGACGGCTCGATCGCCCGCGCCTTCAACCGCGAGGAAGGCTGGCTGGGCTATTACTGGGCCCCGACCGCGATCCTGGGCAAATACGACATGACCCGGCTGGACCTGGGCGTGGAACACGACCGCGAACGGTGGGACAACTGCACCGTGGTCAACAACTGCCCCGATCCGGAACTGAACGAATGGCCGCGTTCGGACGTGTTCACCGCCGTGACCAAGGAATTCGCCGACAACAACGCGGTCACGATGGATTACCTGGGCAAGCGCGCCTGGTCGAACGAGACCGTGAACGGCCTTCTGGCGTGGATGGGCGAAAACCAGGCCACGAACGAGGACGGGGCGTATTACTTCCTCGAAAACCAGCCTGAAATCTGGTCCGAATGGGTCAGCGAGGACGTGGCCGAAAAGGTCAAGGAAGCGCTCTGACACCGGCCCGGATCGGCGGCGCGCGTGCCGATGCCTGCGCGCGCCGCGACCGCCGGGCGCCCTGACAAAGACCCGGCCTCCTGACAAAGAAGAAGACCGATGGACCTGATCGAATTTCCCTCTCTCGGCCGCGGCGACCTGCGCAACATGCGCATCGCCATCGACAGCGGCTTTCGCGACTTCACCCGCGCCTACGGCGAAACGCTGGAGGCGATCTTTCACCCGATCCAGGTGCTGCTGGTCTTCATCGAGAACCTGCTGATCGACAGCCCGTGGATTCTGGTGCTGGCGGCGCTGGCCGGACTTGTCTGGGGCCTCAGCCGAAGCTGGAAGATCGTGACCGGCACGGTGATCGCGCTGCTGCTGATCGGGTTCTTCGGGATGTGGGAAGACACGATGCGCACCATCGCCATGGTCGCGGTCTGCACGCTGATCGGGGTGGTGATCGGCATTCCGGTGGGCATCCTGATGGCCCGCTCGGACCGCGCCAACCAGCTGGTCACGCCGATCCTCGACATGATGCAGACGATGCCCAGCTTCGTCTATCTGATCCCGGTGGTGATGATCTTCGGGCTGGGCAAGGTGCCCGGCGTGATCGCGGTGGTGATCTATGCCGTGCCGCCGATCATCCGCCTGACCAATCTGGGCATCCGCCAGGTCCCCGCCGACGTGCTCGAGGCGGCCGAGGCGTTCGGCTCGAACCCAAGGCAGAAGCTGAAGGACGTGCAGCTGCCGCTGGCGCTGCCCACGATCATGGCCGGCGTGAACCAGACCATCATGATGAGCCTTGCAATGGTCGTCGTCGCCTCGATGATCGGGGTGCGCGGGCTGGGCCAGCCGGTCTTGCAGGCGATCAACAACCAGTATTTCACCCTGGGCGTGATGAACGGGCTGGCCATCGTCGCCATCGCCATCATCTTCGACCGCGCCACCCAGGCTTACGGCAAGCGTCTGCAACGACATCTGGAGGCCGTGCATGGCTGACGCGAAGCACGACATCGACATCCGCAATCTCTACAAGATCTTCGGCCCCAACGGCGCGGCGCATGTGCCCGATGTCAAGGCCGGCATTACCAAGGACGAACTGAAGGCCGCGCACAACCACGTGCTGGCCCTGGACGACATCACCATGACCATCCCGGCGGGCCGCATCCAGGTGGTGATGGGGCTCTCGGGGTCGGGCAAATCGACGCTGATCCGCCACATCAACCGCCTGATCGACCCCACCGCCGGCGAGGTGATCTTTGAAGGCCGCGACATCGTGCAGATGTCGCAGACCGAATTGCGCAAGTTCCGCCGCGAAAAGACCGCGATGGTGTTCCAGAAATTCGCGCTGTTTCCGCACCGCACGGTGCTGGAAAACACCACCTACGGGCTGCGCGTCCGCGGCATCCCCGACAGGGAAGCCGGCGAACGCGCCCGCCGCTGGATCAGCCGCGTGGGCCTTGACGGGTTCGAGGAAAGCTATCCCAACCAGCTGTCGGGCGGCATGCAGCAGCGCGTGGGACTAGCCCGCGCGCTGACCAACGACCCCGAAATCCTGCTGATGGACGAGGCGTTTTCGGCGCTGGACCCGCTGATCCGCACCGACATGCAGTCGGTCCTGCTGGACCTTCAGGCGGAACTGAAAAAGACCATCGTCTTCATCACCCACGATCTCGACGAGGCGTTGCGCCTGGGCGACCGCATCGCCATCCTGCGCGACGGCCGCATCATCCAGCAGGGCACCGGCGAACAGATCGTGCTGCGCCCGGCCGACGACTATATCAGCAGCTTCGTGCGCGACGTGAAGCGCGGCAACGTCATCACCGTCCGCACCGTCATGCGCAAGGGCGAACGCACCGATTCCGCCGTCAGCCTGCCCGCGACGACCCTCCTGGAAGAGGCGGCGCGCGCCATGACCAACGCCGACACCAACCGCGCCAACATCGTCGGCCGCGACGGCGCGCATCTGGGCATGGTCACGCTGCGCAAATGCGTGACCGAAATGATCGCCCCCGACGACAGCGAAGAGGTCGATCCCGAAGTTCAGGTCGCCTGACTGCGCGCCGCCTTGACCGGATGGCCCGGCCCGCGCGTTTCCCGCTGACAGGCGCGCCGCCGGCGGGTTAGGATCGGCCCCGTCCGGCCCCTCCAGGAAAGCTGATCCATGAAGACCATCCACGTGCTGAACGGCCCCAACCTCAACCTTCTGGGACAGCGCGAACCGGCGATCTATGGCCACCAGACGCTGGCCGACATCGAAACGCTGTGCCGCAAGGCCGCCGGCGACACCCACGATGTCCGGTTCCGGCAATCGAACTGGGAAGGCCAGATCGTCGACTGGATTCACGAGGCGCGCGGATCGGCCTGCGGCATCGTCATCAACCCTGCCGCGCTGACGCACAGCTCGATCGCCATTCTCGACGCGCTGACCGCCTTCGACGGCCCGGTGATCGAGGTGCATCTAAGCCAGGTCCACCGGCGCGAGGCGTTCCGGCACCATTCCTACGTCTCGCAGCGCGCGGACGGCGTGATCGCCGGGCTGGGACCGCAGGGCTACGCCGCCGCCATCCGCCACATCGTCGCGCTGACCGGCGACTGACGCGCACCCGCATCGCGGCGACCCGCCCTCAGTCGCGTTTTCCCTCGCGCGCGGCGACCGGCTGCCCCGCCGCTTTCCATTCCGAAAACCCGCCGCGCAGGCTGCGCGCCTTCAGCCCCATCTCCTGCGCCAGCCGCGCCGCCAGCAGCGACCGCCACCCCGAGGCGCAATAGAACACGAACACCGCATCCTGGGCAAAGCGCGGCTTGTGATACGGGCTTTCGGGGTCGATCCAGAATTCCAGCATCCCGCGCGGCGCGTGGAACGCGCCCGGAATCATCCCCTCGCGTTCCAGTTCGCGCGGATCGCGGATATCGACCATCACCAGCGCCGGATCGTCCGTCCGCTGCGCCATCTCCTCGACGCTGACCGACGCGACCAGCGCATCGGCCTCGTCCAGCATCTGCCTGAAACCTTTGGCCATGTCGCCTCCTCGCGCCCTTGCCTGACCGCAGGCTAGCCAGCGCGGCACATCGCTGTCAACGCGCCCTCAGCCGCGCAGGCTGCGCCACAGCGTCAGCGCCGCATCCGCCAGATCGCCGCCGCGCGCCACCAGATGCTCGCGCGCGACCCCGGCCGTCGCATCGCCCCGGTCCAGCCGCGCCAGCAGCCGCATCAGCCGGCGGCGATGGATGCCGGTCCAGTGCTGCACCGGGTCCGCCAGCAGCCCCGCAAAGGCGGTGACGACCGACGCCCCCGCCGCCAGGACGATCCCCGTCAGCACCACCTGCGCGGTGCCCGGCTCGGCCGGGAACACCCCGTTCCACAGCCGCCCCAGCCCGCTGCCCAGCGCGAACTCCTCGATGGCCCGACGCTCGGCGCGCATCCCCGCCACCGGCCCGGCCAGCGACACGATGCCGGGCGTGGTCGCCCCGAACAGCCCCAGCCCGACGACCAGCACGATGGCCGAGGTGGTGATCTCGGCCACCGCGTTGCGCGTCTCGGTATAGGTCGCGACCGCCCGGCGCAGATCGGCCTCTGGCAGCCGGGGAACCAGACCCTGCGCCTGCATCGCGCGCAGAAACCCGGTCAGATCGTCGCCCAGCCGCCGCGCCAGATCCGACGGCAGGAACACCCGCCGCGACGCCAGCCACCCGGCCATCCGATCCATCCCGGCCCGCCGGCCCAGCCACGCCCCTATCCGGGTCAGCAGGAACACCGGCGACAGCGCGACATTGACCGGCGCGCGCAGCAGATCCAGACCCAGCGCGGCCCGGTGCAGCCGCAGCGTGCCGCGCGGCCCGAACCGTGTCGCCACAAAGCCCTGAACCGCCGCGCGCCGCGCCGCCTCGACCGTCTCTGCACCCATGTCACTGTCCCGGTGCCGCCCGCAGGATCGCGCAGCCGCCTCGCCCGCAGACATAGGCGCGACACCCCCTCCGGTCCAGCCTCGCGCAGGACGCACCCGCACGATGCATGCCGCGCCCCTGCCCGTCTTCGGTGCGCAAATATCCCGGGGGACGGCCCGCAGGGCCGGGGGGCAGCGCCCCCTGCGCCAGAACCGGTCCCGCGCAACGCCCGCAAGCTGTGACCGTCCCGTGCACATGCTGTGCCGCAAAAGTGCATCCCCGGTGCGGCGCAAAAGCCAGCAGAGGCTGGCCGAAATGCCCGCCGCACCCGCCCCGTTGCGCCACGCAACGCGCGCAGCCCGTGCGCGCAACGGCGCAACGATGAAAAATTCTTCTGCCGCCTGCCCGCGCCATTGGACAGATGCCAGTGTTCAACGGTATACCGTGCCCGAACGCGACCGATGAACCCGGAGGAACGATCATGTCGGACAGGTCCACAGACCCCGCGCGCAGCCACCGCGAAGGGCTTGACGTCGATGCCGGGCTGGCCCGCTTCATCGAGGATCGTGCCCTGCCCGGCACCGGGATCGCGCCCGCGACCTTCTGGTCCGGCCTGTCGCGCCTGATCCACGACCTGACCCCGCGCAACCGCGAATTGCTGGCGCGGCGCCAGGAATTGCAGGACCTGATCGACGACTGGCACCGAACGCACCGCGACCGCCCGCACGACCGCGACGCCTACAAGGCGTTTCTGGAACGCATCGGCTATCTGGTCCCCGAAGGCGGCGATTTCACCATCGACACCGCCAACACCGACCCCGAAATCGCCGAAGTGCCCGGCCCGCAGCTTGTCGTGCCCTCGACCAATGCCCGTTTCGTGCTGAACGCCGCCAATGCCAGATGGGGCAGCCTTTACGACTGTCTCTACGGCACCGACGCGATGGGCCTGCCGCTGCCCTCGGGCGGGTTCGATACCGGGCGCGGCGCCCGCGTCGTGGCGCGGGCGGCGGTGTTTCTGGACGACACCTTCCCGCTGACCGATACCAGCCACGGCAAGGCCGAACGCTACGCCGTCCAGGACGGCCAGTTGCAGGTCGACGGCTCGACCCTGAAACAGCCTGGGAAATTCGTGGGTTACACCGGCGATCCGGGCAACCCCGCCTCGATCCTGCTGCGCAATAACGGGCTGCATGTCGATCTGCTCTTCGACCGCGACCACCCGATCGGCAGCCAGACGCAATCCGGGCTGGCCGATGTGCAGATGGAATCCGCCGTCTCGGCCATCATCGACTGCGAGGACTCGGTCGCCTGCGTCGATGCGCCGGACAAGATCCAGGCCTATGCCAACTGGCTGGGCCTGATGCAGGGCGATCTGTCCGAGACGTTCGACAAGGGCGGCCGCACGATCACCCGCGCGCTGCACGGCGATCGCACCCATACCGCGCCCGACGGATCGGATCTGACGATCAAGGGCCGGGCGCTGCTTCTGGTGCGCAACGTGGGTCACCTGATGACCAACCCCGCCATCCTCGACCGCAACGGCGACGAGGTGTTCGAGGGGCTGATGGACGCCGCCATCACCACGCTGATCGCGATGCACGATCTGCGCAAGCAGGACGGGCCGCGCAACTCGGTCGCCGGGTCGGTCTATGTCGTCAAGCCCAAGATGCACGGCCCCGACGAGGTCGCCTTTGCCGACCGGATCTTCACCGAGGTCGAGGACATGCTGGGCCTGCCGCAATACACCGTCAAGCTGGGCATCATGGACGAGGAGCGGCGCACCAGCGTCAACCTGAAGGAATGCATCCGCGCCGGCCGGCACCGGGTCTGCTTCATCAATACCGGCTTTCTGGACCGCACCGGCGACGAGATCCACACCAGCATGGAGGCCGGGCCGTTCAGCCGCAAGGACTTCATCAAGCGCAAGGGCTGGATCACCGCCTATGAGAACCAGAACGTCGATATCGGGCTGGAATGCGGGCTGTCGGGCAAGGCGCAGATCGGCAAGGGCATGTGGGCCGCGCCCGACCTGATGGCCGCGATGCTGGAACAGAAGATCGACCATCCGCGCGCCGGGGCGAACTGTGCCTGGGTGCCCAGCCCGACCGCCGCGACCCTGCACGCGATGCATTACCACAAGGTCGATGTGCTTGCCGTCCAGCGGCAGCTGGCGAAGGGCGGCCGGCGCGCCTATGTCGAGGCGCTGCTGGACATTCCGCTGGCCAGCTATCGCAAATGGACCCCGGACCAGATCCGGCGCGAGGTCGAGAACAACGCGCAGGGCATCCTGGGCTATGTCGTGCGCTGGATCGATCAGGGCATCGGCTGTTCCAAGGTGCCCGACATCAACGATGTCGGCCTGATGGAGGATCGCGCGACCTGCCGCATCTCGGCCCAGCACATCGCCAACTGGCTGCATCACGGAATCGTGCAGGAAGACGAGGCGATGGCGATCATGCAGCGCATGGCCGAGGTGGTGGACCGCCAGAACGCCGGCGATCCGAACTATCGCCCGATGGCACCGGATTTCGACGGGATCGCCTTCAGGGCGGCCTGCGATCTGGTGTTTCAGGGTCGCCGCCAGCCCTCGGGCTATACCGAGCCGATCCTGCATCGCCGCCGGCTGGAACTGAAGGCGCAACAGGCCTAACCCGCCTCAGCGACCCGGTCGATGACCGCGCTGGCGATGCGCGCCGTGTCGGACCAGCCGGGCAGCGCGTGTCCCGCGCGACACGCGGCCGCCGCCATCCGGCCGTGCCGCGCCTGATCGCTCAGCAATGCGCGCAGCGCGGCGGCAAAGGCTGCCGGATCGTCGGGCGGGGTCAGCAGGCCAGCTTCCTCCGGCACCGTGTCGGGGACGGCGCCGGTCCGGCAACTGACGACCGGCAGACCGTTCAGCAACGCCTCGTCAAAGACGATGCCATAGCCTTCGTATCGCGTGGCCAGCGCAAAGATCGCGGCGCGGGCATACAGCCGCTGCAACCGGTCGGCGCCGACGCGCCCGGCAAGGCGGATCCGCGCGGCGACCGGGCTGGCCGCGATCACCGAGTGCAGATCGGCCGCATGATCCGAGTCCCATGGATTGCCCACGATGACCGCCTGCCAGTCCAGATCGGGCAAAAGCGACAGCGCCGCGATCAGCACATCATGCCCCTTGCGCGGGTGCAGGATGCCCACCGACAGGATCAGCGGCGGCGTCGCGGGGTCGCGCGGCAGGCGGGTCCGGTCCACGCCGGGCCGGGCCACGGTGATCCGTTCGGGGTCCACGTCATATCGCTGGGTCAGGATCGCGCGCGTATGCGGGCTGGGCACCAGAACGTGGCGGCACAGGGCCAGATTGGCACGCTCGGTCCGGTGCAGATGGTCGCGCCGCGCCGCGTCCAGCCCGCTTTCCAGCGCCAGCGGATGATGCACCATGGCGATGACGGGGGCGCGCACCCGCGCCAGCCCGGCGGGGTCGATGGCGCCCGACACCAGCCCGTCAAGGATCAGCGGACGCGCGGGCTGGACCGCGTTCAGCATCGCGACGGCGCGGTCCATGTCGGCGGGATCGGGGTCGGGAAAGCTGGACGGCAGGCGCAGATACGCCACATCGTGGCCCAGAACGCGCAGCCCGGACAGCAGCCGGCGTTCATACAGGAACCCACCGGTCAGCCGATCCGGATCGCCGGGAATGGCAAAGGCGGCAGGCGTCACCGTCGCACCTGCTCGGGCGCATAGACGGCCAGGATGCGCCGTTCCAGCGCCGCCACCCCGGCATAGCACAGCGCCGAGATGGCAGTGACAACGACCACCGCCGCCCACAGCATCGTATAATCCGAGACCGAGGCCGACAGCGCCATCAGGCTGCCCAGCCCGCGCCCGGTGGTCAGCCACTCGACCACGGTGACGGCCAGGATCGCGGCCGGCACGCTCATCCGTGCGGCGGCGAACAGGGCGGGCAGCATGGCGGGGATGCGGACATGGGCCATCTGGCGCAGCCGCCCTGCGGCATAGGTCTGGAACACGTCAAGGATCTGGCCCGGCGCCTGGCGCAGCCCGTGCAGGCAGGCCACCAGCGTCGGAAAGAACACCATCACCGCGACCAGCGTGATCGTTCCCGTCGCGCCGCGGCCCAGAAACAGCACGATCAGCGGGGCGGTGGTCACGATCGGAACCGACCGCAGCGCCACGGCCAGCGGCATCACCAGCGCCGACAGCCCCGGCACCAGCACCAGCAGCACGGCCAGCCCCGCCCCCAGAACCAGCCCGGCCAGATAGCCGGGAACCACGAACACCGCCGTCTCGCGCAGGGCGGTGGCCAGCGTGGCGCGGGTCTGCGCCGCACCCTCGGCCGCTGTCAGCGCGATCAGCAGATCCTGCGGCGATTTGGCGAAGAACGGGTTCATCCCCGGCAATGCCAGCGCGCCCCACCACAGCACCAGCACCGCCGCGATCAGCCACAGCGCCTGCGGCACCTGAAACCTGCCGCCTCGGGCGGGCGAACGCGGCGCGGCCAGGATCACCGGCGGGCGATCGTGCAGCACCGCGCGCGCCAATGCGCCGATGGCCGCGTAAACCGCCATCGACACCGCCGCCGCCAGCGCCGCGATGGCCCACAGCGCCGGCACGTCCAGCGCCCGCATGAAGCGGATCGTCAGCACGCCCATGCCCCGCTCGGCCCCCGTGAACTCGCCCACCATCGCGCCCAGAAAGGCTGCGGGCGCGGCGATCTGAAGCCCGGCGAACAGATAGGGCAAGCCGGCGCGGGCGCGGACATGGACCAGTTCGGACCAGCGGCCGCGGCCATAGCTGTGGACCAGATCCAGCCACACCGCCGGCGTGGCGCGCAGCCCGGTCAGCAGCGGGATCAGCGTGGTATAGTAGACGGCCAAAGCCGCCAGCACGATCTGCGGCCCCTCGCCCGGTCCCATCAGCACCCGCAGGATCGGGCCGGTCGCGATCAGCGGCAGGCAGAACACCACCAGCGCCAGCCCCGACACCAGATCCAGCAGTCGCGGCCAGATCAGCGCGACCCCGGCCAGCGCCACCGCGACCAGGTTTCCGGCCAGAAACCCCAACGCGGCGCTGTGCAGCGTGGTGGCCAGCGCGCGACCGACCAGCCCCGGATTGGCGCCGATCCAGCCTGCCACCTGCCACGGACCGGCGACCAGATGCGCGCCCTGCAACGCGCCCGCCAGCAACACCCAGCCAAGGATCAGCACCGCCCCGCCCAGCACGGCCGGGCCGATCCCGGCGCTGCGCGTCATTGCGCCGCCATCGGCGCGTTGTCGGCATCGCCCTGCGCCAGCGCCTGCGAGGCGCGCGCGACCAGCGCCCGGAATTCGGCGCTGTCGGTCAGCCGCGCATCGCGAGGCCGTGGCAGCGGCACGGCGATGTCGGCCACGATCCGCGCCGGACGCGGGCTGAGGACAAGGATGCGGTCGGCCAGCGTCACCGCCTCGTGCAGGGAATGCGTGACCAGCAGCGTCGTGGTGCCGCGCGGCTCCCACAAGGGGGGCAGATCGCGGGCAAGCTGGCGGCGCGTCAGCTCGTCCACCGCGCCGAACGGCTCGTCCAGCAGCAGGATCTGCGGCCCGGTGACCAGGGCGCGGGCAATGGCGGCCCGCTGGCGCATCCCGCCCGACAGCGCGGCGGGGCGCGTCTCTTCCGACCCCGACAGGCCGACCAGCCCGATCAGATCCTCGACCTGCGCCGGATCGGGCGGCTGCCGCGCCAGTTTCCGCGCCAGCGCCACATTCGCCCGCACCGTCAGCCATGGCAGCAGCGAGGGGTCCTGGAACGCGACCGAGATCGCGCCCTGCGCCCGCTGCGCCGCCGGGGTCCGGCCGTCGATGCGCACCTCACCCTCGGTCGGGTCTTCCAGCCCCGCGACCAGCCGCAGCAGCGTCGATTTCCCGCAGCCCGAGGGTCCGACCAGAGCCGTCGTCGCGCCAGCCGCGAAGGTCACGTCGATGGGGGCCACGGCCCGGACCCCGCCGTCAAAGACCTTGCCCAGCCCGGTGCAGGTGATGGGCGCGCGTCCGCCCGTCTCAGCCATGGACTTCTTCGAGGATCGAGCGGTCCCACAGATCGGCCGTCACCTTGCGGCCCAGAAGGGACAGCGTCTCGATATTGGCCTCCACGCTGTCGTCGCTGAACCAGCCGAAGCCCTGCCGGTCGGTCAGGTCCGAAAACATCAGCGGCAATTGACGCCGGAGCTGCAATTTCTGCGTCGGCAGGTCCAGCCCGGCATCGGGAAACATCTGCACGGTCAGTTCGGCGGCCGCATCCGGATCGGCGCGGCAGGCGTTCCAGCCCCGCGCCTCGCCCGCCAGCAGGGCTGTCAGATCGGCGCGCCGGTCGCGCAGGCTGTCGGCGGTGGCGATGTAGGTCTGGGAATGGACGGCATAGCCGTGATCGGCCATCAGCATCGTCTGCGCCTCGATTCCGTTCATGGCCATGGCGACCGGCAGGTCGGTTTCCCAGCACAGCAGGCAATCGACCTCGCCCGCGATCAGGGGCTGGGCCGAATACTGCGTCGGCACGATGTCGATGGCGGCGAAATCCACGTCGTTCAGCGCGCACAGCGCCTGCAAGACCGGGGTGTTGGCCAGTGCCATGCCGATGCTTCTGCCTTCAAGATCGGCGGGTTCGTTGACCGGGTTTTCGGCCAGCGAGGCGACGACGAAGGGGTTTTTCTGCATCGCGACGCCGATGATCCGGAAATCCGCCCCCTGCGCCACGGCGGCGGCGGCATAATCGGCGGCCGACACGCCGACCAGCGCGGTGCCGGACACCACCGGCGGCTCCACCGGCGCGTTCGGCCCGCCCTGCAACAACGCGACGTCCAGCCCCGCATCGCGCCACCAGCCGTTCTGCTGCGCCAGATAGCTGCCCGCGAACTGCACCGAATGCAGCCACGACAGTTGCAGGGCTGCGGGGGTCGCGGCAAGCGCCGTGCGGTTCAGGAAAGGCAGCACGGTCAGACCCGATGCCATCGCCAGCAATCCGCGCCGCGTCAGGGTGGAAGAAAGCATCGGGGAACCTCCGTCTTGTGGTGCTGGCGGGGACGCGCCACCGGGGAAACAACGACGCCATGTCTTGCGTTCCCGCGCGGGCGCAATATCGCCCCATCATCGGGGACCATGCAGGATGCGCAAGCTGGTATCCGGATCGCCGGGTGACTAGCATCGCGGACAGGACAGCGACGGGGGAACGGCATGACGGATCTGACCGTGATCGGGGGCGGCATCGTGGGCATCGCCACCGCGCTGGAGATGCAGCGCAGCTTTCCCGGTCTCGACATCGCCGTGCTGGAAAAGGAACCGGCGCTGGCCCGCCACCAGACCGGGCGCAACAGCGGCGTGATCCATGCCGGGATCTATTATGCGCCGGGCAGCCTGAAGGCGCGGCTGTGTCGCGAGGGGCTGCACGAGACGGTGCGGTTCTGCCGCGAACATGGCCTGCCCTTCGATCAATGCGGCAAGCTGATCGTGGCGACCCGCAAGGACGAGGTGGGCCGGCTGTCCGCCCTGGCCGCCCGCGCGCGCCAGAATGGTCTGGATGTGCGCGAAATCCCGCAGTCCGAACTGCGCCGGATCGAGCCCGAGATCACCGGGCTGGCCGCGCTGCTGAGCCCGGCGACGGGGATCGCCGATTATGCCGCCATCACCCGCCAGATGGCGCAGCTTTTTCGCGACAATGGCGGCCAGATCCGCCTGGGCGCAACGGTCGAGGCCATTGCCGAGGATGCGAACCGCGTCCGGCTGCGTCTGCAATCGGGCGAAGAGATGACGACCCGCCATCTGATCGCCTGCGCCGGATTGCAGGCCGACCGGATCGCCGCGATGTGCGGGCTGGGCGGCGATTTCGCCATCGTCCCGTTCAAGGGCGAATATTTCCGGCTTGCGCCGCGCCACGACCGGGTGGTCGATCACCTGATCTATCCCGTCCCGAACCCCGATCTGCCGTTTCTGGGCATCCATCTGACGCGGATGATCGGCGGCTATGTGACGGTGGGGCCGAACGCGGTCCTGTCACTGTCGCGCGAGGGGTATCGCAAACTGTCCCCGAACCTGCGCGATCTGTCGGACATGGCGCGGTTTTCGGGGTTCTGGCGGACCATCGCCGGCAATCTGCGCCCGGGCGCGGCCGAGATGGCGAATTCGGCGTTGCGGCGCCGCTATCTGCGGGCGTGCCGGCGTTACTGTCCGGGGCTGGATCTGTCGGACCTGCGGCCGCATCCGCCGGGCATCCGCGCGCAGGCGGTCATGCGCGACGGCGGGCTGGTGCATGATTTCCTGATCCGGCAATCGGCGCGGACCGTTCATGTCTGCAACGCCCCCTCGCCCGCCGCCACCTCGGCCATTCCCATCGCCCGCCATATCCGGCAGATCGGCGCAAAGGCGTTCGGGCTGATCGAACCGGCGCGGAAGGGCTGAGCCTGCTGTGTGCTTCGGTGCAACATGCGTTTAACGCGAGTTCCGGCGATCTTGGCAAGCGTAGGCAGAGCCGGTATCGTGATTGCTGGCCTGTGAATTTGAAGAAGGTTACGCAGACATGACGACCGCGACATGGATCTGGATCGGCAACAGGCCGATGCTTGACAACTCGCCCAACAGCAACATCAGCCAGACTCAGGCGAACGTCGCCAATGGCTGGACGGCTTCGGGCCGCGCGGAACTGAAAGTCGTCGATGTGACGGGGCCGAGCAGGGGTAACTGGAACACGACATATCAATGGGGCACGACCCAGTTCAGCTATGATCGCCCGACCGGCGGCACGACCAACAACGCCGAGATTGTCACCTTCATGCGGGCCAATTTCGAGATCGAGACCGAGGACGAAGACGGCAATCCGATCACGCTGACCAGAGCGGGGATCGTGAAACAGGCGGATAACGGCGATGTGTTCATCCGACCGTCCTCTAGTTCGGTCGATACCTGGAACGACATCACCGTCATCTATGGCATTACGGTCAGGGGCTCCCAACCCTTGAGCGATGGAACGTCCATGGCCAAGGTGGGCTTCAACCCGGAAATCAAGGATGTGGTGGTGCCCTGCTTTACCGCCGGCACGCGGATCGAAACCGACCGCGGCGAGATCGCGGTCGAGGATCTGAACACCGGCGACCGCGTGTGGACCCGCGATCTGGGCTGTCAGCCGATCACCTGGATCGGGCGGCGCAGGCTGGATGCGACGCTGCTGGAGCTGTGGCCGAATCTGCGCCCCATCCGCATCGCGGCGGGCGCGTTGGGTCAGGGGCTGCCGCTGCGCGATCTGGTCGTCTCGCCGCAGCACCGTGTCCTGGTCCGCTCGGTCATCGCCGAACGGATGTTCGGCCGGCGCGAGGTTCTGGTCGCGGCCAAGCATCTGTTGGGCCTGACCGGGATCGAGGTCGCGTCGGACCTGTCCGAGGTCGAGTATATCCACTTCATGCTGGGCCGGCACGCCGTGGTGCGGTCGAACGGGGCCGAGACGGAATCGCTGTTCCCCGGTCCGCAGGCGATGAAAAGCATCCCACACGCCGCCCGGTCCGAGATCACGACCCTGTTCCCCGAACTGGCCGAGGCGACGACCCGCCTGCCGGAACCCGCGCGTTTCCTGCCCAAGGGCAGCATGGCGCGGCAAATGACCGCCCGCCACGTCAAGAACGGGCGCGAACTGGTGTCCTGACGCGCCAGCGGGCGCGGTGACACAGGGCCGGGCGCAGTAGCCTTTAGCTTAGGGCGGGCCCGGTCAGCCCCACCGGGCCAGTTCCTGCAACGCCGCGCCTGTGTCGCCGATGGTCTCGGCGACCCAGCCCTTGTCGTAATAGCTGTCCAGATAGCGCTCTCCGCCGTCGCACATCAGCGTTACCACCGATCCCTGCCGACCCGCATCCACCATCTGCTGCGCGACCTTCAGCGCGCCCCACAGATTGGTGCCGGTGGACGCCCCCGCCTTGCGCCCGATCAGGCGTTCCAGCCAATGGATCGTGGCGATGCTGGCCACATCGGGCACGCGCATCATCGCGTCGATCACCGCCGGCTGGAACGATTTCTCGACCCGCGGGCGGCCGATCCCCTCGATCCGGCTGGAACATTCCGCGCTCAGGGACGGGTCGTTCTGCATGTAGCTGTCGTAGAACACCGAATTCTCGGGATCGACCACAACAAGCTGCGTGTCGAACCCGCGATAGCGGATATAGCGGCCAAGCGTGGCCGAGGTGCCGCCGGTTCCCGCGCTCATGACGATGGTGTGGGGGATGGGGTGCGGCTCGTGCGCCATCTGCTGGAAGATGCTTTCCGCGATGTTGTTGTTGCCGCGCCAGTCGGTCGCCCGTTCCGCGTGCAGGAACTGGTCCATGAAATAGCCGCCGGTTTCCTCGGCCAGCCGCATGGCCGCGTCGTGCATCTGCGGGGCGCTGTCCACGAAATGGCATTTTCCGCCGTTCAGCGTGATGTTGGCGATCTTGCTTTGCGCCGTGCTGCGCGGCATCACCGCCACGAATTTCAGCCCCAGCATCCGGGCGAAATAGGCCTCGGAGACGGCGGTACTGCCCGACGACGCCTCGATGATCGTCGTGTCGGGACCGATGCTGCCGTTGCACAAGGCATACAGGAACAGCGACCGCGCCAGCCGGTGTTTCAGGCTGCCGGTGGGATGGGTGCTTTCATCCTTGAGATAGATATGAACGCCGTCCAGCCGCGGCAGATCCAGCCTGAACAGATGCGTATCGGCCGAGCGGTTGAAATCCGCCTCGATCCGCTTCACCGCCTGGGCAACCCATTGTCTCACGCCAGTTTCCTGACCTCGCCTGTCCTGCGTCCCGCCTTGATGCCGCGTCATGGCTCGCCCGCCTGCCCGGCATCCGCGCCCGTCAGGATCACATCCATCGGGATGTCATGCGGTTGCGGAAAGATGGTGGGGATCGCGGCCGTTTCGTGGCCGACGCCGATCACCGTGGGTCGGTCCTGCATCGCGGCCAGCGTGCGGTCGAAAAAGCCGCCGCCATATCCCAGGCGATAGGATCGGGCGTCGTATCCGACCAGCGGCGCGATCACGATGTCGGGGATCAGGTTCTCCCCGTCCGCGGGCTGGGGGATGTTCCACACCCCGCGCTGCATCGCGCAGCCGGGCTGCCATGCGCGAAAGATCAGCGGTCGGTCGCGGCCCACAACGACGGGCAGGGCGATGCATGTGCCGCGCCCTGCCGCCCTGGTCATCCAGCCGCGCAGATCCAGTTCGCCGCGAAAGGGCCAGAACAGGCTGACGACGGTGCCGGCACCATGCGGCACGATCCGGTCCAGCGCCCGGCCCACCTGGTCTGCAACCTGCGCCCGTTCGTCTGCGGGAACGGCCAGCCGCGCCGCGATCAGCCGTTCGCGTTCCGCCTTGCGCCAGCGCGCCACGTCGCGCGCCTGCTGCGGATCGACGGTCACGAATCCCTGCACGCCGTCCGCAAGCTCGTGCGCGAAGCACGGGGCGGAGGCATAGCGCGGGGGATCGGTGTCTTCCGCCATTTCGTCCTCTGCGGCGATCCGCCGTCCTACTGGCTGGTGGCCGCACATTCGCTGAGGGTCTTGTCCTCCAGCGTGTCGGACAGGGTGGCATCGTCGCCCTTGGTCCACCATTCATGCTGACCCGATACATAGCGCGCGCCCGAGCCCGAGACGACGTTCACGAAGACCCGATAATCGTCATCCACCGGCACCAGGGCCAGCGATTGCGTGTCCGAGTTGACATAGTGGACGGTCAGCGGATCGCCCTTGCCGCAATCATAGGTCAGCGTCTGCGTGGTCGCATCCTCCAGATCGACATCGACCGACAGCGACACGCCCGCGACGCCGGGCGTCGCCAGACCGGCAATGGCAAAGGCAAGGGGGGCAAGGGTGGAAAAACGCATGTGATGTCCTTTCGTTGACGTTGGGCGGCACCCTAATCCGCAACGCGCGGGCTTGCCATAGGCCGGATCACCCTTTCATCAGACGGCGCGGCTGCCGGTTGCGCGCCTCGCACGCGACCTCGACCATGTCGTCCAGATCGCGCCGGAACTGGTCCAGCGCAAAGCCGATGCCGAACATGCGCCGAAGCGCCGCCGGCGACAGCGAGAAGGCAAGACCGCCCACCCGTATCTCTTCCAGCGCGTTCAGATAATCGCGCACCGCCGGGCCCAGATCGGGCAGATCGTCCTCTGCACGCTGTCCGTCAATAATTCGTGCGATCCCGTCAAGCGTCTCTGCGCCGGCGTCTGCGGCGCGCCGCCACGGCGCGGCGACGCATTCGTGCAGCGCGTCGCTGCCCGCCTCGCGCAGGGCGCGGCGCAGCGAATCCAGATCGTGGCGCAAGCGGCGCAACGTGCGCAGCAGTCGCGGGCCGTCCGGCTCGATCGCGCTGACCCTGATGCGCCGTTCGCGCGCGGCCTCATCCACCAGTTCGGACAGCAGGATCAGCTTTTCGCGCGTGTCGGCCGACAGTGACACCAGCCGCGACTGCGTGTCCGAACCGCCCGAGGTCAGCGCCCGCAGCTGATCCGCCATCAGCTGCGCGATCTCGCCCGCCGTGGTGACGGCGGCGCGGGATGCGCGGGCGGGCAGGACCAGCATCGACACCAGAACCCCCGCCCCGCAGCCAATGGCCACGCCCAGCACCCGGTCGAATCCCTGCGACAGCACCTCGGCATCCGGCCCCGGCCCGCCAAGCAGCACGATCACCGCGCTGATCGGCGCCATGCGATAGCCCGGCGACAGCGCCCCCAGGATCGCAAGCGGCACCAGTGCCAGCACCAGTGCGGCGGCGCCGATGACGGGGTCCTGCGGATGCAGGGCAAGCACGGCCAGCACCCCGCACGCCGCCCCGACGACCGAGGCGAAAAGCTGTTCCACCGCCATGCGGAACGACCCGCCGATATTGCTTTGCGTGACGATGATGGCGGTGATGACGGCCGAGAAATCGACATCCAGCCCAAGCGCGAAGACCAGCGCATAGGCTGCCACGCTGGCCGTGACCATGCGCACCGCGTGCCTGATCTGCCAGCGATACAGCCGCAACCGAGAGGTTGCGCCGTGCAGGGAAAGCAGCCGCGTCATTCAGCCCCGCCGGCACCGAAGCGTTCGGACGTGACCCGCCCGCATGTCGGCAAGCGGCCAGACATGCGGGCGGGCCATCATCGTCGCGGCTCAGCCTTCGCCCATGCCTTCGGCGGGTTCGGGGGCGTCGCCCTGGCGAACCTTTTCCTCGATGCGGCGGCCGATATCGGCGTCGATGCTTTTCCAGTAATCCAGCGCCCGGCCCAGCACGGGTTCGCGAACGCCCGAAATCAGGCTGCCGGCGACCTGATCGACCAGTTTCTGGCGCTGATCGTCGTCGAAGACGTCGCGCACCAGAATGCCGGGCTGGCTGAAATCGTCGTCGTCCGGCCGCAGCGTATAGGCGCTGCGCACCATGGCGCCGTCGGCTTCCCAGCCGTCATTGACCGGCCCCTCGTCATCGGCCCAGGGACGGTCGCCGCTGTTGGGGACATAGACCGGCGCGTTGCCCGAATGCAGATAGGCCATGTGGCCGTCGAACATGTAGGTGTTCACCGGCACCTTGGGCTGGTTCACCGGCAGCTGGTGGAAATTGGTGCCGATGCGGTTGCGCTGCGCATCGTTATAGGCAAAGGCCCGGCCCAGCAGCATCTTGTCGGGCGACAGCCCGATCCCCGGCACCGTGTTGCCCGGAGAGAACGCGGCCTGTTCGATCTGGGCGAAGAAGTTGTCGGGATTGCGGTCCAGCGTCATCCGCCCAACCTCGATCAGCGGATAATCCTGATGCGGCCAGGTCTTGGTCAGGTCGAACGGGTTGATCCGATAGGTCTTTGCCTCTTCATAGGGCATCACCTGCACCGACAGCGTCCAGCTGGGATGTTCGCCACGCGCGATCGCGTCGAACAGGTCGCGGCGGTGGAAATCGGCATCGGCGCCGGCCATCTCGGCGGCTTCCTGGTTGGTGAAGAACTCCATCCCCTGCTGCGTGTGGAAATGGTATTTCACCCAGAACCGCTCTCCGTCGGCGTTCACCCACATATAGGTGTGCGAGCCATAGCCGTTCATGTGACGCCAGGTGCGCGGCAGGCCGCGGACCCCCATCAGATAGGTGACCTGATGGGCGCTTTCGGGATTGTTGGTCCAGAAATCCCACTGCATGTGGTTGTCGCGCAGCCCCGAATCCGGCAGGCGTTTCTGGCTGCGGATGAAATGCGGGAATTTCATCGGATCGCGCACGAAGAAGATGGGCGTGTTGTTGCCCACGAGGTCATAGTTCCCGTCCGACGTATAGAACTTGAGCGAGAAGCCCCGAACGTCGCGCCAGGTATCGGGGCTGCCCATCTCGCCTGCGACGGTGGAAAACCGCGCCAGCATCTCGGTCCTGGTGCCCTTCTGGAACAGGGCCGCCTTGGTGTATCGCGATACGTCCTCGGTCGTCTCGAACGTGCCGAAGGCCCCGGCGCCCTTGGCGTGAGGCTGGCGTTCGGGCACCTTTTCGCGGTTGAAATGCGCCATCTGTTCCAGGAAATGCACGTCGTGCAGCACGATCGGACCGTCCGGCCCGATGGTCAGCGAGTTGCGGTCGCTTTGCGCGGGCGCGCCAGATCCGGTGGTCGAATGACCCTTGGCCTCGTACTGCGTGTGATCTTCGTCCGACATGAAAACCTCCGTCATCGTGTGGTGAATTGCGTGCGATGTCCCTTGCGGCCGGCGCATCGCCCCGCCGCCCGGTTCGGACACCACCATGCCCGAATCGAGTCTAGCGATAAAGCGGGGCGGCGTCGATAAACGGCTGATGCCGTTTGCGCGCGCCTGCACAAGGAACCGTGCGGCCGGCGATCACGTTGCCATGGCGACGCCCGAGAGAGGGGCGCAGGGGCGGCGAACGAACGCGCCGCCGAAATCCTTTCCCACCCCAACCGAAGGAATGACAATGCGTATCATCACCCAAGCGACCCTTCTGACCGCCATGACCGCCCTGCCCGCACTGGCCGATTCGCCCCCGCCCGCCGACGCCAAGGCGCTGAGCGAATTGCTGCAAACGGTCGAGCAGGAGGCCGGTTTCGCATATGTCGACGAGATCGAATGGGACGACGGTCTGTACGAGATCGAATATTACACCGATGACGGAGCCACCAAGGAGGTGAAGATCGACCCGGTCAGCGGCGAAACCCGCCCCTAGTAATGGCCGCCGCTGTAATCGGGGGTTGAGCCGCGCTTTTCCGGCGCGGCTTCCTGTTCCAGCTGGGCGCGGTCCGGTTCGGGCCGCGCCTTGCGGCGGTCGTGCTGATCCTTGATCGCCACCGCCAGCGCGACAAGGATCACCGCCGCGATCAGCACGAACCCGATGATTACCGATATCGACCACGACAAGGTCTCAAGCGACAGGAACACGGCGGCGGTGATCATGGCGATCCCGACCGAGGTTCCGATCCGCTGCCCGGTCTGCATGATCGCCCCCGAACTGCCCGCATATTCCAGCGGCACCTCGGCCAGCGTCAGGGCCTGATTGGGGCTGATGACGGACCCCTGCGCAAGGCCGATGAACGACAGCGACAGCATCAGCCACCAGATGCTGAGCCCGGTCCATTCGTTCAGCAGGATGACCAGAATGCTGGCCGCCAGCCCCACAAGCGCAAGGACAAGCCCGGCGATCACGATCTTGCGCCCATACCGGTTCACGCGGTGCCCGGCCCAGTTGGCCGCATAGGCCGACAGCAGCGCGGCGGGAATGCCGAACATGCCCGCCTCCAGCGCGGTCTTGCCCTCGCCGTTCTGTACATACAGCGCCACCAGGACCCAGATGCTGGTCATGCCCAGGAAATACAGCGTCATGATGGCGGTGCCGTTGCTGAAGCTGCGGGTGCGGAAGATGTCCAGATCGACCATCGGGCTGCGGCCCAGGCGTTTGTACCGACGCTCCCACCAGATCCAGACGCCGCCCAGCAGGAACCCGCCCGGCAGCAACGCCCAGGTCAGGACCGAGCCGCGCGATTCCATGAACGGATACAGCACCGCCAGCACCGCCAGCCCCAGCAGCAGCGATCCGATCGGATCCAGCGAGCGCAGCCTTTGCCCGCGTCGGGGCGTCTGGCCCTCGACGAATTCGGGCGGGCGGCGGAACAGCGGGCGCGGAAACCACATCAGCCCCAGCACGAAGGCGACGATGCCGATGGGCACATTGACCAGAAAGGTCAGCCGCCAGCCCAGTTCCGGGCCGCCGGTCTGGATCAGGAAACCGCCCAGCACCGGGCCGGTCGCGACCGAGAACCCGACCACCGTCCCGAAATAGCCAAAGGCCCGGCCGCGTTCGTCGCCGCGGAAATATTGCTGGATCATGCCGATCCCCTGCGGGCTCAGCAGGCCCGACCCGATCCCCTGCACGAACCGGGCGGCATTCAGCCAGCGCGCATCCGGCGCCAGCCCCGCCGCGACCGAGGACAGGGTGAAGACCGCAAGGCCGATCAGGAACAGCCCGCCCCGGCCCATGATGTCGCCCGCGCGCCCCGCCGCCACCAGCACGACGCCAAAGGTCAGCGCATAGCCCGACAGCACCCATTGAACGTCGGAATTGTCGGCGTTCAGGCCGGACTGGATCGCGGGCAGCGCGACATTCACGATGCTGACCCCGATCAGCGACATGAAGATGGCGCCCAGCAGGACCGCAAGGATCCGCCAGCGATCGGCATCGCTGACAAGCGTGTCGTCGGCATCCATCGGGACATTCACATCTTGCGAGGAGGGCACGGCAACGGCTTCCTTATCCGGTCATCTGCGAAAATCATCCGTCCGGCGCGCGCGGCCGACAGTCCTGACCGCCGGGGCGGAGAACCGGCGATGCGTCCGGATATGGACCGTTCCGCGCAGACGCGCAACCGTGCCGACCCGCGTCGCGCCCGCGCGGGCTGGCGTTTCGCCGAATAGAGTGGATAACTCGGCCCGGGAGTGTTTTCCGTATTCGAAAGTTGCAATCGCGATGACAGATTTCAGCATCCGGGACAATGACGACCATGCGGGCGGGCGCGATCCGGCCGACCGGCCCGCGCACCCCGCCGATCTTGCGGCGACGCTGAACCGCCTGCCGCCGCCGCAGGCGCTGTGGGATCTGCTGGCGCAGGACCCGGATCGCCAGGCGGAGATCTTTTCCCGGCTGACGGCGCTGACGCAGGCGGAACTGGCACGGCTGATGTCGCCGACCGATCTGGCGGCGATCTTTGCCCGCATGGATGCCGATGACCGCGCCGACCTGTTCAACCTGCTGTCGGGCGACCGCCAGCAGAACATGGCCGACCATCTGTCAGCGGATCAGCGCGCCGATCTGCTGCGGCTTGCATCCCACCGCGAAGGCACGGCCGGCGCGATCATGACATCGGATTTTGCCGTGCTGGAGCCCGAGATGACCGTGCGCGAGGCGTTGGCCGAGCTTCGTCGCGCGGCACCGGACCGCGAGACCATCTATCGGTCCTACGTGCTGGACGACGCCGGACGCCTGATCGGCTCGATCCGGCTGCACGCCCTGATCCTTGCCGACGAGGACACGCGGATCGGCCAGATCATGGACCCCTCGCCGGTCAGCGTCAGCACCGACACCGACCAGGAAGAGGTGGCGCGGCTGATCGCGCATTACGACATCCTCGCGATCCCGGTCACGGACGAACGCGGCCGGCTGGCGGGCATCGTCACCCATGACGACGCCACCGACGCGATGCAGGCCGCCACGACCGAGGATTTCCAGCGGATCTCGACCGTGATGCCGTTCACCCAGAACATGCGCGAGGCGGGGATCGGCGTGCTGTATTCCCGGCGCGTCGTCTGGCTGGCGCTGCTGATCTTCGGCAATCTCTTTTCCGGCGCGGGCATCGCCTATTTCGAAGAGATGATCCTCGCCTATGTCTCGCTGGTTTTCTTCCTGCCGTTGCTGATCGACAGCAGCGGCAATGCCGGATCGCAATCGGCCACGCTGATGGTGCGCGCGCTGGCCACGGGCGATGTCGCGCTGGCCGACTGGCGGCGGCTGATCCTGCGCGAACTGGCCGTCGCCACGGCCCTGGGGCTGACGCTGGCGCTGGTGGTGTTCCCCATCGGCGCCATGCGCGGCGGGGTCGAGATCGCGCTGACCGTGGGTCTGACGATGCTGATCGTGGTCATCATCGGCAGCGTGGTCGGCATGTCGCTGCCGTTCCTTCTCAGCCGTCTGCGCCTCGATCCGGCGACGGCCAGCGGACCGTTGGTGACGACGATCTCGGACGGGGTCGGCGTGCTGATCTATTTCAGCGTGGCGACCGCGATCCTTCAGGGCTGATCGACCGCGCCCGTGCCGGCGGCGCCTGCATCCCGCGCGCGGATCACCCGTCGCCGCCGATATGGATGGCGCGGAAATCGTTGACATTGGTGCCGGTCGGGCCGGTCACGAACAGATCGCCTATGGCATCGAAGGCGCGCCATGACCGGTTCCCCGCCAGCGCCGCGCGCGGATCGACGCCCGCCGCGCGCATCCGCGCCGCCGAGCCGTGATCGGCAAAGGCACCCGCGTTATCCTCGGACCCGTCGATGCCGTCGGTGTCGGCGGCAAAGGCGTGGATGCCCGCGACACCCTCGACGGCCATGGCGAAGGCCAGCAGAAATTCGGTGTTCCGCCCGCCCTGCCCCGCATCGTCGGCCAGCGTCACCGTCGTCTCGCCCCCCGACAGCAACAGGATCGGCGGCGGGAAAGGCCGGTGGCGCAGCCGGACCTCGCGCGCGATGGCGGCGTGGACCAGCGCCACGTCCCGCGCCTCGCCCTCGATCGAATCGGACAGGATCGCGCAGTCGATGCCCAGTTCGGCGGCCCGGCGCGCCGCCGCCTCAAGCGATTGCGCGGCCGAGGCGACGACATGGACGACATTGCCCGCAAGCCGTGGATCATCGGGCCGGGGGGCGGCACAATCGTCGCGTGCCAGATGCCGCAAGGCCGCCTGCGGCAGCGCGATGCCATAGGCGCGCACGATGTCCAGCGCCTCCTGCCGCCCGCAAGGATCGGCGATGGTCGGCCCCGAGGCCACGAAGGCCGGATTGTCGCCCGGAATGTCGGACACCACATAGGTGATCACGCGCGCGGGCCAGGCCGCCAGCGCCAGCCTGCCGCCCTTGATCCGCGACAGATGCTTGCGCACCGTGTTCATGGCCGAAATCGGCGCGCCCGAGGCCAGCAGCGCGGCATTCACCGCCGCCTCGTCCTGCAAGGTCATGCCGTCGGGCGGTGCCGGCAGCAGCGACGAGCCGCCGCCCGAAATCAGCGCGACAACCAGATCGCCCGAGCCCAGCCCGCCGACCAGATCCAGCATGCGGGCGGCGGCCTCAAGCCCCGCGCCGTCGGGCACCGGGTGGGCGGCCCCGACGATCTCGATGCGCTGGCAGGGCGTGGCGTAACCGTATCGCGTCACCACCAGACCGGACAGGGGTCCGTCCCACATCCGCTCGAACGCGGCGGCCATGGAGGCCGATCCCTTGCCGGCACCGATCACCACCGTGCGGCCCCTTGGCGGATCGGGCAGCAGCCGCGCCATCGCGGGGCCGGGATCGGCGGCGCGGATGGCGGCGTCGAACAGCGACGCGAAAAGGTCTTTCATCTCATCCATGACCGGCCTGCCTTCGATTGCCGCGCGATGCCGCCGGTCACGCGCTGTCGCGGATCACCAGCGCGCCCAGGAACTTGCGATCATGATTGCCGGTGTCGCGACTTTCAAGCACGTGTGGTGCAGGTTCGCGCTCAGGGCGCGTCCACACCCGATCATTTTCCTGTTGCAGCGCGGCCGGCGTCCGCGTATTTCCGGCGGCGGGACACCCCTCCCCAACGAGGGGCTTTTAGCTGGAAGGCTGAGTTACATGAGCGATCCGACGATCCCGGCCGCGCGGCCGGCCAATCCGCGTTTTTCCTCTGGCCCCTGTGCCAAGTTTCCCGAATATGATCTGAACCTGTTGTCCGATGCGCCTCTGGGCCGCT
>NZ_CP067134.1:0-152500 GCF_028553765.1 Paracoccus stylophorae | reverse complement strand
AGCCACAGCGCCCAGACCGGCAGACGGCGCAGCGCATCGTTCAGTTTGCGTGTCATCAATAGTTCTTCATCAGATCCATGCCGGCATACAGCGAGGCCACCTGATCGGCATAGCCGTTGAACATCAGCGTCTCTTGCCGGCCGCCGAACAGCCCGGCCCCGATCCGCCGTTCGGTCCCCTGGCTCCAGCGCGGGTGGTTCACCTGCGGGTTCACATTGGCGTAAAAGCCGTATTCCGACGGCTGCATCGCCTGCCACGTCGCCACCGGCTGCGTGTCGGTCAGGGTGATCTTGACGATCGACTTGATCGACTTGAAGCCGTATTTCCACGGCACGACCAGCCGGATCGGCGCGCCGTTCTGGTTCGGCAGCGGATCTGAATACAGCCCCGTGGCCAGTATCGTCAGCGGATGCATCGCCTCGTCGATCCGCAGCCCCTCGCGATAGGGCCAGTCGAGGATCGGGTATTTCTGGCCGTTCATCTCGTCGGGGCGATACAGCGTCTCGAAGGCGACGAATTTCGCCGAGGGCTGCACGCCCACCTTGTCCAGCACCGAGGCCAGCGGCACGCCGATCCACGGGATCACCATCGACCACGCCTCGACGCAGCGCAGTCGATAGATCCGTTCCTCAAGCGCGGCGTCGGGGGCCAGATCCTCGACCCCGTAGGCGCCGGGCCGGTCCACAAGCCCGCCGATCTCGACCGACCACGGATCGGTGGTCATGGCGGCGGCATGGCGGGCCGGGTCTTCCTTGCCGGTGCCGAATTCATAGAAATTGTTGTAATTGGTGATCTCTTCGAACGTGTTCGGGTCCTGGTCGGTCGAGAATTTCGACGCCTTGCCCTGCATTGCCACGGCCGGTCCGGCGGCGAAGGCCGCGCCCGCCGCCATGAAGTTGCGCCGGTTCAGCCACGCGGCCTTCGGCGTGACGTCTGACCATGAAAGTTTCATATTCATCCTCCGATATGTCTTGCGTCGGCCTGTTCTGCTGACCCATCATCGCACAGACACGCTGAGCGAGGCCGAAATGCGCATCACATTCCTATTACCCTTCGTGCTGGCCGTCCTGTCCGTTACCGCCCATGCCGATGACATCGCCGTGACCCCGCCGGTGACGCACGAGGTGGGCGGCAGTTTCGACGATATCGCCTTCGCGGTCGAGAACGCCATCGTCGATGCCGGGCTGGTGATCGACGGCCGCACCCGCGTGGCCGAGATGCTGGCGGACGCCGACGGCGATCCCGGCGGAGCGGGCGACCCCTATACGCATGCCGATGTCTACAGCTTCTGTCCGGCCGCCGTGTCGCGCCGGGTGATGCGGGCCGATCCTTTGAACATCCGGCACTGCCCCTATGCGATCTTCCTGTTCGAGACGCCGGAGGCGCCGGGCCGGATCACGGTCGGGCGGCGCGGATACGATGCCTCGATGCAGCCGGTGGCGGATCTGCTGGACGCGATCATCGCCGACGCCATGACGCGGAACTGAGCGGCGCGCGCCTCAGCCTTCGGCGATCTCGCGCAGGAAGACGGCGGCGAACCGCTCAAGGCGCGCCTCGTCAAGATGGCGGGCCAGCGCCGCGCGATCCGCCGGCCGCGCCTCGGCGATGCGGCGGATCTGCGCGGTCGAGCAGGACAGCGGCTTGCCGGTGCCGTCCTCGCCCCGCATCAACCGGGTCTGCGCCGCGATCAGGCGGTCGAACAGCGCGCCTTCCGGACGCCCGGCCAGCGCGCGGCGATGCGGGTGCATCCGGGGCTGATCGCCGGCGATGACTGACAGGAATTCCAGCCCGAAGCTTTCCAGCTTCTTCGCGCCGACCCCGTTCACCTGCGCCATCTGGTCCAGATCGGACGGCCGGTCCTGCGCCATCTGGATCAGCGTGCGGTCGGGAAAGATGACATAGGCGGGCACGCGCGCCGCCTCGGCCAGCGCGCGACGCTTGGCCTTCAGCGCCGACAGCAGCGGTTCGTCCTCTTCCGCGACCTGCGTGCGGACCACGTTGCCGCCTTTCGCGCGCAGCGCGGTGTCGTGGCGCAGGGTCACGCTGTCCTCGCCGCGCAGGATCGGATGGGCCGTCTCGGTCAGAAACAGCGCGCCGTGGCGTTCGGGGTCGGGCCGGCACAGGTCCAGCCCCATCATCTGGCGAAAGATCGCCTGCCATTGCGGGCGGGAATGATCGCGGCCGACGCCGAATGTGGGCAGGTTGTCGTGACCGCGTTCGCGGATCTTGTCGGTCGGGTTGCCGGTCAGGATGTCGATCAGATGGCCGGCGCCGAACCGTTCGCCGGTGCGCAGCATCGCCGACAGCGCCATGCGCACCGCCTGCGTGCCGTCGAACAGCTTCGGCGGGGACAGGCACAGATCGCAATTGCCGCAATCCCCGGCCATCTCGTCGCCGAAATAGGCCAGCAGCCGGCGGCGACGGCACCCGGTCGCCTCGGCCAGACCCAGAAGCGCGTTCAGACGCGCATGATCGGCCCCTTTGCGGGCGCTGTCGGCCAGCCCCTCATCCACCTGCATCCGGCGCAGGCGGATATCGTCGGGACCGTACAGCGTCAGCGTCTCGGCCGGATCGCCGTCGCGGCCGGCGCGTCCGATTTCCTGGTAATACGCCTCGATGGATTTCGGCAGATCGGCATGCAGGACCCACCTTATGTCGGGCTTGTCGATGCCCATGCCGAAGGCCACGGTGGCGCAGACGATCAGCCCGTCCTCGCGCTGGAACCGTCCCTCGACCTCGCGCCGCAGATCGGCCTCCATCCCGCCGTGATAGGCGACGGCGCTGTGACCGGCATCGGCCAGCGCCCGCGCCAGCGTTTCGGTCCGCGCGCGCGATGCGCAATAGACGATGCCGGACTGGCCGCGCCGTGCATCGACAAAGGCCAGCAACTGCCGGCGCGGCCCGTCCTTGGGCTGAAAGGCCAGCCGGATGTTCGGGCGGTCGAAGCCGCGCAGAAAGGTCACGGGTTCGGCGCCGCCGAACAGCCGGGTGACGATCTCGGCCCGCGTCTCGGCGTCGGCGGTGGCGGTAAAGGCCGACAGCGGCACGTCCAGCGCGCGTTTCAGATCGCCGATGCGCAGATAGTCGGGGCGGAAATCATGGCCCCACTGGCTGACGCAATGCGCCTCGTCCACGGCGATGGCGGTGACGCCGGCGCGGCGCAGCAGGTTCACCGTCCCGCCCGAGGCCAGACGTTCCGGCGCCATGTAAAGCAGCTTCAGTTCGCGCGTCTCCAGCGAGGCGAAGACCGCGTCGGTTTCGTCCTGGGTGTTGCCGCTGGTCAGCGCGCCCGCCGCCACCCCGGCCTCGCGCAGGGCGCGGACCTGGTCGCGCATCAGCGCGATCAGCGGCGAGATGACGACGGTCACCCCCTCGCGCATCAGCGCCGGCAACTGATAGCACAGCGACTTGCCGCCGCCGGTGGGCATGATCGCCAGCACGTCGCGACCCTGGGCCACGGCCTCGACGATCTCGCCCTGTCCGGGGCGGAACCCGTCAAACCCCCAGACCTGCCGCAGAAGATCGGACGACGGCAGATCGGAAGATGGCAGATCGCGGGCCATCACATCCCGTAGAAGAAGCCGGCATTGTTGGCCAGCGCGCGTTGCAGGATGATGATGACGATGAACAGGACCAGCGGCGCCAGATCCAGCCCGCCGGTATTCGGCAGGATGTTGCGGATCGGACGATAGATCGGTTCCAGCAGGCGGTTCAGCCCGTCCCAGATCTGCGCGACCAGCGGCTGGCGCAGGTTCAGCACCTGGAAATTGATCAGCCAGGACATGATGATGTGGACGATCATCACGAACCACACCACCTGCAGGATCAGTTGCAAGGCCTCGTACAGCGTTCCCATCTTGCCCTCTTCGCAGCGGTCTGGCCCTGTATGGCGGCGGCGGCGGCGGGGCGCAACCCGCTTGCCGCAGCGTCCGGCTTGACGCCAGGGCGGTCAGGCTGCACCCCCGTCCCGACCAGAAACCGGAGTGGTCCATGTATCCGCTGATCCGCTTTGCCAAGGAAATGATCAAGTTCCGCAACGCACCGCGTCTGGGGCCGCTGGATGCGCATGTCTCGACCCATCGCTGCTGGCCGTGGGATCTGGACCCGTGGATCGAGCTGAACAACGGCCGCACCCTGACGCTGTACGATCTGGGCCGCATCCCGATGGCGCAGCGGGCCGGGCTGACCCGCGTGCTGCGCGAACAAGGCTGGGGGATCACGGTGGCGGGCAACTCGACCCGCTATCGCCGCCGGATCCGGGCGTTCGACCGCTTTACCATGATCTCGCGCGTGATCGGGTGGGACCACCGCTTCATCTACATGGAACAGTCGATGTGGAAGGGCGGCGAATGCTGCAACCACATGCTGCTGCGCTCGGCCATCACCTCGGCCGAGGGTATTGTGGCCCCCGACCGGATGATGCAGGCGATGGGCCACGACATCGACAGCCCGTCCCTGCCGGACTGGGTTGCGGCCTGGATCGACGCCGATGCGCAGCGGCTCTGGCCGCCGGTCATCCCCGAGGACGCACAAGCGGACTTGTCAGCCTAGGCCCGCTTGGGCCTTATGGGCCCGACGCGACAGGAAAGGCGACTTGATGCAGCGCAGACGGATCTGGGGCTGGTGGTTCTTCGACTGGGCCAGCCAGCCCTATTCCACGCTGCTGCTGACCTTCAGCTTCTCGGTCTATTTCGCCGAGGTCGCCCAGCAGCACTACATCACCATCGGCGCGGGCAGCACGATGGCGGGCGCGCAGGCGCAGTCGCTGTGGGGCTACGGGCTGTCGATCAGCGGTCTGGTGATCGCGGTGCTGGCGCCGGTGCTGGGCGCCATCGCCGACACGTCGGGCCGCCGGATGCCGTGGATCTGGCTGTTTTCCGGGCTTTACGTCGCCGGCGCGGGCGGGCTGTGGCTGCTGATGCCGGAACAGCCCGCGCTGATCCAGGCGGTCACGCTGTTCGGGATCGGCCTGATCGGGATGGAGTTCGCGACCATCTTCACCAACGCGCTGCTGCCGGGGCTGGCGCCGCGCGACCAGATCGGGCGCCTGTCGGGGTCGGGCTATGCCTTTGGCTATATCGGCGGTGTGGTTGCGCTGGCGATCATGCTGACGCTGTTTCAGGAAACGCCGAACGGTCGCACGCTGATCGGGATCGCGCCGCTGTTCGGGCTGGATCCCGAATTGCGAGAGGGGACGCGGTTTGTCGGCCCGTTCGTGGCGCTGTGGTATGCGGTCTTCATGATCCCCTTCTTCCTGTGGGTGAAAGAGCCGCGCACGCAGCGCGCGCCGGTCAGGCTGGGGGTGGCGATGCGCGATCTGTGGGCGCTGATCCGCAGCCTGCGCCATCGCCGCAGCCTTGCCAGCTGGCTGGTGTCGTCGATGCTGTCGCGCGACGCGCTGAACGCGCTTTACGGGTTCGGCGGGGTCTATGCCGGCACGGTCCTGAACTGGCCGGTGTTTCTGGTCGGCGTGTTCGGCGTCGTCAGCGCCATCGCCGCCGCGCTGATCAGCTGGCTGGGCGGCAAGGCCGATGCAAGGTGGGGGCCGCGCCCGGTGATCGTGGCCTGCACGATGGCGCTGATCGCCGTCTGCCTGATCGTCGTCGGCATGGACCGCACTGCGTTCTATGGTCTGGTCTGGCCCGACAATCCGGTGCTGGCCGGGCTGCGCGGGCCGGATCTGACCTTCTTCGTCTGCGGCGTGCTGATCGGCGGCGCGGGCGGCGCGTTGCAGGCCGCCAGCCGCACCATGATGGTGCGCCACACCACCCAGGAACGCGCGACCGAGGGGTTCGGGCTTTACGCCCTGTCGGGCAAGGCAACCGCGTTCCTGGCGCCGTTCCTGATCGCATCCGTCACCGACCTGACCGGCAATCAGCGCATCGGAATCTCTCCGTTGATCGTGATGTTCCTTCTGGCGCTGCTTCTGCTAGTCTGGGTCAAACCCGAAGGAGAGGCCACGCAGTGATCCGCAAATTCCTGACCGCCGCCGCCCTGTGCCTGGGCATGGCGGCCCCCGCCATGTCCGAACCCCTGGCCAAGGATGTGTTCGGCCAGTTCCGCAGCGCCTCGCAGGGGCCGGCCGTGTCCATCGGCTTTTATTCCAAGGGCTGCGGGCAGGGTTTCGTGCAGCTGCCCGAAACCGGCCCGAGCTGGCAGGCGATGCGGCTGTCGCGCAACCGCAACTGGGGCCATCCCGAACTGGTCAATTTCCTGATCGGACTGTCGCGCGCCGCGCAGCAGGCGGGCTGGCGCGGCCTGTATATCGGCGATCTCAGCCAGCCGCGGGGCGGGCCGATGATTTCGGGACATGCCAGCCACCAGCTGGGGCTGGACGCCGATATCTGGATGCTTCCGCCCTCCTCGCTGACCCTGTCGCCGGCGCAGCGCGAAAGCATATCGTCGGTCTCGGCGGTCAGCCGGAACGGCACGGCCCTGTCCCCAAATTTCAATGGCGGTCACATGGCAATCCTGCGCGCCGCCGCCCGCGACCGGCGGGTCGAGCGGGTGTTCACCGATCCCGTGGTCAAGGTCGCGATGTGCCAGATGGAGACCGGCAACCGCGCCTGGCTGCGCAAGATCCGGCCGCTGAACGGTCACGATTATCATTTTCATGTGCGGATGGCCTGCCCCAAAGGCTCGATCTGTCGCGATCAGGACCCGCCGCCGCCCGGCGACGGCTGCGCCGAGGCCGTGGAATGGGTCAAGAACCGGATCGACCCGGGCCGGGTCAAGCCCAGCCCGCCCGATCCGAATTATCGCCATCCGCGCAGCTATCGGCTGAGCGAACTTCCCGCCCAATGCCGCACCGTCGCAGCCGCGCCCTGATCGCGGTCCTTTGGGTGATCCTGACAGCGGCCGGCGCCCCGATGGCGCCGGCCGTTACGGTGGACTATGTGGGCACCCATGTCTGGCGCAGCGACGAGGACAGTTTCGGCGGCTTTTCCGGGATCGAGATCGACGATGACGGCATCGGCTTTCATGCCCTGACCGACCGGGCCATGCTGTATTGGGGCAGCGTCCAGCGCGATCCGCAGGGCCGCATCCGCGGCATGAACGTGGCCGGGCGCGCGCATCTGAAGGACAGCAAGGGCAAGCGGCTGAAACCCGGCTATCTGGGCGACAGCGAGGGGCTGGCGATGGGCCGCGACGGGCGCATCTGGGTCAGCTTCGAGGGGCTGGACCGGATCGCCAGCTATGACGATCCCGACGCGCCGGCGACCCGCCATCCGCGCCCGCCCGAACTGCCCGGCATGCGGATCAATTCCGGCATGGAGGCGCTGGCCATCCGCGACGACGGCAGCCTGATCACCCTGCCCGAGCGATCCGGCGGCGAGGATCGGCCGTTCCCGGTGCTGCGCTATCGCGACGGCACATGGTCCACGCTGACCCATATCCGCCGCGACCCGCGCTGGCTGCCGGTGGGCGCGGATTTCGGCCCGGACGGGTATTTCTATCTGCTGGAACGCGACTTTCACGGGCTTCTGGGCTTTTCGTCGCGGGTGCGGCGCATGAAGCTGGACGAGGCAGGTCCGACCGACGAAGAGATCCTGCTGACCACGCAGCCGCTGCAATACGACAATCTCGAAGGGCTGGCGGTCTGGGACGACGGCCAGGGCATCCGGCTGACGATGATCTCGGACGACAATTTCCTGTTCGTGCAGCGCACGGAGCTGGTCGAATACCGCCTGCGCGACTGATCGCAGACGTTGGAAAAAGGGGGCCTCGCCGGCCCCCTCTTGGCCTGCGGCCAATTCACCCCCGCAGGTATTTGCAAAGAGGGCGAGGCGGCCGGACTGCAGGCTTGACAGCTGCGGGCTTGACAGCGGCGGCCGCGCATGGCCTATGCGCCGCTGTCCCGGTTCCGGGGCCGAGTTGTTCCGCCACCTTGTAAAACGGAAGAAATCCATGACCCGTTACCTCCCCGGCATCTGTGCCATGGCCGCCATCGTCGTGGCCTCGAACATCCTTGTGCAGTTCGTCATCGGCGACTGGCTGACCTGGGGCGCCTTTACCTATCCGTTCGCGTTTCTGGTGACCGATGTGATGAACCGGGTCTATGGCGCGGGCGCGGCGCGGCGCGTGGTGCTGGCCGGGTTCGTCGTGGGCATCCTGTGTTCGCTGGTCGCGGCGGGGCTGGACAAGACCACGCTGCGCATTGCCATCGGATCGGGTGCGGCATTCCTGACCGCGCAGCTTCTGGACGTGGCGGTGTTCGACATGCTGCGCCACCGGCACTGGTGGGTCGCGCCGCTGGCATCGACCGTGATCGGATCGGCGGTCGACACGGCGATCTTTTTCACCGTCGCCTTCGCCGCGATGCTGCCCCATGACGCCAATACGGGCTGGGCGAACGAGGTCGTTCCGCTGCTTGGTCACGGGCCCGAACTGGCGCTGTGGATCTCGCTTGCGGCGGCCGACTGGTCGGTCAAGCTGGGGCTGGCGCTACTGGCTCTTGTGCCGTTTCGGTTGATTATACGCAACTTGTTGCGAAAACGCCGCGAAATCTGATTGACAGATTCCCGATCTGTGGCACCCTTGGCCTTCAACGGCAACGCATTGAAAGGAGGTGGTCCAGTGTCGAGAGTGATAGTGGAGAGAGGTGTCGGAACAGTCAGGGGGGCCGTGGCCTGAGGGCAACCCCGATGGTCGTAAACCCTGGTTGGGACCGGACGGAACCTTCCATCCCTAACCGGACCATCTCCTTGGATCTCGCGGGCCGTCCGATCAGGGCGGCCCGTTCCGCTTTCATGGCGGCGCGATGTCGGGGCGGGACGAAGACATTGCCTTGAAAAAAGGGCGCGTCGTGACGGGCGCGCCCTTTTTTCTTGAGTCGTTCGGCGCGCCGGTCAGACGGTGCGGATGGCCAGCGCGATGCCCTGACCGCCGCCGATGCACATGGTGATCAGCGCGGTCTTGCCGCCGGTCCGCTCAAGCTCGTACAGCGCCTTGACCGTCAGGATCGCGCCGGTGGCGCCGACCGGGTGGCCCAGGGCGATGGCGCCGCCGTTCGGGTTCACCTTTGCCGAATCCAGGCCCAGTCCGCGATTGACCGCCAGCGCCTGCGCCGCGAAGGCCTCGTTCGATTCGATCACGTCGAAATCGCCGATCGACAGCCCGGTGCGTTTCATCAGCGCCTCGACCGCGGGAATCGGGCCGATCCCCATCACCTCGGGGCGCACGCCGGCCACGGCATAGCCCAGGATGCGCGCGCGCGGGGTCAGACCGGCCGCCTCGGCCGCCTCGGCACGGGCCAGAACCACCGCCGCGGCACCGTCATTGATGCCGCTGGCATTGCCCGCCGTGACCGATCCGTCCTTCTTGAACACCGCCTTCAGGCCGCCCAGCTTTTCCAGGCTGGTCTGCTTGGGATGTTCGTCGGTGTCGAAGGCGACCATCCCCTTGCGGGTCTTGACCTCGATCGGCACGATCTGGTCGCGGAAATGCCCGGCCTCGATCGCCGCTGCCGCGCGTCTTTGCGATTCCAGCGCGAATTCGTCCTGCGCCTGGCGGCTGATGTCGTGTTCGGAGGCGACGTTTTCGGCGGTCACGCCCATATGGCCGGTGCCCATCGGGCAGGTCAGCGCGCCGGTCATCATGTCCAGCATCACCGCATCGCCCATCTTGGCGCCGAAGCGCGCGGCGGGGACGGCATAGGGTGCGCGGCTCATGCTTTCAGCGCCGCCGGCGACGGCAAAGTCGGTATCGCCCGCCATCAGCGCATGGGCCGCCGACACGATCGCCTGCGCGCCCGACCCGCACAGCCGGTTCACGTTCAGCGCCGGCGTCGTGTCCGGGATCCCGGCATCCAGCATCGCGACACGGCTGAGATACATATCGCGCGGCTCGGTATTGATGACGTGGCCGAAGACGACCTGCCCGATCTTGTCGGGCGAGACATTGGCGCGTTCCATCGCGGCGCGCGTGACTTGCGCGGCCAGAGAGATGGGCGGGACGGCGGCAAGGCTGCCGCCGAAGGTTCCGATCGCGGTGCGCGCGCCGGACAGGATGACGATTCCGGTATCAGACATGGCAAGCCTCCAACATGATTGCGGTCCGATCATAACGATGATGGGCCGGGCGGCAACAAATGAACGTCGCCGGGATTTGCGAGGCCGTGGCAAAGCGCCTATCGTGGCCGGGAAAATCACATGCCTGATGGGTCCCCGATGAACGACGACTTCGCGCAAGGCCGCGCAATGCTGACGGGGCGGCGGTCGTGAGCGGGGCGCGGATCAAGTTGCGGCTGGAATACGATGCGCCGCTGGTGATGGGGCCGGGCAAGGCGGAATTGCTGGCGCGGATCGACGAGGCGGGGTCGATCAGCGCGGCGGGGCGGGCGATGGGGATGAGCTACAAGCGCGCCTGGTCGCTGGTGGAGGAGATGAACGCGGCTTTCGCACGCCCGGTCGTGGACAGCAGCAGGGGCGGCAGACAGGGCGGCGGGGCGGTTCTGACCGCGACGGGGCGCGAGGTTCTGGCGCGGTTCCGGCGGCTGGAGAGGTTGCTGGAAACAGAAGGCGCGGATGAGATCGCGGCGCTGGCGGCGCTGTTGAAACCAGCGCGCTGAGCGCGGGCGCGCAGCGCGCGTTGCAGGGCGGCACGGCGCAACGGCGATCCGGCGGCAGGGGCGGAAACGCCAGCAAATGCTGGGCATCTGGCTGCACATGGCGTCCACAAGGGCGGCACGAAATGTGCACAGGGCGTACACAGCTTGCGGGCGGTGGCGTTGCGCGGAAACGCCGTTCCGCCGAATCAGTCCGCCACGATCACCTGCGTGTCCCATTCGGCGCATTTCTGCATCAGCGGCGCGGGCAGGTTCTGGTCCACGAAGACCATGTCCAGATCGCGCATCGAGATGATGCGGACCGGGGCCGAACGCTCCAGCTTGCTGATGTCGGTGACCAGACAGGTCCGCCGCGCCAGCGCGGCGATGGCGCGGCTGACGCGGACCTCGGCCATGTCGAAATCCAGAAGATCGCCGTCGGCATCCAGCGCCGAGGTGCCGATGATGGCGAAATCGGGCTTGAACTGGGCCATGAACTCGGTCGTCAGATCGCCGACCAGCCCGCCATCCGACCGCCGCAGCGCGCCGCCGGCCACCATGATCTCGCAGCTTTCGTTGGCGACCAGGATATTGGCCACGTTCATGTTGTTGGTGATGACGGTCAGGTTGCGGTGGGTCAGCAATTCGCGGGCCACCGCCTCGGTGGTGGTGCCCAGATTGATGATGATGCTGCTGTTGTCGGGAATCCGGGCGGCGCAGGCGCGGGCGACGGCGGCCTTGGCGTCCTCGTGCATGCGCCGCCGTTCCTCATAGCCGATATTGCTGACGCCCGACCGGATCACCGCGCCGCCATGCACGCGGTCCAGCACGCCCTGATCGGCCAGTTCGCCCAGATCGCGGCGGATGGTCTGAAGCGTCACGTCAAAGCGTTCGGCCAGATCCTCGACCGCGACGCGGCCGGTCGCGCGGGCCAGTTCCAGAATCTCCATCTGGCGGATGTTCAGGGCCATCGACATTCCCCATCAAAGAGTTTCACGGAACCGCGATGCGCGGTTTTTGTCAATCCGAATAGAAACGCGCATTTGCGAAAATTTCCGTTGACAGGCGCGGGGGCCGCATGATCGGATGACACCGACCCGAGGGAGACGCCATGTCGCAGACGACCGACCTGTTCATCATTGGCGGCGGCATCAATGGCTGCGGCATCGCGCGTGACGCCGCCGGACGCGGCCTTAGCGTACGGCTGGCCGAGATGGGCGATCTGGCGCAGGCCACCAGTTCCAGTTCCACGAAGCTGTTTCACGGCGGTCTGCGTTACCTTGAATATCTGGAAATCCGGCTGGTCCGCGAGGCGCTGAAGGAGCGCGAGGTGCTGCTGCGTGCGATGCCCCATATCAGCTGGCCGATGCGCTTCGTGCTGCCGCTGGACCCGAAGATGACGTTCGAATCCGACACGCCGGTCAGCAAGGCGCTGGCGCTGCTGATGCCGTGGAACCGGGGACATCGGCCGAATTTCCTGATCCGCGCGGGGCTGTTTCTGTATGACAATCTGGGCGGGCGCAAGATTCTGCCGGGCACCCGGTCGCTGTCGCTGCGCGGCACGCCCGAGGGCGCCCCGTTGCAGGACCGGTTGCAGAAAGCCTATGAATACAGCGATTGCTGGGTCGAGGATGCGCGCCTGGTGTCGCTGAACGCGCGCGACGCGGCGATCCGGGGGGCCGATGTGATGGTCGGCGCGAAGGTGGCGGATGCCGTGCGCGAGGACGGTCTGTGGCGGGTCACGCTGGAGGATGGGCGCGTCTTTCGCGCCCGCGCGCTGATCAATGCCGGCGGGCCGTGGGTGGGCCACGTGATCCGCGACGTGGCGCATCTGGACAGTCGCGAGACGGTGCGGCTGGTGCGCGGCAGCCATATCGTCGTGCGCAAGCTGTATGACCACGACAAGGCGTATTTCTTTCAGGGCCATGACGGGCGGATCATCTTTGCGATCCCCTATCAGGGCGATTTCACCCTGATCGGCACCACTGACCGCGATCATCACGGCAGCCCGCTGAACGCCGAATGCACGCCCGAGGAACAGGATTACCTGTGCGATTTCGCCTCGGACTATTTCGCGCGGCCGGTGACGCGGGGCCAGATCGTCTGGACCTATTCCGGGGTGCGCCCGCTGTATGACGACGGCGCCAAGTCGGCCACGGCGGCGACGCGCGATTACGTCCTGTCGCTGGATGCCGAGGGCGCGCCCTGCCTGAACGTCTTTGGCGGCAAGATCACCACCTATCGCCGGCTGGCCGAACACGCGCTGGAAAAGCTGGCGCCGTATTTTCCGCAGGCGGGTCGCGCCTGGACGGCGGGCGTGGCCCTGCCGGGCGGCGATTTCCCGGTCGATGGCGTGTCCGCGCTGATCGAGGCGCTGCAAGAGCAGTTTCCGTTTCTGGACGGGGGCTGGGCCACGCGGCTGGTGCGCGCCTATGGCACCGATGCGGGCGCGGTCCTGGACGGGGCCGACAGCGCCGCCGGGCTGGGCCGCGATTTCGGCGCCACCCTGACCGAGGCCGAGGTGAACTGGCTGATGACGCATGAATTCGCCCGCCATGCCGACGATATCGTCTGGCGGCGCACCAAGCTGGGCCTGCGGATGACGCCGGCGCAGATCGCCGATCTGGAGGAATGGATGATCCGCAAGAGGGTGGCGGCATGACCCTGGAATTGCGCGGCATCGCGAAATCGACGGGCGGGCGGACCCATATCCACCCCACCGACCTGACCCTGCGCCCCGGCAGCATGAACGTGCTGCTGGGCCCGACGCTGGCCGGCAAGACCACGCTGATGCGGCTGATGGCCGGGCTGGACCGGCCCAGCCGCGGCCGCATCTTCTGGAACGGCGAGGACGTGACCGACCGGCGCGTGCAGGATCGCCGCGTGGCGATGGTCTATCAGCAGTTCATCAACTATCCCTCGATGAGCGTTTACGACAACATCGCCTCGCCGCTGCGGCTGATGGGGGTGAAGAAGGACCAGATCGACGCGCGCGTCAGGGCGACGGCGGCGATGATGCGGCTGACGCCGATGCTGGATCGCCGCCCGCTGGAGCTGTCGGGCGGCCAGCAGCAGCGCTGCGCGCTGGCGCGGGCCTTGGTCAAGGAGGCCGGGCTGGTCCTGCTGGACGAGCCCCTGGCCAATCTGGACTACAAGCTGCGCGAGGAGCTGCGCGCCGAGATCCCGCGCATCTTCGAGGAATCGGGCGCGATCTTCGTCTATGCCACCACCGAACCCGAAGAGGCGCTGCTGCTGGGCGGCAACACCGCGACGCTGTGGGAGGGGCGGATCACCCAGTTCGGCCCGACGCCGCAGGTCTATCGCGCGCCCCGCGATGCGACCACGGCACGGGTGTTTTCGGACCCGCCGATGAATTTCAAGCAGGTCCTGCTGCGCCAGGGGCGGGCCGCGATCCACACATCCGAATGGGACGCGCCCGGTCTGCCGGACGGCGAATACATCGCCGGGTTCCGGCCCGCGCATCTGTCGCTGGTCGAGAGGCCGGGGTCGCTGGCGCTGACCACGGTGCTGGAGACGACCGAGATCACCGGGGCCGAGACGTTCCTGCATCTGCGCCACGGCACCGACCGCTGGGTCGGGCTGGTCCACGGCGTCCACAAGCTGGAACGCGGGCAGGACCTGACCGTGTGGCTGGACCCGGCGCATGTCTATCTGTTCACGCCCGACGGTGCGCTGGCCCGCGCCGCGCCCTATGCCGACGCCGCCTGAGCCTGCGCGAGGAGAGGATCCATGACCCAGATCACGCTTGAGAACCTGGCCCACAGCTATCTTCCCCAGCCGGCGGGGCCCGAGGACTGGGCGCTGAAGCCGATGACGCTGACCTGGCAGGACGGGGGCGCCTATGCGCTGCTGGGGTCGTCGGGCTGCGGGAAATCGACGCTGCTGAACATCATCTCGGGGCTGCTGGTGCCCTCGCAGGGGCGGGTGCTGTTCGGGGACAGGGACGTGACCGACCTGCCCACGGCGCAGCGCGACATCGCGCAGGTGTTCCAGTTCCCGGTCGTCTACGACACCATGTCGGTGCGCGAGAACCTGGCCTTTCCGCTGAAGAATCGCGGGCTGGCGGCGGATGTGATCGCCGCACGCGTGTCCGAGGTGGCCGAGATGATCGGCATGACCGAGGTGCTGGACCGCCGCGCCCGCGGGCTGACGGCGGACGCCAAGCAGAAGATCAGCCTGGGCCGCGGCATGGTGCGGCAGGACGTGAACGCGATCCTGTTCGACGAGCCGCTGACGGTGATCGACCCGCACATGAAATGGGAACTGCGCACGCAGCTGAAGGACCTGCATCGCCGGTTCGGGCACACGATGATCTATGTCACCCACGACCAGACCGAGGCGCTGACCTTCGCCGATCAGGTCGTGGTGATGTATGACGGGCGGGTGGTGCAGGCCGGCACGCCGCAGGCGCTGTTCGACGCGCCCGAACACACGTTCGTCGGCTATTTCATCGGCTCGCCCGGCATGAACCTGCTGGACGCGAAAATCGACGGCGCCACCGCGCATGTCGCAGGCACGCGCATCGCGCTGGATCGCGGCTATGGCGCGCTGCAGGGTCGCACGCAGATCGGCATCCGGCCCGAGTTCCTGCGCCTCGGTCAGGGCGGTCCGGGGCTGCCCTTTGCGGTCCGGCGGATCGAGGATGTAGGCCACCACCGGATCGTGCGCGGCGAGGTCGCGGGCGCAGAGGTCAACGTGATCGTGCCCGAGGGCCAGCCGATCCCGGCTGATGCGGACCGCGTCATTCCCGACCCCGCCCACACCCATGTCTATGTCGATGACTGGCGCGCGCAGCCGGCCACGCAGGAAAGGGCCGCCTGATGGACAAGCCACTGAACAATCGCGCCTGGTTTCTGGTGCTGCCGGTGCTGGCGCTGGTCGCGTTCTCGGCCGTGCTGCCGCTGATGACGGTCGTGAACTATTCGATCCAGGACACGTTCGGCGGCAACCAGTTCTTCTGGGCCGGGCTGGAATGGTTCCGCGAGACGATCCATTCCGACCGCGTCCGCGCCGCTTTGGGCCGCCAGATCCTGTTCTCGGCCATCATCCTGGCGATCGAGATCCCGCTGGGCATCTTCGTGGCGCTGAACATGCCGCGCAAGGGCGCGTGGGCATCGTTCTGCCTGGTCGTGATGGCCCTGCCGCTGCTGATTCCGTGGAACGTGGTCGGCACGATCTGGCAGGTCTTCGGCCGCGTCGATATCGGGCTTCTGGGCTATGCGCTGACCAGGCTGGGCATCGACTATAACTATGTCAACGATCCCATCGACGCCTGGGTCACGGTGATCGTGATGGATGTCTGGCACTGGACCAGCCTCGTCGCGCTGCTGTGCTATGCCGGGCTGCAATCCATCCCCGACGCCTATTATCAGGCCGCACGGATCGATCAGGCGTCGCGCTGGAAGGTGTTCCGCTATATCGAGCTGCCCAAGATGCAGGGCGTGCTGCTGATCGCGGTGCTGCTGCGCTTCATGGACAGTTTCATGATCTATACCGAACCCTTCGTCGTCACCGGCGGCGGACCGGGCAATGCCACCACCTTCCTGTCCATCGACCTTGTGAAGATGGCGGTCGGCCAGTTCGACCTTGGCCCCGCGGCGGCGTTCAGCCTGATCTATTTCCTCGTGATCCTGCTGATCTCGTTCGTCTTCTATACCGTGATGACCAAAGAGGGAGAGACGCTGTAATGGCCGCCGTCGCCGAATCCAAAGGCAGGGGCGCGGCGCTGGTGATGGCGCTGTATCTGCTGTTCCTGATGCTGCCGATCTACTGGCTGCTGAACATGAGCCTGAAGACCAACAACGAGATCCTGGGCGTCTTCAGCCTGTGGCCCCGAAACCCGACGCTGGACAATTACCGCACCATCCTGACCGATCCGTCGTGGTATATGGGCTATGTGAACAGCATGATCTATGTGGTGATGAACACCGCCATCTCGATCGCCGTGGCGCTGCCGGCGGCCTATGCCTTCTCGCGCTATCGCTTTCTGGGCGACAAGCATCTGTTCTTCTGGCTGCTGACCAACCGGATGGCGCCGGCGGCGGTCTTCGCGCTGCCGTTCTTTCAGCTTTATTCGTCCATCGGCCTCTTCGACACCCATATCGCGGTGGCGCTGGCGCATTGCCTGTTCAACGTGCCGCTGGCGGTGTGGATCCTGGAAGGCTTCATGTCGGGCGTCCCGCGCGAGATCGACGAGACCGCCTATATCGACGGCTATTCCTTTCCGCGCTTCTTCCTGAAGATCTTCATGCCGCTGATCGCCAGCGGAATCGGGGTCGCGGCCTTCTTCTGCTTCATGTTCTCATGGGTGGAACTGCTGCTGTCGCGGACGCTGACCTCGGTGAACGCCAAGCCCATCGCCGCCACCATGACCCGCACGGTCAGCGCCTCGGGCCTCGACTGGGGGGTGCTGGCGGCGGCGGGCATCCTAACCATCATTCCGGGTGCCTTGGTGATCTGGTTCGTGCGCAACTACATCGCCAAGGGCTTTGCCCTGGGGAGGGTGTGATGGGACAGCCGCAGCCCTGCCTCGCCCTCTTTGCAAATACCTCGGGGGTCCGGGGGCAGCGCCCCCGGCCGTCGCGGGACGCAGAAGGGACCGTCCGATGAACAGATCCGTCGATACCGGCTTTGCCGTCCTTGGCCTGATCTGGCTGGGCTTCGTGTGGTGGCTGACCACGCTGGTGCCCGTGCGCGACGACGCGAAGGACTGGTTCGGCAGCCTCGATCCGGGCGGCTGGATGGCATGGACCTTTCCAGGCGCGCTGTTCTTCACCATCATCGCGGGCCTGCTGATCCTGTTCACCTGGCTTGCCATCCGGTTCCCCGAATCGCCGCGCAGGGGCGTTCTGGGCATCGCCACCACGCGCGGGGACAGGCTGTTCATCAGCCTTCTGGGCAGCGCCTTCATCTGCCTGATCTGGCTGGGCGCCATCGGCACGCCGCTGTGGGGCGGGCTGGCCTGCGCATTGATCTACGCCGCAGCGGTGTTCCGCTGGGTGTGAAAACCGCCGGCACGACCGGCACCTTAACGGGAGGGAGACCATGAAACTTCATCTGACCACCGCCATGGCGCTTGCGCTGATGGCCACCGCCGCACAGGCCGGCATCGAGGAGGCGAAATCCTTTCTGGATGCCGAGATCGACAATTCGGTCCTGACCCGAGAGGAACAGGAGGCCGAGATGCAGTGGTTCATCGACGCCGCCGAGCCTTTCCAAGGCATGGACATCAATGTCGTGTCCGAAACCATCACCACGCATGAATACGAATCCAAGGTGCTGGCCCCGGCCTTCACCGCGATCACCGGCATCAACGTCACCCACGACCTGATCGGCGAGGGGGACGTGGTCGAAAAGCTGCAGACCCAGATGCAGTCGGGCGAGAACATCTATGACGCCTATGTCAACGATTCCGACCTGATCGGCACGCATTGGCGTTACCAGCAGGCGCGCAGCCTGTCGGACTGGATGGAAAACGAAGGCGCCGACGTCACCAATCCGAATCTGGACATCGACGATTTCATCGGCATCAGCTTTACCACCGCCCCGGACGGCGAGATCTATCAGCTGCCCGACCAGCAATTCGCCAATCTCTACTGGTTCCGCCACGACTGGTTCAACGACGAACAGAACAAGGCCGATTTCAAGGAGAAATACGGCTATGACCTGGGCGTTCCGGTCAACTGGTCGGCCTATGAGGACATTGCCGAGTTCTTCACCGGCCGCGAGATCGACGGCAAGCAGGTCTATGGCCACATGGATTACGGCAAGAAGGACCCCAGCCTCGGCTGGCGCTTCACCGATGCGTGGCTGTCGATGGCCGGGAACGGCGACAAGGGCATCCCCAATGGCGTGCCGGTCGACGAATGGGGCATCCGCGTCGATGAAAACAGCCGCCCCGTCGGCAGCTGCGTGGCGCGCGGCGGCGACACGAACGGGCCTGCCGCGGTCTATGCGATCCAGAAATATCTGGACTGGATCGACGCCTATGCCCCGCCCGCCGCGCAGGGCATGACGTTCAGCGAATCGGGACCGGTCCCGGCGCAGGGCGAGGTGGCGCAGCAGATGTTCTGGTACACCACCTTCACCGCCGACATGGTCAAGCCGCGCACCCCGGTGATGAACGAGGACGGCACGCCGAAATGGCGCATGGCCCCCTCGCCCCACGGCGCCTATTGGCAAGAGGGGATGAAGCTGGGCTATCAGGATGCCGGGTCGTGGACGATCCTGAAATCCACCCCCGAGGATCGCGCCAAGGCCGCCTGGCTTTACGCGCAGTTCGTCACCTCGAAGACCGTGGACGTCAAGAAAAGCCATGTCGGCCTGACCTTCATCCGCGAATCGACGATCCAGCACGACAGCTTCACCGACCGCGCGCCGGAACTGGGCGGTCTGGTCGAGTTCTATCGCTCGCCCGCGCGTCTGAACTGGTCGCCGACCGGGACCAACGTGCCGGATTACCCCAAGCTGGCGCAGCTGTGGTGGCAGGCCATCGGCGACGCCTCGTCGGGCGCCAAGACCGCGCAAGAGGCGATGGACAGCCTGTGCGCCGAGCAGGAAAAGGTGATGGAGCGGCTGGAGCGTGCGGGCATCCAGGGCGATATCGGCCCGAAGATGGCCGAAGAGCATGACCTGGAATGGTGGAACAACCATGCCAGGGAAAACGGCACCCTGGCCCCGCAGCTGAAGCTGGACAACGAAAAGCCGCAGCCGGAAACCATCAGCTATGAAGAGCTGGTGAAAAGCTGGCAGGAATAACGGACGGCACAGATGGGGGCGGCCACGCGGCCGCCCCCTTTTTTGACGCGCGACAGGAGGCGGGCATGACGATACTGGCGATGGATCAGGGCACCACATCATCGCGCGCGCTGATCTTCACCGACGATCTGCGGGTTCTGGCCCGCGCGCAGCAGGAATTCGCCCAGCATTTCCCCCGCTCGGGTTGGGTCGAACACGAACCCGACGATATCTGGACGACCAGTGCCGCGACCGCGCGCGGGGCCATCGAACAGGCCGACAATCCGCGCATCGACGCCATCGGCATCACCAATCAGCGCGAGACGGTGGTGATCTGGGACCGCCGGACCGGCCAGCCGATCCACCGCGCCATCGTCTGGCAGGACCGGCGCAGCTTCGAGGAAATCCAGCGTCTGAAGGACGAGGGCGCCGAGGATCAGGTGACCGCGACCACCGGCCTGCTGCTGGACCCCTATTTCAGCGCCACCAAGATCGCCTGGATCCTGGACCGGGTCGAGGGCGCGCGGGCGCGGGCCGAGGCGGGCGAGCTGGCCTTCGGCACCGTGGACAGCTTTCTGATCTGGAAACTGACCGGCGGCCGGTCCCATGTCACCGACGCCACCAATGCCAGCCGCACCCTGCTGTATGACATCCGCAAGGGCGACTGGTCCGACGAGATGTGCCGGCTGTTCGGCGTGCCGATGGCGATGCTGCCCCAGATCCGCGACAGCGCCGACGAATTCGGCATGACCCGCGCCGATCTGTTCGGGCGCGAGATCCCGATCCTGGGCGTGGCCGGCGATCAGCACGCCGCGACCGTCGGGCAGGCCTGTTTCGAACCCGGCATGATGAAATCGACCTATGGCACCGGCTGTTTCGCGCTGCTGAACACCGGCGATCAGGCCGTGCGGTCCGACAACCGGCTGCTGACGACGGTCGCCTATCGGCTGGACGGACAGACCACCTATGCGCTGGAGGGCAGCATCTTCATCGCCGGCGCCGTGGTCCAGTGGCTGCGCGACGGGCTGAAGATCATCCGCGAGGCGGCCGAGACCCAGCCCTTGTCCGCCGCCGCCGATGACGGCCAGCAGATCATCATGGTGCCGGCCTTCACCGGGCTTGGCGCCCCCTATTGGGCGCCCGAGGCGCGGGGCGCGATCTTCGGCCTGACCCGCAACACCGGGCCTGCCGAATTCGCCCGCGCGGCGCTGGAAAGCGTCGGGTTCCAGACCCGCGACCTGCTTGAGGCGATGCGCGCCGACTGGCCGCAGGCGGGCGATGCGGTGCTGCGCGTCGATGGCGGCATGACCGCCAGCGAACCGGCGATGCAGTTCCTGGCCGACATCATCGGCGCGCCGGTTGACCGGCCCGAAAACACCGAAACCACCGCCCAGGGCGCGGCATGGCTGGCCGGATACCGCGCCGGGCTGTGCCCCGGCCCGGCGGAGTACGCCAAGGCATGGCGGCTGGAGCGCAGGTTCAAGCCAGCCATGGACGAGGCGACCCGCGACCGGCGATATTCCGCGTGGCGGCGCGCGGTTCAGGCGGTTCTGGCGGTCTGAGCTTCCGGGTTTGTGATTTCACCTCTTGTCGTTTTCGCCTAAGATCGCAGGAAAACGACAAGAGGGCAGGATGAACAGGTTTCTGAAACTGGCGATTGTCGGGCTGGTCGCGTCATGCGGCGGCGGCAGCGACAAGGCACCCCGCAATCTGGACAACGCCTGCGCCATCGTGGCCGAACGCCCGGCCTATCTGCGCGCGATGAAAAAGACCGAGCGGCGGTGGGGCGTACCGGTCCACGTGCAGATGGCCGCGATCCACCAGGAATCGAAATTCGTCGGCGACGCGCGCACCCCGCACCAATACGCGTTGGGCGTCATTCCCATCGGCCGGCAAAGCAGCGCCTATGGCTACAGCCAGGCGCTGGACGGCACGTGGGAGGAATATCTGAAGGAAACCGGCAACGGCCGGGCGCGGCGCAACGACATCGACGACGCCACCGATTTCATGGGCTGGTACATGAACGGATCGTCCCGGATCCTGGGCCTGTCGAAATGGGACGCCACCTCGCAATATCTGGCCTATCACGAGGGGCGGTCGGGCTATGCACGGCGGTCCTATCTGAACAAAAGCTGGCTGGTCCGCGTGGCGGGCAATGTCGGTCAGCGCGCGCAGATGTATCGCGCCCAGCTTGTGTCCTGCGGCAAGGCGTGATCCCTTCCATCGGGGGGGCGGGCCGAACGCGATCGGGCGCGGTCCCCGCCCGCGACACGCAGCCGGCCGCGGACCGGGCCGCATGAAGGAGGCGCAGATGTATACCGTCATCGGCAAGACCGACAGCCGCACCTTTCGCGTGCTGTGGCTGCTGGAAGAGCTGGGTCAGCCCTATCGCCACATCCCCGCCAACCCGCACGGAGAGGGCGTGGTCGAATTCAACCCCGCCGGCAAGGTGCCGGTGCTGATTGACGACGGCACGCCGATCACCGATTCGACCGCGATCCTGACCTATCTGGCCGACCGCCACGGCGATTTCACCTGGCCGGCCGGCACGCTGGACCGGGCGCGGCAGGACAGCCTGACCCAGTTCCTGCTGGACGAATTCGACGCGGCGCTGTGGCTGGCGGCGCGCCACAGCTTCGTGCTGCCCGAGGAGATGCGTCTTGGCGCGATCAAGAACACGCTGCGGTGGGAATTCGAGCGCAGCCAGAAGACGCTGTCGCACCGCATGGGCGAGGGGGATTTCGTGATGGGCGACCGGATGACGGTGCCCGATCTGATCCTGGCCCATTGCCTGATCTGGGCGCTGAGCGCGCGGTTCCCCATCGTCGAGACGCGGCTGACCGAATTTCTGGACCGGATGCGGCAGCGCCCGGCCTTTCGCCGCATCGCATCGCCCTAGGCCGCGTCAGAGACGGCCGGCATGTCGCGACGCCGCCAGACCGGCCAGCCGCCCGGTCGCCAGGCAGGCGGTCAGCAGATAGCCGCCGGTCGGCGCCTCCCAGTCCAGCATCTCGCCGGCGGCGAACACGCCGGGCAGCGCGCGCAGTTCCAGATCGGGCATCACCGCAGACCATTCGATCCCCCCGGCCGATGAAATCGCCCGCTCCAGCCCCATCGGCCCGTCGTGGCGCATGGGCAGCGCCTTCATCCGCGCGGCCCATCCGGCCGCCGTGTCGGGCCATGGCCGGCCCCATTCCAGCAGCAGCGCCACCTTGACCGGATCGCGCAGCACCCGACGCAGTCGGTTGCCGACCGACAGCCGGTCCGGAACCGCCTCAAGCCGCCGGGTCAGCGCGCGGACGTCAAGATCGGGTGCCAGATCGATTTGCGCCGCGGCCCCGTCGCGGATCGCGGCGGCGACTTCATAAATGCCGCCGCCCTCGATCCCCGCACGCGACACGATCCATTCGCCGCGGCCGGTCGCGCTGCCCGCGACGATGGCCGTGTTCTTGACCGCCGCCCCGAAATGCCGCGCCATCTGCGGCGACCAGCGGACCCGGAACCCCATATTCGCGGGCCTGAAATCGGCGACCGAAACCCCCGCCGCGCGCAGCATCGGCACCCAGCCCGCATCCGACCCCAGACGCGGCCAGCTGGCCCCGCCCAGGGCCAGCACGGTGGCGCGCGGCGACAGGATGCGCGGCCCGGCCGGCGTGTCGAACTCGAACCCGCCCGCCACGCCCCGCCACCGCCAGCGCGTGCGCAGATCGACGCCGTTCGCGCGCAGCCGCGCCAGCCACGCCCGCAGCAGCGGCGAGGCTTTCATGCCGACCGGAAAGACCCGCCCGGTCGAGCCGGTGAACAGCTCGATCCCCAGACCCCGCGCCCATGCCATCACCGCCTCCGGGCCGAAGGTCCCGTCTTTGGCGTCGAAATATCCTCGGGGGTGCGGGGGCAGACAGCCCCCGCTGCCGCCGCCGAAATGGCGCGCGAAATCCGCCGCAGGCTGGGCCCTGGTCAGGTTCAGCCCGGATTTGCCGGCCATCAGGAACTTGCGCGCGGGCGTGGGCATCGCCTCGGCCACGACGACGCGATGGCTGGCGTCCGACAGCATCTCGGCCGCCATCAGCCCGGCCGGCCCCGCGCCGATCACCAGCGCGTCCGGAACCTCGTTCATCTGCGGCCCCGGGCGACGATCGCCAGACGGATCAGCGCCCGTTCCACCAGCGCCATCTGCGGCGCCCGGGTCGAGCTGCGCAGCGCCAGATCGGTCGCCAGCAGCGACGACACCGCCTCTTCCAGCGGACCGGTGCCCCAGCCTTGCGCCTGCCGCGCCATGCGGTCGCGGCGCGGGCCGAAGACCGGCGGCCGCATCCGCGACAGGCCCGCCCCCGGTCCCTGCGGATCGGCCGAGGCCAGGTGCAGCGCGCGGAAATGGCGCTGCGCGGCGACGGCCAGCGTGACCGGGGCGATGCCCTGCCCCTCGATCCGCCGCATCAGCTGGCCGAAAAGATCGGTCCGCCCCTCGGCCACGACATGCAGCAATTCGTCCAGATCCGCCTCGACCGTGGCGGGCGCCATCAGCGCGATCTGGGCCGGCGTCAGCGGCGTGTCGTCGCCGTGTTTGTAAAGCCCGATCTTTTCGATGGTCTGGCGCAGATCGCCGGGGTCCAGCGCGCGCGCCAGCGCCATCAGATCGCGCATCGCCTCGGGCGGGACGTCGCGCAGCCCCGAATCCCGCAGCCAGCTGCGAATCTCGTCCTCGCCGGGCGGGTCGTCATAGATCGGGGCGGCGACGGCGGTGCGGTGCGGCTCGAACAGCTTGCGCAGGGCCGAGGCCTTGCCCAGCCCCCCCGCCGTCACCACCATCACCGCATCGCCCTGCTGCCATTCGGCCAGGGCCGCCTTGACCGCGTCGGCGGCGCTGTCGGGCGTATCCTCGACCAGAACGACGCGCGGGCCGGGGAAGAAGCCGATTTCCTTGATCGCGTCCAGCAGGCTGGCCGGATCGTTCTTCAGCCCGGCGCCCGCCAGCCGGTTCAGGCGCATTTCCTCGTCCGCACGCTCGCCCACAAGCGCCGCGACCGCCTGCGCGCGTTTCAGCGCCACCCGCATCGCGTCCTGACCATAGATCAGCAGCGCCGGGCGCGACGGGTCGGGCCGCGCCAGATAGCGGGCGATCTCGGCGCCCTTGAGGTTCATTCCGCCGGACGGGCCGGCAGCCCCGACGCCGCCGCCAGCAGCCGCGTGACCACCTGATCGGCCAGCATCCGCGCCAGACGCTGACGCGCATCGCCTTCGGCCGCCAGCGTGGCGATGGTCGTGCCGGTCGTGGAATACGAGGTGAAGCTGCTGACCCGGCCCCGCGTCAGCACCCGGCCCCCGGCACCCGTCAGCGCGAAATCGACGGTGCCGTTCAGCGAATATCGGGTCGTGACCTCGTCGGGCGTGATCGCCTGCGGCACCACCCCGACGCTGAGCCGGTAATCGAGGTCATAGATCGCGGCATCGTCCGGCCCCAGCCGTTCGGCCAGCCGCTGATTGAAACCGAATTCCTCGTAGGTGGCCGGATCGCGCGGACGGACCTTGCCGAACAGCCGGGTTCCCGCGCCGCCCGGACCGTAGACCGGCGTCAGCCCGCAACCGGCCAGCGCCGCCAGCGCCAGCGCGCCCAGAACGACGGCGCGGCGGGTCGGGCGTTCAGGCGACCACATTGACGATCCGGCCCGGCACGACGATCAGCTTGCGCGGCGTCGCGCCTTCCAGAAAGCGCTGCACGGTCTCGTCGGCCATCACCAGCGCCTCGATCTGGTCCTTGGACATGTCGCGGGACACGCTGATCTCGGCCCGGCGCTTGCCGTTGATCTGGATCGGCAGGACCACCGTGTCGTCGACCAGCAGCGTCGGATCGGCCTGCGGCCAGCCCGCGTCCACGACCATCCCGTCGCCGCCGGCCCTGGCCCAGACCTCTTCCGCCAGATGCGGCACCATCGGCGCCATCAGCTGCGCCATGATCCGCAGCGCGGATCTGCGCGATTCGCCGCCTGCGGCCGATTTGGCGATGGCGTTGGCCAGTTCATAGATCTTGGCCACCGCCTTGTTGAAGGCAAAGCCTTCGACGAATTTCGTCACCTCGGCAATGGCGCGATGCGCGGCGCGGGCCAGGTCGGGGTCGTCGCCGCCCTCTTGCGTCTCGTCGGCCAGACGCCAGACGCGGGACAGGAACTTGTGCGCGGCCTCGGCCCCGGCGGCGGTCCATTCGACATCTCGTTCGGGCGGGCTGTCCGACAGCATGAACCAGCGCGCCGTATCGGCCCCGAAGCTGGCCACGATATTGACCGGATCGACCACGTTCTTCTTGGATTTCGACATCTTGGCCGAGGGGATCGTCTCGACCTGCGTGCCGTCCCCCAACCGGCCATCGGTCACATCCTCGGGCAGGTGATAGACCGGACGGCCGCGTTCGTCGCGGGTCACATAGATCTCGTGCGTGACCATGCCCTGCGTGAACAGCGCGTCGAACGGCTCTTTCGCCGTCTCGGGCAGATGCCCGGTCTTCACCATCGCGCGGGCGAAGAACCGCGAATACAGCAGATGCAGGATCGCATGTTCGATGCCGCCGATATACTGGTCGACGTTCATCCAGTAATCGGCATCGGCGCGGGTCGTGGGCGTGGGCGCGTCGGGGCTGGTGAAGCGGGCGTAATACCACGAGGAATCGACAAACGTGTCCATAGTGTCGGTCTCGCGCCGCGCGGCGCTGCCGCAGGTCGGGCAGCTTGCCTGCCGCCATGTCGGGTGCCGGTCCAGCGGGTTGCCCGGCTGGTCGAAGCCCACATCCTGCGGCAACAGCACCGGCAGGTTTTCGCGCGCCTCGGGCACGGTGCCGCAGGCGTCGCAATGCAGGATCGGGATCGGGCAGCCCCAGTATCGCTGGCGCGAGATGCCCCAGTCGCGCAGCCGGTATTTGGTCACGCCCTCGCCCCAGCCCTGCGCCTCGGCATGGGCGATCGCTTCGTTGACCGCAGCCTCGCCGGTCTGGTCGGGGCGGCCCGCGAAGCCGCGCACATAGGTGACGGGTTCGGTTTTCGGCGGCACAAAGGGCGCGGCGGCGACCATCCGGTCGGCCTCGTCCCGGCTCATGCCGGGTTCGCCGAACGTGGCGCGGATCGGCAGATCGTATTTCGTCGCGAATTCGTGGTCGCGTTCGTCATGGGCGGGGCTGCCGAAGATCGCGCCGGTGCCGTAATCCATCAGCACGAAATTCGCGATCCAGATCGGCAGGTGCCAGTCGGGGTCCAGCGGGTGGCGCACCTTCAGCCCGGTGTCGAAGCCCAGCTTGGGCGCGGTCTCGATCGCTTCTTCGGTGGTGCCGATGCGGCGACATTCCCGGATGAAGGCCGCCACGACGGGGTCGGCGGCGGCCAGATCGCGGGTCAGCGGATGATCGGGCGACAGCGCCACGAAGCTGGCTCCCATCAGCGTGTCGGGGCGGGTCGTATAGACGTCGATCCGCGCGAACTCCTCGGGTGCGGCGACGGTCTCGAACCGGATCTGCAGGCCGCGCGACTTGCCGATCCAGTTCGCCTGCATCAGCCGCACCTTGTCGGGCCAGCCGGTCAGCCCGTCCAGCGCCGCCAGCAATTCCTCGGAATAGTCGCTTATGCGGAAGAACCACTGGGTCAGTTCGCGCCGCTCGACCGGCGCGCCCGACCGCCAGCCCTTGCCGTCGATGACCTGTTCATTGGCCAGAACGGTCATGTCCACCGGGTCCCAGTTCACCTGCGCGGATTTGCGCGTGATCAGCCCGGCCTCCAGAAAGTCCAGGAACAGCGCCTGCTGCTGCGCCACGTAGTCGTCGTCGCAGGTGGCGAATTCGCGGCTCCAGTCGATGGACAGACCCAGGGGTTTCAGCTGCGCGCGCATCGTGGCGATGTTGGCGTAGGTCCAGTCGCGCGGATGGCCGCCCTGTTCCATCGCCGCATTCTCGGCCGGCATGCCAAACGCGTCCCAGCCCATCGGATGCAGCACGCTGAACCCCTGCGCGCGCTTGAACCGCGCCACCACGTCGCCCATCGTGTAGTTGCGCACATGGCCCATATGGATGCGCCCCGAGGGATAGGGAAACATCTCGAGCACATAGTATTTCGGCCGCCCGTCGCGGATGGCGGCAAAGCTGCCCGCGTCGGCCCAGGCCTTCTGCCAGCGTGCTTCGGCTGTGGCGGGATCATAGGGCATCGTCGGGACCTTTGGCATCGTTCGTCGCGCCTTGGTTTATACGGCGGCGGATGCAGGGTCCAGTGGCGGCGCAGGCAACCCGACCGCGCACGGCGCGGCCCGTGTTACAGACGCCCGTCGCGGATGCGCAGCTGGCGGGCGCGGGTCAGGATCGCATCCTCGACCGCGCGGACCGTGCCCGGTTCGACCGCCGATCCGCCCGGCCCCTGCAACGACAGTTTCAGGCTGCGCGCATCCAGCGCCGGATCGCTGATCTTGATCGTCGCGCGATAGGACCGCCCGCCGCCCGGCGGCGTGCCATAGCCGGTGACGATCACGCCGGTGAAGGGATCGACCGACTGCACCGGCAGGAAGTTCAGCACCTCAAGGCTGGCGTTCCACAGATACTTGTTCACGCCGACGGTGTTGTTGGGATTCTCGTCGTTGCCGAACAGGTCCCAGATCGTGGTGCCGCGCACCTCGGGCCGCATGTCGGATTCGGGTCCGGGGCCCGCGCCGCCCCGGTTGCCGCCGCCGCAGGCAGCCAGCCCGGCGCACAGCGTCGTTGCGAGGATCAGGCGTGCGGCGCGTGCGGTCTTCATGCGGGTCCCCCGGTTTTTCGCGTCGTCCGCAGCCTTAGCGCGGATCGCCCCCCGCCGACAAGCGCCTTGGCGCGCGGCCCACACCGTTGCGCGGGCGGCGTTCACGCCCGCCACACGCCGATGTGTGGCCCTTGTGCATCACAGAATTGGGCAAAGATTTCAGTAAGGCAGTGAATCCGTTGCATCGCGTCGGGGAAAGGGGGAAACACATCACATACCCAAGGCGGGGTTCCGGTTTGGGCATCAGAGAGACAAGAGGGAACATCACCATGAAAAAGGCTCTTATCGCCTCCACCGCGCTGGTTCTGACCGCCGGCGTCGCCGCTGCCGACGTGACCATCTCGGGCTACGGTCGTACCGGTGTGATTTATTACGAAAACGACACGGGCGTAAATGAATCGCAGGTCATTTCGCGTCTGCGGATGAACATCGACGCCGCGACCTCGACCGATCAGGGCGTTGATTTCGGTGCGCGCTTCCGCATCCAGTGGGACCAGAACAGCGACGACTCCGGCCAACTGAACGCTGGCAAGCTGTGGGTGACCTCGAACGGTCTGACCGTCGAAATCGGCAACACCGAGACCGCCATGGACAGCTCGGGCCTGATATACGCGACCGAACTTGGTTCCTATGATCGTTCGGTTGGTTTCAGCGGTGTGGTTGGCGACTTCTTCGCCTATGACGCTGATCCATATGGCAACAGCGCCAACGACACGTCCAATCGCCTTGGTGTGTTCGCCAAATATGAAATCGCTGGCGCAACTGTCATGGGCTCGATGATCGACCCCGACCAAGCGAATGACCTGCCTGCCGGTATCGACAAGGAATACAGCCTTGCCGTCGACTATACCTGGAACGACGTTCTGGAACTGTCGGCCGCCTACACGCAGAATGGCGCTGGCTTCGAAGACAACGACATCTTCTTCGTCGGTGCGCGCTATGCCGTCATGCCGAACGCTCGTGTCGGCCTGAACTACATCGACACCAACGATGAAGACGACAGCGAATACGGCGCCGTTGGCCAGACCTTCGCCCTGTATGGCGACTACACCCTGGCCGATGGCATGACCAACATCGAAGCCTATGTCGCGAACAACAACCGCGACAGCAACGAAACCGACAATGCGTTCGGTATCGGTGTGAACTACGATCTGGGCGGTGCGCGTCTGGGTGCCTCGCTGCAGCGTGACTACAGCGAGAACGTGACCGCCGACATGGGCGTTCGCTTCGAGTTCTGATCCAATCGGAACCAAGTCTTATGGAAAGAGCGGGCCTTGCGCCCGCTCTTTTCTTTTTGTCTTCTGCGCGCATGGAACTGGATCACATCAAAAGCCGCATCGCCGCGGCAGAACGCGCCGCCGGACGCGAGGCCGGGTCGGTCACGCTGATCGCGGTCAGCAAGGTGCAACCCGCCGAACGCGTAACGGCCGTTCTGGACGCGGGCCACCGGACCTTCGGCGAGAATTACGTGCAAGAGGCGCAGGGCAAATGGCCCGACTGGCGCCAGCGCTTCGCGGGCGTGTCGGTTCACATGATCGGGCCTCTGCAATCAAACAAGGCCAAGGCGGCGGTCGAGCTGTTCGACGCCATTCACACGCTGGACCGGATCAGCCTTGCCCGCAAGCTGGCCCACCAGATCGCCGAACAGGGCCGAACCCCGCAGCTGTTCATCCAGATCAACACCGGGGACGAGCCGCAGAAGGCCGGCATCCTGGCGGATGAGCTGCCCGGCTTTCTGGACCAGTGCCGCGACCTGGGGCTGAGCCCGCAGGGGCTGATGTGCATCCCGCCCGAGGATGCCGATCCGGTGCCGCATTTCCGCCTGCTGCGCCGGTTGGCCGGGGACAACGGGCTGGACCTGCTGTCGATGGGGATGAGCGCCGATTTCGAGACCGCCATCGCCGAGGGTGCGACCCATGTCCGCATCGGCTCGGCCATCTTCGGCGCCCGCGACGCGGGCTGATGCGTTGCGTTACGGGTATTTGGACAAAGAAGAAGCCGGCACGATCAGCCGCGTGCCGGGGGCCGCGCGGGCGGCGATCCGGATCAGATCGGCGCGGGCAAATGCGATGCATCCTTCGGTGCCGAAACCCGGCCTGCGCCATTGATGCAGGAAGATGGCCGAGCCGCGCCCCGGCTCCGCATCGGGCCAGTTCCAGTCGGTCGTCAGGATCACGTCATACAGCGGATCGGCGCGGCGCAAGGCCTCATGGCTGGCGCGCAGCGGCGCGCGGACATGGCGATTATAGGCGGCATGGGCCGGATCGTCGCACCACAGATCGGACGGGCCGATGGGCCGGGCCCAGGGGGCGGGCGGGGGCAGCCGGTCGGGCCGATACCACAAGCCGGTGATCCGGTGGCGGCCGGTGGGCGTGGCCCCGTCGCCCTCGCGCTTGGCCGCGCTGAGCCCGCCCTTGCCGATGCTGCACGCAAACACCCGGCCACGGTATCGGATGCCCTGCGGGGTCAGGACCAGATCGTCGGGGGTCACAGCAGATGGCCCGACTTCGCGGCCTTGGTGTCCAGATAGCCGGTGTTGAAGCGGTTGCGCGGGACGATCAGCGGCACGCGTTCGACCACCTCGATGCCGTGTGTTTCCAGCATCTGCACCTTGCGCGGATTGTTCGTCAGCAGCCGCGCCTGCGCAAAGCCCATCCGCTTCAGCAGGGCGGCGCCGATGCGAAAGTCACGCTCGTCATCCTCGAACCCCAGGCGGTGATTGGCCTCGACCGTGTCGAAACCCTGGTTCTGCAGGTCATAGGCGCGCATCTTGTTGGCCAGCCCGATGCCGCGCCCCTCCTGGTTCAGATACAGCAGCACGCCGTCGCCCCCCTGGCCCATCGCCTGCAACGCGGCGTGCAGTTGCGGGCCGCAATCGCATTTCAGGCTGCCCAGCACGTCGCCGGTGAAACAGGCCGAATGCAGCCGCGCCAGCACGGGTCGGTCGCGCGGCGGATCGCCGATCTCGATGGCGTAATGTTCGGCCGCGCCGTCGTCGGGGCGGAAGATGTGCAGCCGCGACCGTTCGGCCGACATCAGCGGCAGGCGCGCGGCGGCGACGGGGGCCAGCGCCGCCTCGCCCGCAAGCTGCGCCAGCACCTGTCCCGGCGCCAGCACCGTCAGCCCGGCGGGCGCACGGGCCGGCACGACCAGCATCGCCGGCAGAAGCTGCGCCGATTTGGCCAGTGCCAGCGCGGCCATGTGCGGGGTCGCGTCGCCGTCGCGGTCGGTGAACAGCGGCCCCTTCAGCGGCGTCATCAGATCGTTGGCCGGATCGGCCAGCGCGCGCAGCCATGCCAGATCGGCATCCGGCGGCAGCCTGACGCGGGCCAGCCCGTCGTCATAGGCGCGCGCCTTCAGCGTTTCGGCCCGGCGTTCGGTGATCGCCAGCACCGGCCGGCCCAGTCGCAGCATGTCGGCCAGCCGGGTCGCCGACAGCGTCTCGACCGCCGCCGCCAGATGGCCGCCGATCATCACCGGCAGGCCCATGCGCAGATCGGCGCGGGCGCGCGAGACGGTTTCGGCAAGGGTCGGGATCAGGCTCATCTGTCGGGTCCGATTGAAACAAACTGAAACATAGTGGCTTTTTCCGACAACTCCATGTGAGATTTTCGACATGGCGCTGGACTGCGGGGCGGCGCAGGCCCACTCATTTGCGCAACCGAGGCATAGGAGGCAAGCATGGCCGGACTGAAAAAGATCCTGCTGGTGGATGACGAGGACGATCTGCGCGAGGCGCTGGCCGAGCAGCTGGTCGCGACGGACGACTTCGACGTGGTCGAGGCCGGCACCGGCGCCGAGGCGGTCGAGGCGACGAAGAACGCCATCTACGATCTGGTGATCCTGGATGTGGGGCTGCCCGATACGGACGGGCGCGAATTGTGCAAGAAGCTGCGCAAGCTGAACGTGAAATGTCCGATCGTGATGCTGACCGGGCACGACACCGATGCCGACACGATCTTGGGGCTGGATGCGGGGGCCAATGATTACGTGACCAAGCCGTTCAAGTTCCCGGTCCTGCTGGCCCGGCTGCGGGCGCAGCTGCGCACGCATGAACAGTCCGAGGACGCGATCTTTCAGCTTGGGCCGTATACGTTCAAGCCGTCGATGAAGATGCTGGTCGATCAGAAGGACAAGAAGATCCGGCTGACCGAGAAGGAGACCAACATCCTGAAATTCCTGTACCGCGCTCAGGACGGGGTGGTGCCGCGCGACGTGCTGCTGCACGAGGTGTGGGGCTATAATGCCGGGGTGACGACGCACACGCTGGAGACGCATATCTATCGGCTGCGCCAGAAGATCGAGCCGGACCCGTCGAATGCGCGTCTGCTGGTGACGGAATCGGGCGGCTATCGGCTGGTCGCCTGAAGCCGGGGCGCAGGCCCTGCAATACCGGCCCGGGAGGCGATTTTCCGCGCATGGGGAATGGCCGGAAAATGGCGGGAACCGGGCCGGGATTGCCGCGTTACACCGGCGAAGCCCAGTGGCCGGCGGATGCGGTCACACCCTCTCTCTCTGATGCCCCGGCGTTTCCCGCGCCGGGGTTTCGCGTTTGTGGGTGTTGCGCAACGGCTGCGGGCGTTGCGCGGTGCAACGCCGGGGCCGGAGGGGGGCGAGGGCCCAGCAAATGCAGGGCGGGGCGTGTCACACGCCGTGCACCCGTGATGCACAGCGCGTGCACAGGGCGTACACCGGTTGCGGGCGTTGCCCTTAGGGTTCGGGGCGGTCCGCCGGCGTGCCACAATCGGGGTCGTGGTCATGCGCCCCCTCGGCCTCTTCGGACACCTCGACCGTCACGTGGTCGATGCGGGCGATCTGGGCCACGCGCGACTTGACCTGACGGCGCACGCGCTCGGCGTCCGAGCCGGGCGCCAGATCGACCTCCAACGTGGCCATGGGGCGTTCCTGGGTGATCGACCAGGCGTGGATGTGGTGGGCGCGCAGCACGCCCGGCACGGTCTGTTCCAGATCGGCGGCGATGGCCGAGGCGTCGAAGCCGTGGGGCGCACCCTCCAGCAGGATATGGCCGCTTTCGCGCACCACCGACACGGCCGAGCGCAGGATCAGCAGGACCACGAACACCGACAGGATCGGGTCGATGGGCGTCCAGCCGGTCCAGATGATGATCAGGGACGCGACGATGGCCGCGACCGAGCCCAGCAGGTCGCCCAGCACATGCAGGGCGGCGGCGCGGACGTTGAGATTGTCGCCCTCGGCCCGCGACAGCACCCAGAAGGCGGCGATGTTCACGGCCAGCCCGGCGATGGCCACCCACAGCATCAGCCCGCCCAGCACCTCGGACGGGTCGCGCAGGCGCCGGATCGCCTCGATCGTGATCCAGGCGGCGATGGCCAGCAGGCTGATGCCGTTCACGAAGGCGGCCAGAACCGAAAAGCGGTCGAAGCCGTAGGTCCGTTTCCAGTCGGCCGGACGCCGCGCCAGCCGAAAGGCCAGCCACGCCAGCACCAGCGAGGCGAAATCGGTCAGCATGTGCCCGGCATCGGCCAGCAGCGCCAGACTGCCCGACACGATGCCGCCGACCACCTCGGCCCCCATGAACAGCCCGGTCAGCCCGGCGGCGATGGCGATGGCCCGTTCCTTGGACCGCTGTTCGGCGATGGGGGCATCGCGCGACAGCGTCGGCCCGTGGGAATGATCGTGGCTGTGGTCGTGGCGGTGTGCCATGCGGCGGCTTTCTGACGAGGGGTCGGGCGGGGTCAGGACGCGCCGCCCCTAGGCGCGGCCATGCGGGGCGGTCCAGTCCTCATCGGGTCCGATGGGGATGATCCGGTGCGGGTTCACCGTCTTGTGGCTGTAGTAATAGTGGCGGACATAGTGGTCGGGCCGCACGGTCGGGGCGACGCCGGGCCACTGATACAGTTCGCGCGCCCAGCCCCACAGATTGGGGTAATCGACGATGCGGCGGCGGTTGCATTTGAAATGCGTGTGATAGACCGAATCGAACCGGACGACGGTGGTGAACAGGCGCCAGTCGGCCTCGGTGATGGTGTCCCCGGTCAGATAGCGGGTGCGGGCCAGCAGCCCCTCGATCCAGTCCAGACTGTCGAACAGCGGCCCGACCGCCTTGTCATAGGCCGATTGGGTGGTGGCGAAACCGGCCTTGTAGACGCCGTTATTGACGGTGTCGTAGATCCGGTCGTTCACCTTGTCGATGTCGTCCTGCAGGTGGTCGGGCCGGTAATCGTCGGTGTTTCCGGTGATGCCGTCGAAGGCCCGGTTGAACATGCGGATCAGATCGGCGCTTTCGTTCGACACGATGGTGTCGCGTTCGCGGTCCCACAGCACCGGCACGGTCACGCGGCCCGAGGCGCGGGGATTGGCGCGCAGATAGATGTCGCGCATGAAGTCGCTGTCAAACAGCCGGTCGCCGGTCGCGCCGGGGAAGTCCTCGCGAAACTCCCACCCTTCGTTCAGCATGTCGGGATGGACGGCCGAGACGCCGATATGGTCCTGAAGATCCTTCAGCGCCCGGAAGATCAGCGCCCGATGCGCCCACGGGCAGGCATACGAGACGTAAAGATGGTAACGCCCGCTTTCGGCCCTAAACCCGCCTTCGCCGGTCGGGCCGGGGGTGCCGTCAGCGGTGACCCAATTGCGGAATTTCGAGGTGTCGCGGACGAATTCGCCGCCATGGCTGTCGGTGTCGTACCATTCGTCCTTCCAGACGCCATCGACCAGTTGACCCATGTTTTTCCTCCTGTGTTTTCAGCCCAACGGGGCGGGGCGGGTTGCGGTTTCGTTCAGCCGATGGCCTGATCGCGGGTTTCGGCCCGGACCAGCAGCAGCGCCGCCGCCGCCAGCAGCAGCAGCACCGCGAAGACGCCGATGGCAAAGCCGAAACCGCGCGCGAAGACCAGGGCCAGCATGCTGGGCGCCAGAATCCCGCCCAGACGCGCCATCGCGCTGGCCGTGCCCATGCCGGTGCCGCGCAGATGGGTGGGGTAGAGTTCGGGGGTAAAGGCATAAAGCGCGCCCCATGTGCCCAGCAACGAAAAGCTCATCAGCATCAGGGCGCTGGCAACCATCGCGGTGCCCGAGGCCACGGTGAACAGGAAACAGCCCGCCGCGCTGAGGATCAAAAACCCCATCAGCGTCGTGCGCCGGCCCAGCGCCTCGACCCCCCAGGCGGCCAGCGCATAGCCGGGGATCTGCGCCAGCGCCAGGATCACCAGAAAGCCATAGCCGCGCACGAAGCCGAAGCCTTCGGTCGCAAGCTGGCCCGGCACCCAGACGAACACGCCGTAATAGGACAGCGAGACCAGGAACCACACGGCCAGCACGCCGATGGTGCGGCTGCGCAGCATCGGCGCGAAGATCGAGGTTTCCGCCCCGGCGGGCACCGGCGCGGGGATCAGCGTCACATCGCGCGGCAGGGCCTGCGCGCCGTTCGCGGCCAGCACCCGGTCAAGGACCTTGTGCGCCTGATCGGTGCGGCCCTTGCGGACCAGATACATCGGCGATTCGGGCACCCAGATGCGCAGGAAGATCCCGATCAGCGCGGGCAGGGCCGCGATGGCGAAGATCCAGCGCCAGGGCGCGACCGCGCCGTTGGCGGCGGCGATCCAGGCGGTCAGGGCGATGACGATGGTGCCGACGGCCCAGAAGCCTTCAAGCCAGACCAGCCAGCGGCCGCGGTTCCGGGGCGGCAGGAATTCGGCCATCATCGCGTAATCGACGGGCAGCGTGCCGCCGACCGCCGCGCCGGTCAAAAAGCGCAGCACCAGAAGCCAGGTGAAATCCTGCGCAAAGACCGAGGCGAGGCCGAAGACCGCGTCCATCGCCACGGTCAGGATCAGCAGGTTGCGCCGGCCCACCCGGTCGGCCAGACGCCCGAAGCCCCAGGCGCCGACGAACATGCCCAGAAAGAACACGGTGCCGATCTGGAAGGCGGTCACACGCTCGATCCCGAACGTGGCGGCGACCGAGGGCGCGGCAAAGCCCACGGCGATGACCTGCATCGCATCGGCCGCCCAGACCAGCCCGAAGATGCCCAGAAGCCGCCACTGGAACCGGCCGGTTCCGCCGCGCGCCAGCGCCTCGTCCACGGTCATCTGCATCGCACTGTCCCCTTGCGGTTCGCCCCTCGATCTGCTGCTTAGCCGGCATGGCGGCGATCACCAAGCAGGTTTTGCGGATCGCGGCGCGGGGGACGCCACCGCCGGAACCGTCACGAAGCCGCGAGCGTTCGCGCCCGGTGCCATCCGCCAGACGTGATGTGCACCGGCAAACGAAATGGATATGATCGCGACCATGAACAGACGCATCTTCGCCTTCGCGCCCGCCGCCGCCCTTGTCCTCAGCCTCGGCCTTGCCGTTCCGGCCCTGGCCGCCAAGATCCCGCTGAACGAGATTTCGCGCTATCTGAACAGCCTGACCACGGTCACGGCCGAATTCACGCAGGTGAACCCGGATGGCACGATCTCGACCGGGACGGTCTATATCCGCCGGCCCGGACGAGTGCGGTTCGAATACAACAACGACAAGACGCTGGTCGTCGCCTCGGGCGGGAATGTCACCATCGTCGATCCCAAGTCGAATGGCGGGCCGCAAAGCTATCCGCTGTCGAAAACGCCGCTGTCGATCATCCTGGCGCGCAATGTCGATCTGGGACGCGCCAACATGGTGACGGGATATACCGAGGCGAAGAATTCCACCGTGGTGACGGCGCAGGACCCGGCGCATCCGGAATACGGCAATATCCAGATGGTCTTTACCAGCCCGACCGAGCTGCGCCAGTGGGTCGTCACCGACGATGCCGGCCAGAAGACCACGGTGATCCTGGGCGAGATGCGCAAGGGCGGCGCGATCCCGGATTCGAAATTCGTCCTGCGCTGAGGGTCGCGCGAAGGCGGGCGGGCGGTGCCGGTCGCCGCGTGACTTGGCGCGCGCGCTGCGCCAACATGGCGGGCGTCGCGGCCGCAGGGCCGCGGACGCAACCGAATCGAAAGGACCCGAACATGATCTATCGCCACGCGATGCTGGCGCTGCCCGCGCTGTTGCTGGCCGGCCCCGCCCTTGCGCAGGACAGCGCCGCGCCCGCCGACGACTGCGCGGTCGCGGAATTCTCCATGGGCCTGCGCTTTCAGCAGCAATCGGCCGAGATCCGCGCCCTGCAACGTCAGGCCTTCAACCTGGCCACGATGCGGCTGGATGCGGCGGTCGAGGGTGCGGACGATCCCGCGAAACTGGCCGTCGTCACCGATCTGGACGAGACGGTGATCGACAACAGCGCGCTTCTGGCGCGCGATCTGGCCGATTGTCACATGTATGACGTCTGGGACACCTGGCTGCCCTGGGAACGCGACGGCGATCCGACGCTGGTGCCGGGGGCCAGGGAGTTTCTGGACCATGCCGACGGGCTGGGGGTGACGATCCGCTATGTCTCGGACCGCTCGGACCAGCAGAAACAGCATACGCTGGACACGCTGAGCGAACTGGGCCTGCCGCAGGTCAGCGAGGAATCGGTGCTGCTGCTGGGCCCGCCCAAGACCGAGCGTCGCGACCTGGTCGCGCAGGATCACCAGATCGTGCTGTTGCTGGGCGACACGCTGCACGATTTCGACGGGCGGTTCCGCAAGACCCCGCTGGAGGATCAGAAGGCGACCGTGGACGAGGAGGCGGCGAAATGGGGCGATATGTGGATCGTGCTGCCCAACGCCTCTTACGGGACGTGGTCGGATGCAACGCTGACCGAATGGCAGGCCGAGCCGGTGATCGAGCCGTGGGAATAGGCGCGGTTTGACCTTTTCGCGCGGCGGCCCTAGCGTCCGCCGCGCAGCATGAAGGACCCCTGATGAGCGACACGATCCGGCGCCACCCGCGCGAACATGCCATGGCGATCCGTTACCAGCAGCGTTCGGCCGAGGTGCGGATGCTGCAACGCCAGTGCTATGCGCTGGCGACGCTGCGGCTGCGCGCGGCGGTGGATGCGGCGGGCGGTCGCGGCGCCGGTCTGGCCGTGGTCAGCGACATCGACGAGACGATCCTGGACAACACCGCGATCATGGCCCACGCCATGACCCATCAGGGCGACAATGTCGAAACCTGGAAATTATGGGAACGCGAGGGCGATCCGCACCTGATCCCCGGCGCGGCCGATTTCTTCGATCTGGCCGACCGTCTGGGGGTGACGATTTTCTATGTCTCGGACCGTTTCAACGAAAACAAGCTGGCGACCATCGCCACGCTGTCGCGGCTGAACCTGCCGCAGGTCAGCGCCGATCACGTGCAGCTGTTCGGCCCGCCCAAGGCCGAACGCCGCGCCGCCATCGAACGCGACCACCGCATCATCCTGCAACTGGGCGACACGCTGCATGATTTCCACGGCGCCTTTGCGGGGGTCGGGCTGGACGATCAGCACCGCCTGGCCGAGGAACATGCCGACCGCTTCGGCGACGACTGGATCATGTTTCCCAACGCCGCCCACGGCACCTGGATGGAGGCCGAGATCCGGCCCTGGACCGCGCCCAGCCGCCCGCGCCGCTGAGCCTGCGCCGCTGGCGCGGGGGCCAAGCGGCCCGGCAGATCCGCGCCGCCGGGACGAAGCCCTTGACTTTGCGGGATCCGTGTTCACCTTTTATTTGGACTTTTCAGTCAAAAATCGGATGTCACGGATGAGGGGGGCGCGCGGGAATTGGGGTCGCTGACGGTCTTTTTTCAGCTTGCAGGCGCGGTGGCGCTGTTGCTGTTCGGGCTGCGGCTGGTCAGGGACGGCATGACCGATGCCTTCGGCGTCAAGCTAAAGACGGCCCTGGGTCTGGGGACGCGCACCGGGCCGCGCGCCTTCCTGTCGGGGCTGATCGCGACGCTGGGGCTGCAAAGTTCGACCGCGACGGCGCTGATGACCGCGTCCTTCGTGGAACGCGGCATGATCCGGGCGCGCATGGCGCAGATCGCGTTGCTGGGCGCGAATGTGGGCACCGCGCTGACCGCGCTGATCGTGTCGGCGGGGATCGAGGCGATCGCGCCGGGGCTGCTGTTTGTCGGCTATGTTCTGGCGCGCCAGCCGCGCGCCTCGATGTCGGGCAGCGGCAGGGCGCTGATCGGCATCGGGCTGATGCTGATTTCGCTGACGCTGCTGTCGGTGGCGACCGAGCCGCTGCGCAACGCGCCCGCGATGGCCGCGTTTCTGGCCATGCTGGACGATGCCTGGCCGGTCGCGATGCTGTTTGCCGCCGGGCTGGCGGTGATCTGTTCGTCGTCGCTGGCCGCGGTGCTGCTGATCCTGACGCTTGGGGTCGGGCCGGGGCTGACCATCGTGCTGGTGCTGGGCGCCAATCTGGGCGGGGCGGTGCCGCCGGTTCTGGCGACGCTGCGTTCCTCGGTCGCGGCGCGGCGGCTGACGGTGGGCAATCTGGTGGTGCGCGCCATCGGCTGTCTGGCGGTGCTGCCGCTGGCCGGGCCGGCGGGCGAGGCCATCGGGATGCTGCCGTTTCCGCGCACCGATCTGGCGGTCGAGGCGCATCTTCTGTTCAACATCGCGCTGGCGGCGACGATCTGGCCCTTTACCGGGCTGGTGACGCGGCTGGTGGCGCGCATGCTGCCGATCGAGGATCTGCCCGACGACATGGCGCCGCAATGGCTGGACGAAAGCGCGCTGGAGACGCCGCCGCTGGCGCTGGCCGGGGCCAGCCGCGAGGCGCTGGCCATCGGCGACGCGATCGAGCGGATGCTGAACCAGACGCGCGACGCCTTTCAAAGCAACGACCCCGCCCCGCTGGCCGAGGTCGCGGCGCAGGAAAAGCGCGTCGACCGAAGGCAGCATCAGGTCAAGTCGTATCTGTCGCGTCTGGGCCGCGAGGCCAGCGAAGAGGACAAGCGCCGGTCGATCACGATTCTGGATTACGTGATCAATCTGGAACATATCGGCGACATCATCGACCGCAACCTGGCGCCCGAGGTGCGCAAGAAGATCGGGCTGGGGCTGTGGTTCTCGGACGAGGGGTATGCCGAGCTGGACCGGATGTTCCTGATGACGCAGGAAAACCTGCGCATGGCGCAGACCGTCTTCATGACCCGCGACCGCGATCTGGCCCGCCGCCTGATGGAGGCCAAGATCGACATCCGCAATGTCGAGCGCCAGTCGGCCCAGCGCCACCTGATCCGCCTGCGCGAGGGGCGCGAGGAATCGCACGACACCTCGTCGCTGCACCTCGACATGCTGCGCGACCTGAAACGGATCAACGCCCATGTCGTGGCGGTGGCGCATCCGATTCTGGACGAGGAGGGTCTGCTGGTCGAAAGCCGCCTGCGCGAGGGTTAGGCGGCCGCATCAAGGATATAGCGCGCGGTCATCAGGTCCAGATGCGCGCCGCCGCCGTTCTTGGCGATGGTGATCTCGTCATCCGAGAGGCGCGCATAGGCGCCCGAGGCCAGATCGTAGAAATCGGCCAGAATGTCGGATTCGGCGATGACGCCTTGGTCCAGCGGGATCTGGATCTCTCCGATATGGCCGATGGTGGTCTTGCGGCTGTCCACGAACAGGCGGGCGCGGCGCAGGGCCTCGTCGTCCACCTCGCGCATGTCGGGGCGATAGGCGCCGATCAGGTCCAGATGCGTGCCGGGTTTCAGCCATGCGCCGCGGATCACGGGGTCGCGCGCCATGGTGGTGGTGGCGATCAGGTCGGCGGCAGCCACGGCCTCCGGCAGATCCTGCGTGGCCTCGGCGTTCATGCGGGCGGCCAGATCGGCGGCGGCGCTGGCGGTGCGGTTCCAGATGGCGATGCGGATGTCGGGGAAAGCCGCGCGATAGGCCAGCACCATCGAGGCGGCGACCTTGCCCGCCCCCACGATCAGCGCCTGCCGCGCATCGGGTCGCGCCAGACGCCGCGCCGACAGCAGGCTGTCGCCGGCGGTCTTCCAGCGGGTCACCAGATGGAAATCGACCAGCGCCTGAAGCTGGCCGGTCCGGTCGTCAAGCAGCGTCACCGCGCCGTTCACCATCGGCAGGCCGGCGCGGGGGTTGCCGGGAAACACCGTCGCCGGCTTGATCGCAAGCCCCAGCCCGTCGATCCAGGCCGACCGGGTCAGCAACGTATCCTCGCCGCGATAAAGAAAGCTGTCGGCCACCTCGGCCATGGGCAGGGTGTGGCCGTGGGCCAGCGCGTCGGTCAGGGCAAGCCAGTCCAGACGGTCCTCTGCCTCGGCACCGATGATCGCGACCATTCCATCCCCCCTGTTTTCGCGCCGCGCGTGGCCCGGCCTCACGATCCTTGGGCGGAAACCGCGCGCCGATCAAGCCCGCCGCGCCGATTTCGCGGCGCGCGCGGCCCCGCGATCAGTCCAGATGGCTGGCGATGGCGCGGGCCAGCGCGAAGGCGCGCTGTTCCAGGATCACCGGGGTTTCGCAGACATAGGTCAGCGATTGCTGGCGTTCGGTGAAGATGCGTTCGTCCCAGTCCAGCGCCTTTTCCTCGGCGTCGACGGCGTCGAAATCGGGGCTGTCTTGCGCCATCAGCCGGTCGATGCGGGCGCGCCGATCCTCGATCCGGCGGGCCAGATCGACCTGCTGGCGACCGTATCGGGCGATGCCGGCGATCAGGGCGCTGCGGTCGGGCTGAATCCGGTCGAAGATCGCCTGCATCAGCGCGGTCAGCCGGGCGTTGTCGGCATCGGCTGCGAAATCGGCAATCGCGGCCTCGGCATCCTCGATGGGCAGGCGGCGCTGTTCCAGCCGCTGCGCCAGCGCCGCGATCTGCGGATCGCGGGCCAGGTCGGCGGTGCGGTCGTCGGGCACCGGACCGGCCCAGATCTGGCCCAGCGACAGATGCGGTTGCAGCACCTGGACGCAGGGCCATTCGGGATCGGTGCCGCCGGCCGCAAGGGCCGGGCCGGCCGCCAGCGCGGCGATCAGCGCAAGGATCGGTCTCATCTTGCCCCCTTTCTGCGGGTCCACAGCCCCTTGGCGGGATCGTACATCAAGACCGCGCCGCCGAAAAACGCCGCCAGACACCCCGCCACCACCGCCAGCGACAGCCAGTTCACCTGAAGATACAGCGCGAAGCGGATCAGTTCGACGGCGTGGGTAAAGGGATTGATGGCGCAGATGTCGTGCAGCAGGGTCGAGCTTTCGCGCATCCGCCACAGCGGATACAGCGCCGAGGACGCGAAGAACATCGGGAAGATCACGAAGTTCATCACCCCGGCGAAATTTTCCAGCTGGCGGATGGCCGAGGACAGGAACAGCCCCATCGCCCCCAGCATCAGCCCCGACAGGATCAGCGCCGGCAGCACCGCCAGATAGCCCCAGACCGGCGGCCGCACGTCCCAGAACCATGCGATCGCCAGAAACGTATAGACCTGGATCAGCGACACGAAGACGCCCGCGACCAGTTTCGCGGCCAGCAGGAACCAGCGCGGAAACGGGCTGACCAGCAGGGTCCGCATCGCCCCGGTTTCGCGGTCATAGACCATCGACAGCGACGATTGCATGCCGTTGAACAGCTGGATCATCGCGCACAGTCCGGGCGTCACGTAGACCTCGTACAGCACATAGGTCTGATAGGGCGGCGTGATCGACAGGCCCAGGATGGCGCGGAACCCGGCGGCGAAGATGAACAGCCAGACCAGCGGACGCACCAGCGCGGCCAGAAACCGGCCGCGCTGATTGACGAAACGCAGCGTCTCGCGCCGGGTGATGCCGGTGAACGCCACCGCCCAGGCGCGCGGCGGAAAGGCGATGTCGGTCATGTGACCACCCCGGTCAAGTCCAGAAACGCCTGCGTCAGCCCCTGCCGGCCGGCGATCCCGTCGGCGCGGCCCTGACGCAGCACGCGGCCCTGATGCAGGATGACCAGATCGTCGTCGGGCTGGATCTCGTCGAGGATATGGGTGGCCCACAGGGCCGAGACCTGGTTCTGCGCGATCAGGCGGCGGGTCAGGGCCAGCACCTCGGCGCGCGATTTCACGTCCAGCCCGGCCGTCGCCTCGTCCAGCAGCAGGATGTCGGGCTGGTGGATCAGGGCGCGCGCGATCTCGGCCCGGCGCTGCTGGCCGCCCGACAGCGCACCGACGCGGTCGTGGCCCTTGTCGGTCAGGTCCACCTGGTCCAGCACATGCTGGATCCGGGCGCGCGCCGTGCGCGCGGGGATGCCGTGCAGGCTGGCGTGATAGGCCAGGTTCTGGCGCACGCTGAGATCGGCATCCATCGCGCGGGTCTGAAAGACCACGCCCAGGCGCGCCAGCGCCTGCGCGGGTCGCGCGCGCAGATCGTACCCGGCCACGCGGATCGTGCCCGAGCGGTTGTCGTAAAGCCGGGTGATCAGCGAAAACAGCGTCGTCTTGCCCGCACCGTTCACGCCCAGAAGCGCGGTGAACCCGCCGCGCCGGACCCGCAGCGACACATCGGACAGCGCCTGCACGCGGCCAAAGCTGTGGCTGACATTGTCGATGGCAAGCGCGTCGGGGGTCATGTCGGTGGCAGGGCATCGCGGCCCCGCCCGTTCCTTCCTGTTCAAGGGGCCGGTGCCGGCCCGGTCAGCGGATGTTGAACACCGCCTGCATCGTTTCGCCCGACGAGCCGGGCACCGACAGCGTATAGCGGCCGGGCACGATGGCCACAAAGCTCATCGTGGCGGTGCCGGCATCGTCGAATTCAAGGCTGTGGACGCCCATCGGCCGGATCTCGATATCGTTGACGACCAGTTCGTTGACCCAGACCGCGCGAAAGAAATCGCCCCCCGACAGCGCCAGTTCCTGGCTGCCGTCGGCATTGATGTCGATGCGGTAATACCCGCCCGAGGCCAGCGTGTATTCGGCCGCGGCCACGGGCTGGCCCGCGGCCAGCGTCAGCGGCGCCAGATCGCTGCGGTTGGCGCGGTCCAGCAGGCCGGCAAAGCCGTAATCGAACTTGCCGCTGGCCTCGTGCAGGCCGGCGCCATCGGCTTCCGCCTCATCGTCGTCGTCATCATCATCATCATCGTCGTCGTCGTCCTGTTCCATGGTCGCGGACGCCCCCGGTTCGGCGGCGTCGGGGGCGGTGTCCTGCGCCATGGCGGCCGAGGACAGCCCCGCGCCCAGCATCAGGATCGCCAGCAGGCGGGTCAGGTCGTTGGTCATCTCATTCCTCCTGTCTTCGGGTGCATCAGTCCGGCGCCACCACCACGCCCCATGGCTGCTGGCCGACGGGCACGGATTTCACCACCCGTTCGGCCGCCACGTCGATCACCGACACGTCGTTCGAGTTGCCGTTGGTGGTGAACAGGTATTTCTCGTCCGGGGTGAAGGCCATCTGCCAGACGCGCTGCCCGACCAGCAGATAATCGGTGACCCGATCGGTCTCGCCATCGACGATGGCGACGCGATTGGCCGGCCCCAGGGCCACGAACACCTTCCTGCCGTCCTGCGTCACGCGCACGCCCACGGGCTGGATCGCCTCGGGCAGAACGCCCGGAATGTCGAATTCGATCTTGTGGACGATCTGCTGGCTTTCGGGGTCGATCACGCTGACCGTGCCGCCGATCTCGGCGCTGACATACAGCTTGCTGCCGTCATGGTTGTATTCGGCAAAGCGCGGGCGCGAATCGACCAGCACGTTGGCGAAAATCTCGAAACTGTCGGTGTCGATGAAATGCGCCATGTTGGTGGTTTCCGAGGTGTTGATGACCACCTTGCCGTCGGGGCTGACGCCCATCCCCTCGGGTTCGACGCCCACCGGGATCTCGGCCAGCACCTGATGGGTTTCGGTGTCTACCACGGTCACGAGGTTGTCGTCCTCGTTCGCGATATAGAGCGGGTTTCCCGACGGGTGCAGCACGAACAGTTCCGGGTCCGGACCCGAGGGCAGGGTGTGCAGCTCCTCCATGGTTTCGGGGTCGAAGACGCGCACCAGATCGTCGTCCGAGGCGCAGACATAGAGTTCGGAGCCGTCCGGGCTGATGGTGATGCCGCGCGGGCGGTTGCCGACCGGATAGGTGCCGATCACCTCCAGCGTGTCGCTGTCCAGAACGGTGACGTCGTTGCCCTTTTCGTTGCTGACGAAGACGCGGTTGGCCATCGCGGGCGCGGCGGCAAGGCACAGGATCAGGGTAAGCAGATGTCTCATGGCGCCTCCGGGAACTGGCATTCGGTTTCCGGGCGGTCGATGCCCAGTGTGTCAAGCTGGCTGGTCTGGTGCAGGAACTGTTCCTGCGGGCTGACCGAGGCGGTCAGCGCGCCCGTGGTCAGCAGGATCGGCTGACGGACCTGGTGATCCCAGTCGCGCAGGGTCAGTTTCTGGCCCTTGAAGCCCGCGACCTCGAACCGGTCGGACAGCATGAAATCGCGCAGCACCTGCGGATCGCCCGACTGCGTGCGCGTCGCCGCCTCGCCGATCATCCGCAGGGCCAGCCATGCCTGGTAATCGGCCTCGCGTATGGGGCGGCCGGCCAGTTCCTCGAACCGGTTCTGGAACTGCGAGGCGCCCCAGGATTCCATCGCGGGATGCCAGCTGCGCGGCACCAGCCCGGCCGAGCCGGTGACGGGGCGCGGGTCCCAGACCTGATAGGGCAGATAGGGCGCGAAGACATCGGCCTCGTCCGCGGCCACGACGACGTCGTGATCGGCGGCCCGTTGCGTGAAGACGGGCATCTGGCGCTGGACCTGCACATGGCCCGAATCGGTGCGCCGGGCGCCGCCGGTATCCTCGAACACGCGATCCTCGACGATCTTCGCGCCGAATTTCGCCGCCGCGCGGCGATAGGCGTCGGCCAGCGCGGTGTCGGCGGGGTGGCTGCCCTGGATCAGGAACCAGCGCGGCCAGTTCTTCCAGATCAGGAACTGCGCCAGCGCATCGGCCAGCATGGCGTGGCTGGGCGCGACATGGATGGTGTTGAACCGGCAATCCGCGCCGCGCAGATCGTCGCCGCGCGCCATCGCGTTCAGGATCATCGCCCGGTCGCCGGCCTGATCGGACAGCGCCAGCGTGGTCGCGTCGTCGGCCATCACCACGACGAACTGGACGCCATCGTCCAGAAGCCCGGCAAGCCGGGCCGCGGCGGAGTCCGGGTCGGCCGCGATCTCGTCGGCTTCGAAATCCTGGTTCATGAAGCGGCCGGTCGTGTCGTTGTCCTGGATCGCAAGCCGCGCGCCGGCAAAGCCCAGATCGTCGGGCGGCAGATCCAGCCGCGAGATCGGCGGCAGGCCGGGATCATCGACGCGCAGCACGGCGGCGCGGATCACCGTCATCTCGGGCTGCTGCTGCGCGGCGGCGGGGCCGGCACACAGACAGGCACCAGCCAAAAGTCCCATGATTCTCTTGAACATTTTCTTGCTCCCCGTGGGTCATGTTGGGTCGGGGAAGGGCGTCGGGCAAGCCGATTAAAATTCCCGTCCGGATCGGGAATGTTTGGATCAGCCTTTGGTCTGAGGGCCGCGCCGCGCCGGATCAGGGCTGCACGGGGTCGGCGTCGACCAGATCGTCGCCCGAGGCGGCCTGCCACGCCTCGGTCCCGCCGGGAAACCAGTGCACGCCGGTATAGCCCATCGCGACCGCGCGCTTGCCGGCATTCCAGCTTTGCCAGCAATCGGCGCGGCAGAAGATCACCAAGGGCGCGGCCCGGTCGCCGGAACTGGCCTGTTGCAGCCCGGCGGCCAGCCGGGCCTGTTCGGCGTCCGCCAGCCGCTCGTATCCCGTGTCCCACAGCCACAGCGCGCCGGGGATCGTCTGGTGGCGCGATTCGCGCCAGATCGTTCCCTGGGGCAGGCCCTGCGGCTTGCGGGTGCGGGGATAGACGTCGATGAACATAACGCCGCGCGCGTGCATCGCCACCGCCTGCTTGCCGTCGATGACGGTGGCGCCGGCCAGTGTTGCGGGAACCGGCGCGGAATAGGGCGGGCCGCGAAAGCCCGCAGGCTCGGGCACCTGTGCCGTGGCGGGCAGGGCAAACGCCAGCAGCAAGGCGGCCGCGCGCAGGATCATTCCAGCAACTCCTTGCCGTAATCGTCCACCAGCGGCACGCCGGCCTCGCGCAGCGTCTGGTCGATCTGGTCCTGATGGCGGCGGATCAGGCTGTTCAGCTGGCGTTTCCATTCCTGTTCGCCCAGACGCACGCCCATGGTGATGCGATAGAACATGCGCGGAAAGCCGGTTTCCTTCAGCAGCGGGGTGAATTGCAGGTCGGGATCGTCCTTGATGCGCGGCCCGGCCAGCGGACCCCACAGCACCGCCGCATCAAGCGTGCCGTCGCGCACGCCCTGGATCAGCCCGCCGACCGGGTCCAGCACGCGGCGGTCCACGACCAGCGCCGCGCCCTGCAGATCCTTGGCCAGCCCGGCGAGCGCCATGATGCTGGCCGGGGGGCTGCCGGCGATCACGCCGATGGGCCGGTCGCGCAGCGCCGGGTCGGTCAGGCGATCGACGCCGGCCAGCGGCCCGCCCGTCCGCGTGACGATGCCGAAGACCGAGGTGTAGTAGTGGTTGGTGTTCTGGACCAGTTCGTCGCCCTGGGCATAGCCCATGACCACGTCGCAATTCCCGGCCCGCAGCGTGCGCGTGATGAACCCCATCCCGGACGGAAACCACGTATAGCTGACCGGCAGCCCCAGCCATTCCCCGAACTGGTCGGCCAGCCGGTTCTCGAAGCCGGTTTCGTCCTTGGTGGACATCGGCGCGTTGGCGGGATCGGCGCAGACCCGGAACTGCGTGGTCGAGCGCAGATCGGCCACCTGCGCCGCGCCGGAACCGGCGGCGCAGAGGGCGATCAGGGTCAGGGCAATCGTCAGGCGCATGTCACATCGACATGCAGGAATCTTCCTGCGCCGCGAATTCATCGGTCTTCGGACCCTTCCTGGCCGGACGGCCGCGCGGAAGCTGGTCGGTGCCGCGCGCCAGAAGATAGGCATATATGTCGTCGATATAGCACCACACATTGCGGTTGGTGCCGAAGGCCGGCATCACCTGGTTCTGCGCCGCGTTCACCTGTTGCTGGCCCGAGGCGACGATCTGCTGAAAGTCGTAATAATCCATCCGCAGCACCGAATCCTTCAGCGCCGGGGCATAGGTCGAGCCTTCGCCGTCGGGCCCGTGGCAGACATGACATTCCGCCGAATATCGGCGATAGCCGTTGAAGGTGGCGAAATCGACCGTGCCGTCATCCTCGATCTTGAAGGTCGGGATACCTTCGGCGTTGTACCAGCGGCCGTTTTCGGTGTGGTCGGGGGTGATGTCCACGCCTTCGGGCAGGGGTTTCTGCGCGGTGTCGGCGGTCGCGTCATCGGTGCCGGCAGCGTCCGTCGCATCGGGGGCGTCCTGCGGCGTCTGGCCCTGCGCCGGGGCGTTGCCCGACACGGCGGCGGCCGCGCCTGCGCCCGCCTGCGCCGGCGGTGTGTCGCCGCCGGTGCCGGTCTGGGCCAGCGCCGCGCCGGCCAGCGACGCGCCAAGGACCAGCGCGGTCAGGCTGGTGATGGCTTTCATGGAATCCTCCCTGATGATGTCGGGTATCTGCCCTGTTGCAGCAGACCCGCCCCAGTCTAGCGCCGGGACGGGTCTTTCACAGATCAACTTCCCTCGTGCGGAACGAAAGTCTTAGCCGCTGGTGCCGTCGCCCTCGGTCGTCTCTTCGGCGGGGGCGGCTGCCATCTCGCCCGGCAGTTCGAACACGGTCAGCTGGCCGCCAAGCTGGGTATAGTCCGACAGCGCGGCATAACCGCCCACCGCGCCCAGCCCGTCATTGGGATTGGTCAGACCCGCCGCCAGACCGATGCCGGCCCAGCCGCCGACACCCGACAGGATGCCCACATACTGCTTGCCCTCGCGTTCGTAGGTCATCACGTTGCCGATGATGCCCGACGGTGTCTTGAACTTGTAAAGCTCGTCCCCCGTCTCGGCGTCCACGGCCTTCAGATAACCCTCCAGCGTGCCGTAAAAGACGATGCCGCCCTTGGTGGCCAGCGCCCCGGACCAGACCGAGAACTGTTCGGGCAGCGACCACTTGATCTCGCCTGCGACATTGTCCCAGGCGATGAAGTTGCCCATGCCGCCATGGCTGTCGGGCGCGGGATACATCGACAGCGTCGCGCCGACATAGGGCTGGCCCGCCGTATAGGCCACGCGGAACGGTTCGTAATCCATGCAGACATGGTTGGTGGGCACATAGAACAGGCCGGTATCGGGCGAATAGGCCGCGGGCTGCTGGTCCTTCGATCCCAGGGCCGCCGGGCAGATGCCGGTCGAGTTCACATCCTCGCCGTTCTGTTCGGTCGAAAACTCGGCCACGACCTGCGGACGCCCGTATTGATCGGATTCGGGGTCCATCACGACCTCGGTCGCCCAGTTCACCGCCGGGTCGAATTTCTTCGCCACCATCAGCTCGCCGGTTTCGCGGTCCAGCGTATAGCCGAAACCGTTGCGGTCGAAATGGGTCAGCAGCTTGCGCTGTTCGCCGTCAACCTCCTGATCGGTCAGGATCATCTCGTTGACGCCGTCATAGTCCCATTCGTCGTGCGGCGTCATCTGATAGAACCATTTGGCCATGCCGGTATCGACATCGCGGGCCATGATGGTCATCGACCACTTGTTGTCGCCGGGCCGCTGGCTGGGGTTCCAGGTCGAGGGGTTGCCGGTGCCGTAATAGAACAGGTTCAGATCGGGGTCATAGGAGAACCAGCCCCAGGTCGGGCCGCCGCCGATCTTCCACTGATCGCCTTCCCAGCTGTTCAGGCTGCTGTCGGCGCCGATGGGCTTGCCCAGCTCCATCGTGTTTTCGGGATCGACCAGCATTTCCTCGTCGGGGCCGGTGGAATAGGCTTTCCACAGTTCGGTGCCGTCGGCCAGGTTATAGGCCGTGACCCGGCCGCGAACGCCGTATTCGCCGCCCGAGACGCCGACGATCACCTTGTCCTTGACCGGCAGGACGGTGGCGGTGTTGGTTTCGCCGATGGACGGATCGCCGGTCACCACCTTCCATTTCTCTTCGCCGGTCTTGGCGTCCAGCGCCACCAGCGTCGTGTCGGCCTGATGCAGCAGGATCATCCCGTCGGCATAGGCGACGCCGCGATTGACCGTGTCGCAGCACATGACCGCGATCACGTTGGGGTCCTGCTGCGGCTCATAGCTCCACAGGATCTTGCCGTCATTGGCCAGATCCAGCGCGAAGACGTTGTTGGGAAACGGCGTATGGACATACATGATGTCGTCGATCACCAGCGGGCTGCCCTCGTGCCCGCGCAGGACGCCGGTGGAAAAGGTCCACGCGACGCGCAGATCGCCGACATTGTCCTTGTTGATCTGGTCCAGTTCGGAATAGCGGGTGTTGGCATAATCGCCGGTCTGGATCGCCCATTGTCCGGGCTTTCCCGTTTCGGTCATCACGCTTTCATTCGCATAGGCCGCGCCAGCCAGCAGCAGCGCGATGCCCGCGCTGTTCAGCAGATATCTCATGAGTGTTCCTCCACTGCGGATCATGGCTGCGGAATTTCCTCCCCCCGCAGCGTTCCATGATCGCAGTGTTGGTCGCGCCCCTGCGTCCGTCAATGCGCCGCGCTGCCATTTGGCCCCTAAGTCTGATGGCGCAAACGGCAACGCGGCCGGGAAAGATCGGCAAGCGTGCTACAGCAACCGTTCGGCGTGCCACATCACATGATCGGCCATGAAGCTTTGCACGAAGAAATAGCTGTGATCGTAGCCGGGCTGCATGCGGAGCTGGCCGGGCTGACGCCGCGCCATCATCGCCTGGGCCAGCGTCTCGGGCTTCAGCAGGTCCAGAAACTGGTCGTCGCTGCCCTGGTCGATCAGCACCTCGCCCGGATAGCCGCGTTCGGTCATCAGGATCGAGGAATCGTGCGCGCGCCAGGTATCCTCATCCTCGCCCAGATAGGCCGAAAGCTGCTTGCGGCCCCAATCGGATTGCGACGGGTTGGCGATGGGCGCAAAGGCCGATACCGAGGCATAGCGGTCGGGATGGGTCATCGCGATGGTCAGCGCGCCGTGCCCGCCCATGGAATGGCCGGTGATGCCCATGGCGTCGCGGTCGATGGCGAAATTGTCGCCGATCAGGTCGGGCAGTTCATCGACCACATAATCCCACATCCGGAAATGCGGCTTCCACGGATCGCGGGTCGCGTTGACATAGAACCCCGCCCCCTTGCCCAGATCGTAGGCGTCGTCGTCGGCCACATCGTCGCCGCGCGGAGAGGTGTCGGGAAAGACGATGGCGATGCCGGCCTCGGCGCACCAGCCTTGGGCTGCGGCCTTGGTCATGGCGTTTTCATGCGTGCAGGTCAGGCCCGACAGATACCACAGCACCGGCACCCGGCCGTGCTGCGCCGCCTCGGGCAGGAACAGGCCGAAGGTCATGGGCGTGCCGGTCGCGCCCGATTGGTGCGTATAGACGCCCTGCGTGCCGCCAAAGCAGCGGTTTTCGGAAACGGTTTCAAGGCTCATGCGACTCTCCTGTCAGATCGTGAAACATGACCAGTGCATCCACCGGTCCCTTCTGGGGGTGAAGAAACGCCCCCGGCAGCCGTCCGACAATCGCGAAACCGGCTTTCTGCCACAAATGGACGGCATCTTCGTTGGTGGCGACGACGAAGTTGAACTGCATCGCGCGAAAACCGTTGCCGCGCGCCCAGGCTTTCGCGTGTTCGACCAGCGCGCGCGCCACGCCGCGACCCCGCAGGGCCGGATCGGTCGCGAACGAGGCGTTGGCCACATGCGCGCCGCCTGCGGGGCGGTTGGCGCCGATATGGCTGGTGCCGGCGATCCTGGTGCCGGTTTCGGCCACGAAGACCCGGAAGGGGGCGGCGAACCAGTCCTGCAACGCCTCGTGCCGGGACACGTCGCGCGGCATGCAATAGGTCGCGCCGTCCCGATAGACCGGGCGCAGGATCGCCCAGATCGCGTCGCGGTCGGCCGCTGTGGCGGGGCGGATCGTCACCTCCTCCCCGCCGGTTGTCATGTCAGCTCATCCACGCTGCGGATGACGCGGCCCAGAAGGCCGTAATCCAGCGCCTCTTGCGTGTTCAGCCAGAAATCGCGGTGGGTGTCCTTTTCGATCCGCTCGACGCTTTGGCCGGTCGCTTCGGCGAAGATCTGGTTCAGCCGGTCGCGCATCAGCCGCACCTGTTCGGCCTGGATCATCATGTCCGACGAGGTGCCGCCGATCCCGCCCGACGGCTGGTGGATCAGAAAGCGCGTGTTGGGCAGGCAATAGCGGTTTTCCCGGTCCGCGCCCACAAAGATCAGCGCCCCCGCGCTGGCGACCCAGCCCGACCCGATGGTGCGCACGGTCGGGCGGATGAACTTGATCACATCATGGATCATGTCGCCCGATTCCACATGCCCGCCGGGCGAGGAGATCAGCATGTTGATCGGCTCGTCGCTGTCCTCGGCCAGGGCCAGAAGATGGGCGACGGTGCGCTGCGCCAGCTTGTCGGTGATCGCGCCGGCGACGATCACCGTGCGCGACTTGAAGTAGAGCTTGCCGATCTTGTCGCCCTCGGGCAGGCCAAGCCCGCCATCCTTGTCGCCCTTGCGCGGGTGGTCGTCGTCATCATCGTCATCGTCGTCGTCGTCCAGCCACTGATGCCGCATCGGCCTGCTCCTTGTTGTTCTCATGGCGACGGCGGGACCGTGGCCCCGCCGTCTGATTACCTAAGCAGCGAGGAAGGATCAGTAAAGGACGACCGAGCGGATGGATTCGCCCTTGTTCATCAGCTCGAACCCCTTGTTGATGTCGGCCAGCGGCATGGTGTGGGTGATCATCGGGTCGATCTGGATCTTGCCGTCCATGTACCAGTCCACGATCCGCGGCACGTCGGTGCGCCCGCGCGCGCCGCCAAAGGCGGTGCCTTTCCAGACCCGGCCGGTGACAAGCTGGAAGGGGCGCGTGCTGATTTCGGCCCCCGCAGGCGCGACGCCGATGATGACCGACACGCCCCAGCCGCGATGGGTGCATTCCAGCGCGTCGCGCATCACCTTGACGTTGCCGGTGGCATCGAAGCTGTAATCGGCGCCGCCGATCTGGTCGAACGGGGTTTTCGTCATCTCGACGATTTCCTGCACCACGTTCTCGACATTCTTCGGGTTGATGAAATGGGTCATGCCGAAACGCTCGGCCATCTCTTTCTTGTCGTCGTTCAAATCCACGCCGATGATCATGTCGGCCCCGGCCAGGCGCAGCCCCTGAATGACGTTCAGACCGATCCCGCCCAGCCCGAACACCACCGCCTTGGCGCCGATTTCCACCTTGGCGGTGTTGATGACCGCGCCGATGCCGGTGGTCACGCCGCAGCCGATATAGCAGATCTTGTCGAACGGCGCGTCCTGCCGCACCTTGGCGACCGCGATTTCGGGCAGCACGGTAAAGTTCGAGAAGGTCGAACAGCCCATGTAGTGATGGATCGGCGTGCCGTCATCCAGGCTGAAGCGGCTGGTGCCGTCGGGCATCAGCCCCTGCCCCTGCGTTGCGCGGATGCGCGTGCACAGATTGGTCTTGCCCGACAGGCACGAGGCGCATTCCCGACATTCGGGGGTATAGAGCGGGATGACGTGATCGCCGGGCCTGACCGATGTCACGCCCGCCCCGACCTCGACCACGACGCCGGCACCCTCATGGCCCAGGATCGCGGGGAACAGCCCTTCGGGGTCCTCGCCCGAGCGGGTGAATTCGTCGGTGTGGCAGATGCCGGTCGCCTTGATCTCGACCAGAACCTCACCCTCTTTCGGGCCGGCAAGATTGACCTCCATCACTTCCAGCGGTTTGCCTGCCTCGAAGGCTATGGCGGCACGGGTTTTCATCTTCGCTCTCCTCTCGGTTCGGTCGGCTTGCGGGTCATGGCCAAGGGGGCCGGTTCGGACGACCCCCTGTCAGATGTGTGAGTTCCGGCACCGCCCGCGTCAAGCAGGCAGCGCGCCAGAGCGTTTGGCGATATGGGTGGCGATCGCGTCCATCAGCGGTGGCGACAGCGCGTCATAGGGTTCAAGCCCCAATTCGCGCAGCCGCGACCTGATCCCGTCCATCCGCGCCGGATCGACGCCCGATTCGATCACCGAACTGACGAAGGCCGCGAATTCGGGCGCGGGCCAGCCGGTCTCGGCGGACAGTTCGGTGTGGACGAAATCGAGGCCGTAGAACGGGTGATCCTTGTTCTCGATCCGGCCATACATGTGCACGCCGCAATCGCGGCACCGAAAGCGCCGGATGGGCGCGTCGGCATCGACCACCTCAAGCTTGTCGCCGTTCTGGACGATCTCGACCGCGTCGCGCGACACCACCGCCACCTGGCTGAAGATCGCGCCCTCCGGTTTCCAGCATTTGGTGCAGCCGCAGACATGGTTGTGGGCGGTCTGCGCGCCGATCCGCAGCTTGACCGGATCGCTGGCGCAGTGACAGGTCAGCACGCCGCCGGAGAAGCCCGGATCGCCCCGCGCGACGCCGTCATCGACGGCGGGATGTATTCGGACCGCGTCTGTGTTGGCCATGGTCCCTTCCCTTCGCTAGACCGATTGTCGCCTTCAGCGTGGCCCGGACGGGAAGAATCGGCAAGTCGGCGGAAGGTGGCAGCGCCCCGGCGATGACGGGGCGCGCGAGGGGGTTCAGCTTGCCACGGCTCAGCTTGCCGGGGTCGAGCTGACGCCGACCTTTGCGGGGCGCAGAAGCCGGTCGTGCAGGGCAAAGCCGTTTTCCATGATCTGGATGATCTCGCCCGCGACGGTGCCGGGCACCGCCGCCTCGAACATGGCTTCGTGCCATGTCGGGTCGAATTTGTCGCCGGGCTTGGGCGTGATGATGGTGATGCCGTGCTTGGAGAACACGTTCGACAATTCGCGCAGGGTCAGTTCGACCCCTTCCAGCAGGCCGGCCGCCGCGCTGCGCTGTTCCTCGCCCGCCGCCTCGAGCGCGCGGTTCAGCGCGTCGTGGACCGGCAGCAGATCGCGCGCCAGCCGCGAGCCGCCATATTGTTCGGCGTCGCGGCGATCCTTTTCGGCGCGCTTGCGCGCGTTCTCGGCATCGGCCAGGGCGCGCATCCACTTGTCGCGGAACTGGTCGCGTTCGGCGGTCAGCCGCGCGATCTCGTCATCTGCGGGATCGGCCAGCGGATCTTCAATCGTCTCGTCGGTCGGCTGTTCGTTCTGCTCGGTCATTCTCAAACTCATCCTTTCCGGCCGGACAAGACCCGGCCGACCAGCTGCGCGGTGTAATCGACGATCGGCACGATCCGGCCATAGTTCAGCCGTGTCGGTCCGATCACGCCCACCGCACCCACAATCTTTCGGTCGGCATTCATATAGGGAGAAACTACCAAAGCGGAACCCGAAAGCGAGAAAAGCTTGTTTTCCGATCCGATGAAGATGCGCACGCCATCGCCGCTTTCGGTCAGTTCCAGAAATTCGACGATGTCGCGCTTGCGTTCCAGATCGTCGAACAGCACCCGGATCCGGTCCAGATCGGCCGCCTCGCGTTCCAGCAGATTGGCGCGGCCGCGCACGATCAGGCGCGGATCGGCCGTCTCGCCGTCCCACAGCGCCAGCCCGGATTCGACCAGCTCGGCCGCCAGCACGTCCAGCTCGCGCCGCTTGGCGGCGATCTGCTGGCCGATCTGGGACCGCAATTCGGCCAGCGTCCGGCCCTCGGCCATCGCGTTCAGGAAGTTGCCGGCCTCGCGCATGGACGAGGGTGTCTGACCGGGCGGCGGCGTAAAGATGCGGTTTTCGACATGGCCGTCGGCAAAGACCAGCACCACCAGCGCGCGGTCGGGCGCCAGGCTGACGAATTCGATATGGCGGATCGGCGCCTCGTGTTTCGGCATCAGCACCAGCGATGCGCCGCGGGTGATCGAGCTGAGCGCGGTGCTGACCCGGTCCAGCAACAGCCCGGTGTCGGGATCGTCGTTGCCCAGCGTCTGGTCGATGGCGGCGCGGTCGGTGGGGGCGACGGTGTCGATCTCCATCATGCCGTCCACGAACAGCCGCAGCCCCATCTGCGACGGCAGCCGCCCGGCCGAGACATGCGGGCTGTCCAGCAGCCCCATGAATTCCAGATCCTGCATCACGTTGCGGATCGTCGCCGCGCTGACCTTTTCCGACAGCGCCCGCGACAGGGTCCGCGACCCCACCGGCTCACCCGTTTCCAGATAGGTCTCGACCACCCGGCGAAACACCTCGCGGGAGCGGTCGTTGAGTTCCGAAAGCAGCGATTCCTGGCTCATATCCCTCACGGGCTTGCGTGACCGGGGCGCGGCCCTGTATCTGGCAGCCAGATCTTAGCGAAAGGATGCCAGATGCGCCCCTCAGGCCGGAATCTAAGCCAAATGCGCCCGATTTCAATCGAAACCGGGGTGATGCGGCACGCAGAGGGGTCCTGTCTGATCCGCTGCGGCGACACGCATGTCCTGTGTTCGGCCAGTATCGAGGACAATCCGCCGCGTTTCCTGAAGGGCACCGGGCTTGGCTGGGTCACGGCCGAATACGGAATGCTGCCGCGCGCCACCAACACCCGCAACCGGCGCGAGGCCGCGCAGGGCAAGCAATCGGGCCGCACGCAAGAGATCCAGCGCCTGATCGGGCGCAGCCTGCGCGCGGGCATCGACCGCGTGGCATTGGGCGAACGCCAGATCACCGTCGACTGCGACGTGATCCAGGCCGATGGCGGCACGCGCTGCGCCGCGATCACCGGGGGCTGGGTCGCGCTGCGCCTGGCCGTGAACAAGCTGATCAAGGCCGGCGCGGTCACCGGCGATCCGATCATGGATCACGTGGCCGCGGTCAGCTGCGGCATCTATGCCGGCCAGCCGGTGGTCGATCTGGACTATGCCGAGGACAGCGAGGCCGGCACGGACGGCAATTTCGTGATGACCGGCAAGCCCCGGCTGATCGAGGTGCAGATGTCGGCCGAGGGCGCGACCTTCAGCCGCGACGAGATGGGGCAGCTTCTGGACCTGGCCGAAAGCGGGATTGCGGATCTGGTCGCGGCGCAGAAGGCGGCGCTTGCATGAGGCGGTTTGCCGAAAAACGCCTGCTGGTCGCGACCCATAACGCCGGCAAGCTGGCCGAGATGCGGGCGCTGCTGGCACCTTACGGCGTCGAGGCGGTCGGCGCGGCCGAGGCCGGGCTGGACGAGCCGGCCGAGACCGAGGACAGTTTCGTCGGCAATGCCCGGATCAAGGCGCGCGCGGCGGTGACGGCGACGGGTTTGCCCGCGCTGGCCGATGACAGCGGCATCTGCGTCGATGCGCTGGACGGCGCGCCGGGCGTGCACACCGCCGACTGGGCCGAGACCGGACAGGGCCGGGATTTCAGCGTGGCGATGGCGCGGACATGGGAAAGGCTGGAGGCCGCGAACGCGCCCCAGCCGCGCCGCGCCCAGTTCCGCTGCACCCTGGTGCTGATGTGGCCCGACGGGCATGACGAGGTGTTCGAAGGCGTCCTGCCGGGGCAGGTCGTCTGGCCGCCGCGCGGCGCCGAGGGGCACGGATACGATCCGATCTTCATGCCGGACGGCCACCAGCAGACATTGGCCGAGATGTCGGCCGAGCAGAAGAACAGCCTCAGCCATCGCGCGCTTGCCGTGAATCGCATGATCGGGGCCTGTTTTGCCTGACCCCCTGCCCGACAATTCCTGCGCCGCAATCGGCGCAGCCGCGCCCGACGACTGGCGCGACGGCGGGTTCGGGCTTTACGTGCATTGGCCGTTCTGCGCGGCGAAATGCCCTTACTGCGACTTCAACAGCCATGTCACGGACCGGATCGACCAGTCCCGATGGGCCGCGGCCCTGTCGTCCGAGATCGCGCGTCTGGGCGACGAATTGCCGGGCCGGCATCTGGGCAGCATCTTTTTCGGCGGCGGTACGCCGTCCTTGATGCTGCCCGAGACGGTGGACACGGTGCTGCGCGCCGCGCGGGCGGCGTGGGGTTTTGCCAACGATATCGAGATCACGCTTGAGGCCAATCCGACCAGCGTCGAAAAGACCCGCTTTGCGGGTTATGCCGAGGCGGGCGTGAACCGGCTGTCGATGGGCGTGCAGGCGCTGAACGACGACGATCTGCGGCGTCTGGGGCGGCTGCATTCGGTCGCGGAGGCGCGGGCGGCGTTCGATGTCGCGCGCGACAGTTTCGCGCGGGTCAGCTTTGATCTGATCTATGCGCGCCAGAACCAGAGCCGCGATGACTGGCGCGCCGAATTGAGCGAGGCGTTTTCGATGGCGGTCGATCATCTGTCGCTGTATCAGCTGACCATCGAGCCGGACACCGCCTTCGGCGCGCGGGCGGCGGCGGGCCGGCTGCGCGATCTGCCCGACGACGATCTGGCTGCGGACATGTATCTGGACACGCAGGATATTTGCGCGGGCGCGGGCATGGCGGGCTATGAAACCTCGAATCACGCAGCGGCGGACGCGGAAAGCCGGCACAACCTGATCTATTGGCGGCAGGGTGACTGGGCCGCCGTGGGCCCCGGCGCGCATGGGCGCATCACCCTGCCGCAGGGCCGCCACGCCACCGAGGCCCATCGGATGCCCGGTGAATGGCTGCACGCGGTCGAGCGCGACGGAACGGGCGAGTCGCTGCGGACGTTCCTTCCCCCGGATGAGCAGGCCTTGGAGTATCTGTTGATGTCGATGCGGCTGGCCGAAGGCATGGACGAGGCGCGTTATGCGCGCTTGGCCGGTGTGCCCTTGTCCGCACGCGCCGTCGCGGAGCTGGAGGAGCTGGGCATGGTGCGCCGCGATGCGGGGCGGCTGGCCGCGACCCGAACCGGGCGGCCGGTCCTGAACGCGATCCTGCGGCAGCTTGCGGCCTGACCATGCGCCGTGTCTGGTTCGCCCTCGGCGCGCTGTTTCTGGGGCTGGCCATCATCGGCATCGCGCTGCCGGTGATGCCGACCGTTCCCTTTCTGCTGGTGGCGGCCTGGGCATTCGCGCGCAGCTCTCCGCGGCTGCGCCAGAAGATCATGGATCATCCCACCTACGGCCCGCCCGTTCGCGCCTGGCAAGAGCGGGGGGCGATCAGCCGGCCCGCAAAGATCTGGGCGCTTGGCGCGATGACGGCCGGCGTCGTCTTCACCTGGTGGTTGGGTCTGCCGTTGTGGATCGTCGGCGGACAGGCGGCGGTGTGCACGGCTGTCGGCATATATGTGGCCAGCCGGCCCGAAGTAAGATACTAGATATAGTGTTTCTCGCCCGATAGATCCCACATGTATCAGTTGTGGCCGCCCAGAAGCTGGCACAGCCGGTCAAGCTGATCGAGGTCGCGATAGGTGATGGAGACGGTTCCGCCATCCATCCCGGCGTGGTTGATCGAGACGGCCATTTTCAGTTGCGCGGACAGATCCGATTCCAGGGCGCGGGTATCGGCGTCCTTCTCGGCCCGCCGGGTTGACGGCCTGCGCGGCGCCGATTCGGGCTGCGCCTGCCTGCGCACCAGATCTTCGGTTTCGCGGACGGACATGCCCTTTTCGATTACCTTGCGGGCAAGAAGGCCGGGATTCGACGCAGTGATCAGGGCGCGGGCGTGACCGGCCGACAGCTTGCCGTCCTTGACCAGATCCTGAACCGGATCGGGCAGGTTCAGCAGTCGAAGAAGATTGGCGATGTGGCTGCGGCTTTTGTTCAGCGCCTCGGCCAGTCTTTCCTGCGTATGGCCAAAGCGATCCATCAATTGCCGAAAAGACGCCGCCTCTTCGATCGCGTTCAGGTCGGCGCGCTGGATATTTTCGATGATCGCGACTTCCAGAACCTCGGTATCGGACAAATCGCGGATAATGACCGGCAGTTCGTGCAGCTGCGCCATCTGCGCCGCGCGCCACCGCCGTTCGCCAGCGACGATCTGATACAGGCCGTCATCGGCCGGATGCGGACGCACGATCAGGGGCTGAAGTACGCCGCGAGTCTTCAGCGAATCGGCAAGTTCTTGCAAAGCCTGCGGATCGAAACTGCGGCGCGGCTGATCGGGGTTCGCGGTCAGCTGTTCGATCGGGATCATCGTACGATCGCGTCCGGCGGTCTCGGCCGCCGGCGTGGACAATTCGACATCGGCCATCAGCGCCGAAAGGCCGCGGCCCAGTCCGCGCTTGGCGGTTTTGCTGTCGGACATGGTTCAGACCTCTTCCGCGACCAGGTTGAGACGCGCCGCGAACTCGGCGGCGAATTTGCGATAGGCGATGCTGCCCTTGGATGCAGGATCGTAGTCCAGGACGGGTTGGGCGTGGGACGGCGCCTCGGACACGCGCACATTCCGCGGAATGACGGTGGGATAGACCAGATCTGCCAGTGTGGCGCGCGCATCCGCCTCGACCTGTTGCGACAGGTTGTTGCGGTAATCTGACATGGTCAGCAGCACCCCGTTGATGCGCAGATCGGGATTCGCCGTCTGACGCACCTGCTTGACGGTCGTCAGCAGCTGCGACAACCCCTCCAGCGCATAGAACTCAGCCTGCAAGGGCACCAGAACGCTGTCTGCGGCCACCATCGCGTTGACCGTCAGCAGGCCAAGGGCGGGAGGACAGTCGATCAGGATGATGCTGCCCTTGGGCGCCCGGTCCAGCTTGCGACGCAGAAGGCGCGTCCGTTCGGTCGTCTGAGACAGTTCGACATCGGCCGAAGAGAGATCCGGGGTGGCGGGCACGATCTGCAACAGGGGGACATCTGTGTCGATGGCGCATTCGGACAGAGACTCCGGGCCTGCAAGCAGGTCATAGACGGTGCGCTGTCGACGTTCCGCATCGATGCCCAGCCCGGTCGAGGCATTGCCCTGCGGATCGAGGTCGATGAGGATGGTCGGATGGCCTGCCTGCGCAAGCGCCGCACCCAGATTGATCGCCGTGGTCGTCTTGCCGACCCCGCCCTTCTGGTTGGCGATGGCCACGATATTGCGATCAGACATGGGAGACTCCGCTGATATTGATGATGGCGGCTCCGGACTTTGTCGCGCTTGGAAACACGTCGGCGGTAAAGTTCCAGTGCTTCCGCGCCTCGGCGACCTCGGATCGCCATTGTTCGCCCTTCATCAGCCAAGCCCGCCCGTCAATCGCCAGATGCCTGTCCAGATATGCCATAAGGCGGGGCAGCGGGGCAAGCGCCCGTGCGGATATGTGATCGGCTTTCAGGGGTTCCAGCGCTTCGATGCGCGAAGAAAGGACAGTTGTGTCGGCAAGATCCAGCTGCCGGATCGCGGTGCGCAGGAATGCGGCCTTGCGCTGATCGCTTTCCACCAAGGTGAACCGGATCGCGCGACCTTGAAATGCAATGGCCACGACCAGACCGGGCAGGCCGCCGCCGCTGCCAAGATCGGCCCAAAGGCCGGACACGGGCTTCGCGTGGTGTGCGATTTGCAGGCAGTCGTCGATGTGGCGTTGGCGCAGATCCGGGAGCGTCGCCGGCGCCACGAGGTTGATGCGCGGGTTCCACTTTCGAATCAGCGCCGCATAATCGTCCAGCCGTTCCTCTGTTTCACGTGAAACATCGATGGTCATGCGGAGCGGCGCTTTGCCAGTCGCGCCAGCGCCACCAGCAGCGTCAGCGCCGCCGGTGTCATCCCCTCGATCCGCGATGCCGCGGCCAGCGTAGTCGGTCGCGCCTCGGCCAGCTTCACGCGAAGTTCGGAGGAAAGGCCGGAGACTGAGGTATAATCGAGGTCCGACGGCAGTTCGATGGCCTCATCAGCGCGCAGCACGGCAGCGTCACGTGCCTGGCGATCGCTGTATTGATGGTAAAGCGCGTCGTTGCGCAGCTGTTGCAGTGTATCGTCAGGGAATCTACGAAGTTCTGGTGCCAGCGAGTAAAGGAGCACTTCGTCCACGGTGTCCGTTCCCAGCAGCGTGAAGACAGACCTTGCCTGTCCATCCAGACGGACATGGACGCCGAAATTCTGAAGCTGACTGGGCGAAAACGTCCGCTGTTCTGCCACGGCGCGGGCTTCAACATAGGCGGCCTGACGCCGCCCGAAGCTTTCGCGCCGCGCCTCGCTGACGCAGCCCAGATCCATCGCCACGGGCGTCAGGCGCTGATCGGCATTATCCGCCCGCAGGGTCAGTCGAAACTCAGCGCGCGATGTGAACATGCGATACGGTTCGGTCACCCCGTTCGTGGTGAGGTCGTCGATCATCACCCCGATATAGCTGTCGGTCCTGCTGAACGCGGCCGGCGCGCTGCCTTTCACCCGAAGCGCGGCATTCAGCCCGGCCACTAAGCCCTGGGCGGCAGCCTCTTCATAGCCCGTGGTGCCGTTGATCTGCCCGGCAAGATAGAGACCCTCGACATCGCGAAGCTTCAGCGTCTGATCCAGCGCGCGCGGGTCGACATAGTCATACTCGACGGCGTATCCAGGCTGAACGATCTGTGCGTTTTCCAGGCCGACGATTGAACGGATATATTCCGTTTGAATGTCGGCCGGCAGCGAGGTCGAGATCCCGTTCGGATAGACGGTATCATCGCCCAGCCCTTCCGGCTCCAGAAAGATCTGATGTGACGACTTATCCGGAAAGCGAACGACCTTATCCTCGATCGAGGGACAATAACGCGGCCCGCGCCCCGAGATCTGTCCGCCATACATGGCAGAGCGCGTCAGATTTTCTCGGATGATCCGATGCGTGTCGGGGTTCGTATGAGTGATCGCGCAGGAAATCTGCGGCGCGACCGGGGTTGAGCTGAGATACGAGAACATCGTCGGGCTGTCGTCGCCCGGCTGTTTTTCAAGACGGTCCCAGTCGATGCTGCGGCCCGACAGGCGCGGCGGCGTGCCGGTCTTCAGCCGGCCCAGCGGCAGGTCGAAACGCAGCAGAGAGGCCGCAAGATTTCTGGACGCAGCGTTTCCCCAGCGCCCGGCAGCCCGACTTTCGTCACCTATATGGATGATCCCATTGAGGAACGTTCCGGTCGTCAGCACCACCGCGTCCGAAAGCAGGGCCGTCCCATCCGCCAGCACAACTCCATGAACAGAGGTGCCGTCGCTTGTCAGCTCCGCGACCTCGCCATAGATCAGCGTCAGGTTGTCGTGACGCGACAGAAAATCGCTCGCGGCCGCGCGATAGAGTCGCCGATCCATCTGCGCGCGCGGACCTTGGACGGCCGGCCCCTTGCGACGGTTCAGCAGCCGAAACTGAATGCCAGCGCTATCCGCAAGACGACCCATCGCACCGTCCATCGCGTCGATCTCTCGCACCAGATGGCCTTTTCCAAGCCCTCCGATCGCCGGGTTGCAGGACAAGGCTCCCAGATCGTCCTTTTGCATCGTCACCAGCGCCGTCCTGACGCCCATCCGCGCAGCCGCCGACGCGGCCTCGGTCCCCGCGTGCCCGCCTCCTGTGACAATGACATCAAAATGTTTCACGTGAAACACCTTTCATTTTCCGACGCAGAATTGCGCGAATATGACATCCAGATAATCTTCCGCGCCGATTCTGCCAAGCAGCCTATCCAACGAAGCAGAGACTTGACGAATCGCCTCGGCAATCAACTCCGGCGGCTGGCCACCGACCCCCGTCAGCGCCCGGCGCGCATCATCCAGCGCCCTCACCTGCCGCTCATGGCTGAACAGACCGGCACCGGCAGTTCGCGCCCGCAGGGCCGCATCCAGCGCGGCAAGCAGTTCGGAAACTCCTTCGCCGGTCATCGAAGACACTGGTAGACCGGTTCCGCCATCGGCCAGATCGGATTTGCTGCGCACCACCAGATCGCCGTCCGACCACAACTCCCCGTCCAGGTCCCCCGATGGCGACACATGAACCCGGATATCCGCCGCGCGGGCGCGTTGCCTGGCGCGGGACACGCCCAGGCCTTCGACGTGATCGCTGGTGTCGCGCAACCCGGCCGTGTCCAGCAGCGTCACGGCGATCCCATTCAGATCGATGCGCAACTCGATCACATCCCGCGTCGTCCCTGCGATCTCGGAAACTAGCGCAACCTCGCGCCGTGCGATCCTGTTGATCAGGCTGGACTTCCCTGCATTCGGCGCACCGATAATCGCGACCTCAAAGCCCGATCGCAGCCGTTCAGCCGCGGGGAATCCATCAAGCTGCCGGTCCAGATCGGCGCGCAGCTGCGCCAGCAGATCGAAAACCTCCGATGGCACCTCATCGGGAATATCCTCATCCGCGAAATCCACGCTGGCCTCGACCAACGCCCCGGCCCGGATCAGCAGGGCGCGCCATTCGTCGGCCTTCCGGCTCAACTCACCCCCCGCCGCGCGCAGCGCAAGCCGCCGCTGCGCCTCCGTCTCGGCCTCCAGAAGATCGCCCAGCCCTTCGACCTCGGCCAGATCCAGGCGCCCGTTCAAAAATGCGCGCCGCGTAAACTCGCCGGCCTCGGCCTGACGCAGGCCGCGATCCAGAAGGGCCCGGGTCAGCCGCCGCACGATGACCGGTGCGCCGTGCAGATGCAGCTCCGCGACCTCTTCGCCGGTGAAGCTCGACCCGGCCTCGAACCACATCACCAGCGCCCGGTCCAGCTCCTCCCCTTCGCAGGTCAGAACCCGGAAATAGGCGTGGCGGGCGCGCGGCAGCGGACCGGCCAACCGCTCCGCCGCCTGTCGCGCACCCGCGCCGCTGATGCGAACGACCGAGACGCCCCCCCGCCCGGGCGGGGTGGCTTCGGCAAACACAAGCTCCATCACGTCCCCGTTAGGCGTTCATCGAGTCGAAGAACTCGGCATTCGTCTTTGTCTGCTTCAGCTTGGAAATCAGGAACTCGACGGCATCGGTCGTGCCCATCGGATTCAGGATCCGGCGCAGCAGATAGGTCTTTTGCAGATCCTTCGCATCGACCAGCAATTCTTCCTTCCGCGTCCCGGATTTGAGGATATCCATCGCCGGGAAGACGCGCTTGTCGGCGACCTTGCGGTCCAGCACGATCTCGCTGTTGCCGGTGCCCTTGAATTCCTCGAAAATGACCTCGTCCATCCGCGACCCGGTGTCGATCAGCGCCGTGGCGATGATGGTCAGCGAACCGCCCTCTTCGATGTTCCGCGCCGCGCCGAAGAACCGCTTGGGCCGTTGCAGTGCGTTCGCGTCGACGCCGCCCGTCAGAACCTTGCCGGAACTTGGCACGACCGTGTTGAACGCCCTACCAAGTCTGGTGATCGAATCCAGAAGAATAACAACATCTCGCTTATGCTCGACCAGACGCTTGGCTTTTTCGATCACCATTTCACTGACGGCGACGTGCCGGCTGGCCGGTTCGTCGAAGGTCGAGGAAATGACCTCGCCGCGCACGCTGCGCTGCATGTCGGTCACTTCTTCGGGGCGTTCGTCGATCAGCAGCACGATCAGATAGCATTCGGGATGGTTGCGCTCGATCGAATGGGCGATGTTCTGCAACAGCACCGTCTTGCCCGTGCGCGGCGGCGCCACGATCAGGGAACGCTGACCCTTGCCGATCGGGGCGACCAGATCGATGATCCGTGCGCTGCGATCCTTGATCGTCGGGTCCTCGATTTCCATGTTCAGCCGCTCATCGGGATACAGCGGCGTCAGGTTGTCGAAGGCGACCTTGTGGCGCGCCTTGGCGGGATCTTCGAAGTTGATCTTCTCGACCTTGGTCAGCGCGAAATAACGTTCGTTCTCGCCGGGTGCACGGATCACGCCCTCGACGCTGTCGCCGGTGCGCAGGGCGTGCAGACGGATCATGTCGGGGCTGACATAGATGTCGTCGGGGCCGGGCAGATAGTTCGCCTCGGTCGAGCGCAGGAAGCCAAAGCCGTCCTGCACGACCTCCAACACGCCTTCGCCGCCGATGTCCCAGCCTTCTTCCGCATGCTCTTTCAGGATCGAGAACATCATCTCGCCCTTGCGCATGGTCGAGGCGTTCTCGATTTCCCATTCCTCTGCCATCGACAGCAGGTCGGCAGGGCTTTTCGCCTTCAGTTCAGACAGGTTGAGGCGATCTTCGCTCATGGTATACTCACCCAAACGCCGCAGCAGAGACACGGCTTCCAGAAACGTCATAACGGGGATTCCCGCGCCGGACGGCCGGGGTTCCGCGCCAGATAGGACCGAATCCGGCCTGAGTCAATGCGCAGCGGTCAGTATTTGACGATCACCGACAACACGATGACGATCATCAGCAGCGTCGGAACCTCGTTCATTATCCTGTATCGACGGCCCGCCTGCGTCTTTCCCGCCTTCATCCGCATCCGTTCGGACCCGCACCACAGATGAAACCAGGTCATCGCCAGCACGCTGGCGGCCTTGACCCACGGCCACAGAAGCGACCAGGCGACGATGCCCGGCGTCAGGACAAGGCACAGCCCGCTCAGCCATGTCGCGATCATGGCCGGGCGCATGATCACGCACAGCAGCTTGTCTTCCATGATGATGAAGCTGCCGACCGGCTCTACCCCAGTCCCGCCGCGCTCGGCGTGATAGACGAACAGGCGCGGCAGATAGAAAAGCCCTGCCATCCACGAAATCACTGCCATGATGTGAAACGCCTTTACATAGGGGTAGAGGCTGGTCAGCAGGTCGGTCATGCAAATCCCTCGTCGGCCATCCTCTTAAATAAGAAGTAAAGAAAAGGGAATGTTGTTGCAGTAGGGGCTGTGGATCGCGGGATTGTGCGGGTTTTGGCCATGTGTTCCACAGTCTGACGGAATGTGGATAGCTGCGGAAAATCGCATAATTTTGTCGGATAATTGTTGCAGTAACAATGGCTTACCGTGTGGATAAATCTGTGGATCAGTTGCGGCATCTTCGCTTTTCCACACAGATACAGCGCCCCGTCCGCGCTTTTTCCACCTGTGGATCGCGGTCCCGCGTTCTGCATCGGTTCCGGCCCGGATCGCGGCTGTTTCGACCGGACCCCCGCTTACCCCCGCCCGCCGCACAGGTTTTTCCCCGGTTTCATCCACAATCGCCGCGACCAGCGGCGAAACCGGGGCGCGGGTCTTTTTTCCGTGCCCGTTGCGGCCTAGTCTGCGCCAATCTTGGGGACAGTCAGGATGTGTTCGATGACCGATGACAGCGTTTCTGCCCGGATCGACCATGCGCCGCTTGCCGGGGTGATCGGCATGCCGGTCGCGCATTCGCGCTCTCCGCTTTTGCACGGGCACTGGCTGCGGCATTACGGACTCGCGGGTCACTACGTGCCGATGCCGGTAATGCCCCAGCATCTGGCCGAAGTGCTGCGCATCCTGCCGCGCGCGGGCTTTGCAGGCGTCAACGTCACCATCCCGCACAAGGAGGCCGTGCTGGCGCTGGCCGATGCCGTCACCGATCGCGCGGCGCTGATCGGGGCGGCGAACACGCTGATCTTTCGCCCCGATGGCGGGATTCACGCCGACAACACAGACGGTTACGGCTTCATCGCCAATCTGATGCAGAACGCGCCGCACTGGCGGCCCGATGCGGGACCGGCCGCCGTGATCGGCGCGGGCGGTGCGGCGCGGGCGGTGGTTGCCTCGCTGCTGGACAGCGGCGTGACCGAATTGCGGATCGCCAACCGCACCCGGCTGCGCGCCGACCGGATCAGGGCTGAATTCGGGACGCGGGTGGTGGTCTATGACTGGGTGCAGGCGGGCCACATGCTGGAAGATGCGGCGACGGTGGTGAACGCGACGGCGCTGGGCATGGACGGCAAACAGGCGCTGCGCGTGCCGCTGGATGCCCTGCCCGACAGCGCGCTGGTCACCGATCTGGTCTATACCCCGCTGATGACGCCGTTCCTGGCCCAGGCGCAGGCGCGCGGCTGTCAGATCGTGGACGGTCTGGGGATGCTGCTGCATCAGGCCGCGCCCGGATTCGAACGCTGGTTCGGACGCCGCCCCGAGGTTGACGAGGAAACCCGTCAGGCGGTTCTGGCATGACCTATCTTCTGGGACTGACCGGCGGCATCGGCATGGGAAAATCCACGACCGCGCAGATGTTTCGCGATCTGGGCCACCCGGTCTGGGACGCGGATGAGGCGGTGCATCGGCTGTATGCCGCAGGCGGGGCGGCGGTGGCGCCGGTCGCGGCCGCCTTTCCCGACGCGCTGCGCGAGGGCGCGATCGACCGCACCGCGCTGAAGGCCGCGCTGGCATCCGATCCCCGCGCGTTGGCTCGGCTTGAACGGATCGTGCATCCGCTGGTCGCCGCCGACCGCATGGACTTTATCGAGCGGCACCGGGACCGCGATCTGGTGATCCTCGATATTCCCTTGCTGTTCGAAGGCGGCTATCAGGATCAGGTGGACGGGGTCGCCGTGGTCTCGACCGATGCCGAGAGGCAGCGACAGCGCGTTCTGGCGCGCCCCGGAATGACCGAAGAGACATTTCAGATGATCCTGGCCCGCCAGATGCCCGACACGGAAAAACGCGCCCGCGCCGACTGGATCATCCCCACCGACACGCTGGAGGCGGCGCGCGCGGCGGTCGAACGGATCTGCACCGAGGTCAGCAATGCGTGAAATCGTGCTGGATACGGAAACCACCGGCTTCGACGCCGACAAAAGCGACCGGATCGTCGAGATCGGGGCGATCGAGCTGATGAACCACCTGCCCACCGGCCGGACCTTTCACGTCTATATCAACCCCGAACGTCCGATGCCGCAAGAGGCGTTCGAGATTCACGGGCTGGGCGACGATTTCCTGCGCGACAAGCCCCGCTTTGCCGAGATTGCGCAGGGTTTCGTCGATTTCATCGCCGAAGATGCCCGGCTGGTAATCCACAACGCCAGTTTCGACATGAAATTCCTGAACGCCGAACTGCGCCGCGCAGGCTTTCCGACCCTGCCATGGAGCCGCGCGCTGGACACGCTGGCGCTTGCGCGCGAGAAATATCCCGGCTCGCCCTCGTCGCTGGATGCGCTGTGCCGGCGGTTCGGCGTCGACAATTCGGGCCGCGACCTGCACGGGGCGCTGCTGGATTCCGAATTGCTGGCCGAGGTGTATCTGGAACTGATCGGCGGCAGGCAACCGGATCTGGTGCTGGACCATCGGCCCGGACAAGCGCACGCGACCGGCGATCCTGCCGCCACCCGCCCGCGCCGCGCGACCCGGCCCGCGCCGCTGGCCCCCCGCATCACCCCGGCCGAGGCGCAGGCCCATGCCGAATTCGTGCAGAAACTGGGCGAGGGGTCGATCTGGGCGCGGCTGATGACATGACGTTGCAGGGTTGCGCCGCGTCGTGGCCCGGCACATGCTGGACCGGACGGCGAAAAGGGACGCATGCTGGATCTTCTTCGAGACATCTGGGGTTTCTGGGCGGCCATCTTCGAACGGATGGACAAGATCCACATGGGTCTGATCGCGGCCGGCGTGGCGTTTTACGCCATGTTCGCGGTCTTTCCCGGTCTGGCCGCCATCATCGCCCTGTGGAGCCTGTGGTTCGATCCCATCGTGATCATGACCTATCTGGACGTGGCGCATGAATTCCTGCCCGACGGCGCGGCCGGGCTGATCGACACGCAGGTCGAATCCCTGACCTCGACCGGGCGGACCAGCATCGGGTGGGCGTCCTTCATCTCGTTCATGGTGGCGACGGTGGCGGCGCGTGCGGGCGTCGATGCGCTGGTGCGCGGGCTGAACGCGGCCTATGGCGTGCGCGGCCATTCGACGATCTTCGGGTTCGTGCTGGCCTATGGGCTGACGCTGGCCATCGTGGGGATCTCGCTGGCCGGGCTGGCGACCATCGTGATCGTGCCGATCCTGCTGAATTATCTGGTCCTCGGCCCGGCCCGCGCCTGGCTGGTGGCGGCGTTGCCGTGGGCGGCGATGTTCACCCTGGTCATCGTCGGGATCGGGGTGCTGTATCGCTATGGCCCGAACGTCAAGACGCCGCGCACCCCGGTCTTTACCTGGGGCGCGCTGTTCGCCGCGATCCTGTGGGCGGCGGCGTCGATGGCGTTCTCGGCCTATCTGGGCAGCTTCAACAGCTATAACCGCATCTATGGCTCGATCGGGACGGTCGTGGCGCTGCTGATGTGGTTCTATCTGGCCGGATTCTCGGTCCTGCTGGGCGCGCTGATCAATGTCGAACTGGCGCGGCGCAATCGTATCCGCGCCGCGCGCCGCGCCCGCGAGGAGGTGGCCGCCGAATAAGGCGGCCGCCCCGCATCAGGCCTCCATCCCCTCGGTCGAGGCAAAGAACATCGCCTGACTGACGGCCGAGCGGACCTGTTCCTCGCTGTAGGGCTTTGAGATCAGGAAGGCGGGTTCGGGACGGTCGCCGGTCAGCAGGCGCTCGGGGAACGCGGTGATGAAGATCACCGGAATATCGCCCAGATCGCGCAGCAATTCGTTCACCGCATCGATGCCGGACGATCCGTCGGCCAGCTGGATGTCGGCCAGGATCAGGTCGGGGCGCGACGATCCGGCCAGTTCGATCGCCTGACGATGCGTGCGCGCGACGCCGGTGACGGTATGGCCCATCGCCTGCACGATTCCTTTCAGGTCCATGGCGATGATCATCTCGTCCTCGATCACCATGACATTGCCCTGCAAGGCGCTGCTCATCTCGTTCAGGGCGATCTCGACCAGCTCTTCGGCTTCGGGCTGATCGATCTGCATGACGCGGGCGATCTGGTCGAAGCGCAGCTCTTCGATGGTGCGCAGCAACAGCGCCTCGCGCGAATTGGGGGTCAGCCGGCGCAGGTGATCCTGGGCGCGCTGTTCGCGGGTGGACAGATCGGCCTCGGGGACGGGCTGGCCCGAACTTTGCCAGATCGCGTGAAAGGCGCGGAACAGCGCCAGACGGGTGTCGTTTTCGCCATCCATCACGGACCGATCCGTCAGGATTGCCTCCAGCGTGGCGGCGGCATAATTGTCTCCGGCGCTTTGGCTTCCGGTCAGCGCACGGGCGTAGCGGCGCAGATAGGGAAGTTCGCGCCCGATGGATTGGGCCAGATCGGCAGGGGCCATTTCAGTTATCCTTGAATTTCGCTAGCATTGCGGAACTTTCTTTCAGGCTTAAAGGTTGCACAGCGTGCGCACAAGATTCGCGGGAAGAAGAAGTTAGATGACACCAAAGCGAAATGACAACCGGCGTGAGGCGGTCGAAAAGCAGATCGACGAGAATCTGCGGCGGGTATACGAGCAGGATGCGACCGAGCAGGTTCCGGACCGGTTTCTCGAATTGCTGAAGCAGCTGCGAGAGCAGGACTGACATGATCTCTGTGCGGGAAGGCGCTGCGATAACCATATGAACAATTCCGATACGACCGATCCCCGCGATCAGCTGGTCGACCACCTGCCCGCCCTGCGGGCCTTTGCGCTGTCGCTGACGCGCGAGGGTGCGGCCGCCGACGATCTGGTGCAGGACACCATCGTCAAGGCCTGGACCAACATGGACAAGTTTCAGGCGGGCACGAATCTGCGGGCCTGGCTGTTCACGATCCTGCGCAACACCTTCTATTCCGCGCGCCGCAAGACCAAGCGCGAGGTCAGCGACACCGACGGCATCCACGCCGCCCGGCAGGCGACCCGGCCCGAACATGACGGCAAGCTGGCCCTGCGCGATTTTCGCGTGGCATTCCAGCAGCTTCCCGACGAACAGCGCGAGGCGCTGATCCTGGTGGGCGCTTCGGGTTTTTCCTATGAGGAAGCGGCCGAGATGACCCGCGTGGCCGTGGGCACCGTCAAGTCGCGGGCCAATCGCGGCCGCCGCAAGCTGGCCGAGCTGTTGCAGCTGAAAGGCGCCGACGATCTTGACATGACGGATCAGGCGACGCTGGCCGTCATGGCCTCCAACCACACCATCGCGCGCTAGGCTTCGCGTGATCCGCGGGCTGCGCGACAGGCTGGATTTCACCCGGCGCCTTGGCTTTCGCCTGGGCGCGCTGCTGTCGGTGGCGATCCTGCCCATCGGCCTGATTTCGCTGGGCCAGAACCTGCATCTGTCGCACGAGGCGCAGCGCAGCGCCGAAATCGCGCTGCTGGGCCGTACCGCGTCGGCGGCGGCGGGCGAACGCGCCCTGCTGCTCAGCGCGCTGGGGTCGGCGGATGCGTTGGGCCCGGCGGTGCTGGACGTGCTCAGCCGCAGCGGCGATTGCAGCGATCTGATGCGCAATTTCATCGAACGCAGCGCCACCTATGTCTATGCGGGTTTCGTGCCGCTGAACGGACTTAGCACCTGCAATTCGAACCCGGATGTCGATGCGGTGACCGATGTGCGCGAATCGCCCGCCTATCAGAAATTCATCGCCTCGCCCGGCACGATGGTCACATCCGTCAGGCGCGGGGTCGTCAGCGGTCGGTCGGTGGTTCTGGTGGCCCAGCCCCTGTATCGCGACCGCGATCTTCTGGGCTATGTCGGCATCTCGCTGACCCATGAATTGCTGCGGTCCACCCATGCGATTAATTTCGGCACCGAAGGCGCGCGGATCGTCACCTTCAACCACTGGGGCGAAATCCTGACCTCGGACAGCGCCAGCGAAGGGGCCGAGGACGACATCCTGCCCGCCGATATCCCGCTGCTGAGCCTGCTGTCGCGCAACGACACCACCTTCCGCGCCCGCGCCAATACCGGCGAGATGCGGGTCTTTACCGTGGTTCCGGTCGTGCCCGGCCTTGTCTATGCGCTTGGCAGCTGGAGCCCGCAACTGGCCGGGATCGGGATGTTCCAGTTGTCGCGCATGGGGGCGGTGCTGTTTCCCGTCGCGCTGTGGGCGGTGTCGCTGGCGGTGGCCTATTTTGCGGTGTTCCGGCTGGTGCTGCGCCATATCACCGTGTTGCGCGGGCAGATGCGGCGCTTTGCCATCGGCAATCGCGACGAGCCGCCGCCGGTCCTGACCGACGCGCCGACCGAGATCTACGATGTCAGCCAGACATTCCACAACATGGCGCGAATCCTGATCCGCGACGAAGAGGCGATGGAAAATGCCGTCACCGAAAAGACGGTCCTGCTGAAAGAGGTGCATCACCGGGTGAAGAACAATCTTCAGCTGATCGCCTCGATCATCAACATGCAAAGCCGGATGATCTCGGACAGCGATGCCAAGCGCGTGCTGCGTTCGGTGCAGGACCGGGTCGCGTCGCTGGCCACGATCTATCGCAACCTGTATCAGGCCGAACATCTGGACGCGGTCGAGGCGGACCGGCTGATCGGGGACATCGTCAACCAGATGGTGAACGCGTCGGTCGGGCCGGGCAGCAACCTGCATGTCGAGACGCAGTTGCAGCCGATGGTCCTGCTGCCCGATCAGGCGGTCCCCCTGTCGCTGCTGGCGACCGAGGCGTTCACCAACGCGCTGAAATATGCCGGCATCCCGCCGGGCGAGGACGCGCCGTGGGTCCGCATCCGGCTGACCGCGCCCGAGCCGCATACCGGCATGCTGGAAATCGAGAACTCGATCGGCGCGCAAGAGATCGAGGGCGAGGGCACCGGGCTGGGCAGCCAGCTGATCGACGCCTTCTCGACCCAGCTTGAGGGCGAGGCCAGCAGCGGCATGGAGGGGTCCAGCTATGTGCTGCGCCTGCGTTTCGGCATCGAAGAGGCGACACCGCTGGCCGTCGGCGACAATCGCAGCGTCGTGCTGACCTCGGCCGCGCGTCAGGGTGCGCGGCATTAGACGCCGGTGTGATCACGCTACGCTTGCGTCGGGGCGCGACGCGCCTATCTTGTCGCCATGACCATGCGCGCCCCCTATGATCTGGATTGCGGAAAGGGGCTGATGGCCTGTCCCCGCTGCGACGCCCTGCATGTCGAGGAAGAACTGTCCAGCGGCGAAACCGCCCGTTGCGTGCGCTGCGGCACCGTGCTGGCCCGCCCGCGCAGCGGCGCGTTCAGCCAGTTGATCGCGCTGTCCTTCACCTCGATGGTGCTGCTGATGGGGGCGGTGTTCTTTCCGTTCCTTGAAATCTCTCGTCTGGGCTTCGGCAACGCGACATCGTTGTTCGGCGTGGCGCTGGCCTTTGCCGACGGCATCCTGCTGCCCCTGGTGCTGGCGGTGCTGATCATGATCGTCGGCCTGCCGGTGACGCGCGCGTTCCTGCTGGTCTATACGCTGGTGCCGCTGGCGCAGGGGCGGGCCCCCTATCGCCATGCGGCGACCGCCTTTCGCTGGTCCGAAAACCTGCGGCCCTGGTCGATGGCCGAGATTTTCGTGATCGGCACCTCGGTCGCGCTGATCAAGGTCGGCGGGCTGGCCACGGTGCATCTTGGCCCGGCCTTCTGGGCGTTCTGCGCGCTGATCGTCGTTAACGTCGCCTCGCGCGGCTTCATGTCGCAGACGACGATCTGGGACGCGATCGAGGATGCCGGCCTGCACACCGACGGTCGCGAGATGGTCGAGACCCCGCGGACATGAGCGCGCCTGCCGCCAGCGCCCCGGTGATGACCGCGCATCGCGCCGGGCTGATCGGCTGTCGCAGTTGCGGCCGGGTCTGGCCCCAGTCCGAGACGGTCTGCGCCCGCTGCGGCGCGCGGCTGACCCCGCCCGACCGGCGCTGCCTGCAGGCGGTGTGGGCGTGGATGATCGCCGGCATCGTCATGTATATCCCCGCCAATCTGTTCCCGATGATGAGCACGCGCACCTTCGCCGGGCTTCAGGGCAATTCCGAAGCGACCATCTTCGAAGGCGTGATGCAGTTGATCCATTACGGCAATTACGACATCGCCGCGATCGTGTTCGTCGCCTCGATCGTGGTGCCGGTCGCGAAATTCATCGCGATCAGCTGGCTGGCGCTGGTCGCGGGCAGGCCGGCCACGGTCGAGCAGGCCCATACCCGGCTGAAGATCTTCGAGGTGGTCGAATTCATCGGCCGCTGGTCGATGATCGACGTGTTCGTGGTCGCGATCCTGTCGGCGCTGGTGCAGCTTGGCTTCGTCGCCTCGATCCATCCCGGTCCGGCGGCGGTTTCCTTTGCCCTGTCGGTTGCCTTCACCATGCTTTCCGCGCAAAGCTTCGACCCAAGGCTGATCTGGCGCGGGCTGCCCTTGCGCAGCCGCGACACGGACTGAAGAAGACGGCAGGAACGACAGGCAGAATGACCGACACGCCACCGCCGCTGAAGCCGGCAAGCCCCGTCCGCAAGACCGCCGTGCGCGCGGCACAGGCGGGGGTCAACGTCATCTGGCTGGTGCCGATCATCGCGCTGATCGTGACGCTGGCGGTTGCCTGGAACGCCTATGCCGACCGCGGCGCGCTGATCGAGGTCGAATTCGCCGACGCCACCGGCGTGCAGCCGGGCGAGACGACGCTGCGCTTTCGCGAAATCACCGTCGGGCAGGTCGAGGCGGTCCATTTCACGCCGGACCTGTCGCGTGTCGTGGTCGAGATCCGCGTGGACAAGGACGTGGCCGAATATATCGACGTCGAGGCGCAGTTCTGGATCGTGCGCCCGCAGGTGACCGCGCAGGGCGTGACCCGGCTGGACACGGTGCTGACCGGCTCGTTCATCGAAGGCTATTGGGACGCCGAGGTCAGCACGCCCGAATCGCATTTCATCGGGCTCAGCCGCCCGCCGCTGATCCGCGAGGATGCCGAGGGCACCTGGATCACCCTGTCGATGGACAGCGCCGACGGTCTCAGCGAAGGGGCGCCGGTGCTGCATCGCGGGGTGGCGGTGGGCCGGATGGAAAATCTGCGCCTGTCGCCCGAGGACGGCATCGTCGTCGCGGACGCGTTCATCGAGGCGCCGCATGACCGGCGGCTGACGACCTCGACCGTGTTCTGGGACACGTCGGGATTTTCGCTGTCGCTTGGGCCGCGCGGGCTGTCGTTCAACGTCAATTCGCTGTCGTCGCTGTTGCAGGGGGGCGTCGCCTTCGACACGCTGGTCAGCGGCGGGCAGCGCGTGGAAAGCGGTCATGTCTTCATCCTGCAACCCGACGAGGACAGCGCCCGCAACAACCTGTTCGTGGCCGACCAGCAGGGTCAGTTGCGGCTGACCGTCCTGGTGGACAATTCGGTGCGCGGGCTTGAAAAGGGCGCCTCGGTCCATTTCCAGGGGCTGGCCGTGGGCGAGGTGACCGAACTGGCCGTCCATGTCGATGAGGAAGACGACGATTCCAGCCCCGATGTGCTGCAACAGGTCACGATCACGATCTCGCCCAGCCGGCTCGGTCTGGCGCCCGATGCGACGCCGGGCGAGGCGCTGGAGTTTCTGCGCGACGCCGTCCGGTCCGGCCTTCGCGCGCGCGTCGCCAGCGCCGGGTTCTTCGGCAGTTCGCTGATGATCGAGATGGTGAACGTCCCCGACGCGCCCGAGGCACGGATCGACATGGATGCCCAACCCTATCCGATCATTCCCGCGGTCGAGGGTGACATTTCCGACTTTACCCAGACCGCGCAGGGTTTCCTGACCCGGATCGGCAACCTGCCGATCGAGGAGGTGCTGAAATCCGCGACCGACATGATGAACAGCGTGACCGCGCTGGCGGCGTCCGACGAGACGCGGGCGATCCCGGAAAGCCTGCGCAGCACCATCGACGAGGCGCGGACCGCGCTTGCCGATGTGCGCGGGATCGTGCAGGAATTTCGCGCCAGCGGTGCGGCGGACAATGCCGGCGCCGCGCTGGAATCGGCCAGCAGCGTCGCGGCCAAGCTGAACGAGGCGGCCGACCGGCTGCCCGCGATCCTCGAGTCGCTGCAAACGGCCGCGACATCGGTGCAGGACGTGAATTTCGCCTCTATCGGCGCGCAGCTTGACGCGACGTTGCAGGATGTGCGCGACGTGATCGGCACCCCCGAGGCCGAGGCGCTGCCGCAGCGGATCACCGCCCTTGTCGAGACGCTGGACAGCGCCGCGGCGCAGGTCGAGACGCTGGCGGGCGATATCCAGCAATCGGGCGCGGGCGAGAATCTGGGCCGCATGATCGACGAGGCGACAGCCGCCTTCCGTTCCGTCCAGGAGGCGGCGGTCGATGTCCCCGAGATGGTGGACCAGATCGACGCGGCGGCAGCCAGCGTCAACGAGGTCGATTTCGCCCAGATCAGCGCGCAGGCCGAAGGCATACTGGCCGATCTGCGCGCGATGCTGGGCAGCGAGGATGCCGAACAGCTGCCGCGCAACCTGTCGTCGACGCTGGAGGCCGCGTCGGGCCTGCTGAACGATCTGCGCGACGGCAACGCCGCGGGCAGTCTGAACCAGGCGCTGGCCTCGGCCAGCGTCGCCGCCGACGAGGTCGCCAAATCGGTCCAGCAATTGCCGCAGCTGGTCCAGCGGCTGCAAAACACCGCCGCGCGGGCGGATTCGGTCTTTGCGGCCTATGGCGACCGGTCTGCCTTCAACACCGAGGCAATCAGCATGTTGCGCGAACTGCGCCGTGCGACCGAAAGTTTCGGGTCGCTGGTGCGGATGATCGAACGCAACCCGCGCGCCTTCATTCTGGGACGGTAAGACGATGACAAAACGCATATCCGCCGCGCTGATCCTGACGACGCTGGCGCTGACGGCCTGTTCGAACCCCGAAAAGACCGGCCGATTCCTGATCGACCCGCCGGCGACGGGGGCGCAGGTCGCCAACCGGCTGGGCACCGCCGAACTGAAGGACGTGTCGCTGCCCGAATACGCCGCGGACCAGGAGGTGATGTGGCAGACGGCGGATGGGGCGGTGCGATCCTCGCCCGACAATCTGTGGGCCGACGGCCCGCGCCGCGCCTTTACGCTGGCGCTGGCGCGGTCGATCTCGGACCAGTCGGGCGCCACCGTCATCGGAGAGCCGTGGCCCCTGGCCGAGCCGCCGCAGCGCGTGCTGGAGGTGCGGGTGGAAAAGGCGCTGGCGCAGGCGAACGGGGTCTATCGCCTCAGCGGGCGCTATTTCGTGGCCGACGCCGCCGGCGGCGCGGCCAACCACGCCCGCAGCTTCGACATCTCGGTGCCGCTGGCCAGCGACGATCCTTCGGCGATTGCGGCGGCCCTGTCGCAGGCCATCGCGCAGCTTGCGCGCCAGATCGCCACCCTGTCGGGGCCGGGGCGCACCATCGCCACGCGCGCCGCCACCGCCGATCCCTTCGCGCTGGACCCGCTGTTCTAGGCGCAGGCCGGAGCCGTAAAAACTTTGGCGGATGGCCCTCTCTCCGGGCCATCCGCCACGCCACCTGTGAGACAAACCGAACAGGAGGAAACTTTTTAAAACGTGAACCTCACAGGGTGGACCCGCCTTACGCAGACATGCGCGCGGGATCCTGGTCGTCCTTCGGGGAATCGGCCTGGCACCCCATGACGCGGGTGATGACCGGAAGGACATAGTGATCGAAACAGGCGCGGTCCGGGCCGAACGCGCCGGGTTTGCCAATGCCGCCGCAATCCTCGCAATCGGGGATCGTGCCCCAGCAGTTCGGACAGGCGCCAAGCGCGCAGGCAAGCATTTCGGCATGGTCGATCAGAAGACGGTTTTCCCGCTCGATCCGCCGGAACGCGGTCCAGGTAGGGCGGTCGGAACCGGACAGAGGAGCCTCCGGTTCCGACCGCCCCGGCGATGCCGCCCCCAGGGTTTCCAGAGCCCGGCGAACCGGCTCATTCTCTGCACCCCCCGGTGCCGAGCCCAGAAGCTGAAGGGCGGCAATCACGTTGTTGAAGTTCGATTTCGGTGTGGCAGACATCGTCTGACCCCCCTCTGCGTTGGCCGCGGTCGCCGGAACCCGTTCGGGCCGTTGATCGCGGTGTTGAGGAAGTTTTGCACCATCGCCGTGAAAGCGGCGTGAATCCGAACGCCCGATCGGCGTGAAAATTGCACAAATCGCCCCGATGCAGTGCGATTTTCGCGATTCAGTAGGGGGGAAAGTGGTTCAGATCGTCCAGAACCGGCGTCGGGCCGCCGATATGGGACAGCGATTCGGCCAGGGCGCGAATCGCCGCCCGGTCGGGCAGGCCTTGGCCCGCTGCCAGTTGTGCGGCCAGCCAGCGCGTCATCTGCGGGGCAGACATCGACGTTCCCGACAGAAGATCGAACGACCCGCTGCCCCGCGCGCAGACGATCATGCCGGGATGCGTGACGGAACGGTCCACCGGGGCCAGCGTGTCGCCGCCCTGATCGTCGGGCAGCAGCGAGGAATAGGCGGCAAGCTGCATGTCCTGCTGCACCGCCGCGCCGCTCCGCAAGGTGCAATCGCCGCCGGCATAGGCGTTGAACGCGCCGGTCCGCAGCACCTTGGGATGCCCGCCATTCTGGGCATCGGTCCTGATGATCCGGCCGCTTTCGTCATGGACGCGGTAGTCGGGATCGTACAGCCAGCTTTGCCGCGCCTCGCGGTGAAAGCCGCGAATCACCTCGTCGCGCTGCACGCAGATTTCGTATTCCGCCGGGTGCGACGATCCGCCGATGCCGATGCGCCATTCGCCCGACGGCGCGCAGGGCTCGTCCAGCCGTTCGGGACAGGTGGGCCGGATCATCACCGTGACGCTTTCGCGCCACGTGCCGTCGGGTCGTTGTCGCGGCTGGTAATAGGCGCGCGCCAGCTCGCGATCCCCGGCACCGGTCAGAAAGGACAGATCGCCGTTCGACGTAAATTCCGTCGTCGCCGCAGCCATGCCGGGCGGCGTCAGCGAAATCTGCAACCTGTCGTCGGGCAGGGCGTCCAGCGGCGGACCCCAGACCTCAAGCGGGGTGACGGTGCGGTCGTCGGGCGGCAGCCGCCAGCCCAGATCCTCGCCCGGCTTCAGACGGCCGCTCAGCCGGGCAAGGCGGTGATTGCCGGTCGGCAGCACGAAATGGATCGGCCCCAGCCCCGGCGCGCCCTGCCGGGACACCGCGTCCATGAAGCTTTCGATCTGGCTTGACCCGTCGCGCGCGCCCGCCGTCAGGCCGAAGCTGAGATTGATGACCACAGGCAGCCGGACCGAGCCTTGCGGCAGGTTGCGCCGAACCTCGATGAACCGGCACAGGCGATGGGCGCGGATGATGATGAACAGGAAGGACGACAGGATCGAGATGGGCGACAGCTGGCCCATCGAATCCTCGGTCACTTTCGGCGGCAGGTTGACCGCCAGAACCGGATGGTTGCGCGCCGCCGGATCGCCCGGCGCGAACCCCGCCGCCAGACCCGCGACCGCCGCGCCGTGCCCCGCCGCGAAGGCGGCGGATTGCACGCTTTCGCGGGTCATGTCGATCACGCCGCTGCGCCGATAGATCGCGTCCTCGCCGGGCAGGTGCCCGGCGGCGGCGTCGGCCAGAAGGGCGTCGATCTCGGCGCCGCGCAGCTCGATCCCCGAGGACAGGTCGATGCCGGCCCCCGATTCCGGCCGGAACCGCGCATCCTGCACCCAGATCGAGGCAATCCGCGTGCGCCCGTTCGCCAGCCGCAGCCGTTCATGCGCGAACGGAATCGCGTCATCGACAATGCCGATGATGCAGCCGGATTCGGGATCGGGCAGCGCCTCGTCCGCCAGATAGGCCAGGGCCGGATCGGACAGGTCTTGGTCGCCCATCGGCTGCGGATCGGGATTGATCGCGTCGTCCGGCAGGATGCCCGAGGGATCGTTCAGAAACGCCTCGAACGCCGAGATGGTGGCGTGCGCGATCATGGGCCAAAGCCCTGCCTGACCAGCCGGTTCAGCGCCTGTCGCATCTCCGCGGCGGGTTCGGTGTCGGCGGCAGCCTCGTTTCGCGCATGCCGCAAGTCCAGCCAGTAATGCAGATAGGCCGAGACGCCGGGCAAATCGCTTTCGTAGGCGTTTAGCGGCGGGGTCCACCGTGTCGCCGGACGATCCTGCCGCGTCGGGTTCCATTCAACCATCAGCTCCACCTGTTCTGCCATTCCCCAAGCGCCGCCGCGCAGACCGAGCGCCACATCGGCGCGGGCCGCGCGCCGCTGGCGTCGTCGGGAAAGCTGGCCGAGGGCACGTGCTGGGGGTGATCGGGGTCCAGCATCCGGTTCAGGATGTCGTAATGGAAATCCTGCGCGCGGTCGCCATCCTTGAATTCGGTGCCGTCGAAGCTGGCCGATCCGACCTGCCCGTCCGCGTCCGGCGCATAAGCGCGCGCGGCCAGATACCGGCCCAGCTGGATGCCCAGGATCGCGCCGGCCGCGCTGTCGGCGGGGAAATGCACGCCGGCGACGGTGCGGTTGATCGCGATCCGGCAGGCCAGCCGGTAAAGCTGGCTGTCTGCGGCAACCTCTGCGCCGGGGTCCTGCAACAGACTGAGAACGGTGGCCAATGTGAACGCCTGCGTCGCATGGCCGCTGGGCAGCGTGGCGTGGGTGGGGCAGGCGATCATCGGCTGGATGCGGTCGCTGAACTGCGTCACGCGCGGGCATCCAAGCGCCAGCTTGACGCGCATCACCACGAAGGTCGCCATGTCCTGCGCCATCGCCAGCATTTCAAGGATGTTGTCCGACCGGCCCGGCTCGATCGGCAGGATGCTGGCGAAGAACGGCACCAGAACCTGTGTCTGGGTCTGGATCTCGGCCAGCCGGTCGGCCCGCAACTCGGCATAGTTGGCGACGATCTGCACCGCATTGCGGAAATCGTCGAGGCCGGGCCGGGTGATCGCCACCAGCGGCGTATAGCTTGCGTTCCGCGCGTCGCCCCCCGCCGCCCGGCGCAGCACCGTCACCATGCGCGTGGTCGTCTGGTCCGGGTCGTCAGGTGCAAACTCGAACGACAGATCCTCCAGCAATTCGCCGGTCAGCACCGCCGCGCGATCATCGCCCGCCAGCCGCCGCAACCGCTGCGCCATGTCCAGCGCCGAGGGTTCGCCAGAGGCAGGCGTGATCAGCTCGGCCCCGGCGATGGCGTCCCGGCTGCGCATCAGGGCCGCGGTCAGCAGCGGCGAGGGGCCGCCATTTCCGATGGCATTTGCATTATTGGCGTTATTCGCATTATTGGCGTTGTTGGCATTATTTGCATTGTTGGCGTTGTTAGCGTTAAGGATAGACATAATGTGTTTTCCTGTCTGTCTGGCCAACGGTTTTGTCAGTTTACGGTAAAATCGCGCCAAAACATACCATTAACCTTCTTCGTCTCGGGTGGGGGGATGCCAAGGCTGACACTTCGGCTGATGGGGCCGGTCGAAATGGTCGGCCCCGACGGCGAAAACCTGAATCCGCGCGGCATGAAGGCGCGCGGGGCGCTGGCCATCATCGGCGCATCCCACGGCATGCGCGTCACCCGGTCCCGGTTGCAGGATCTGCTGTTCAGCGACCGCGACCCCGAACACGGCAATGCCAGCCTGCGTCAGGTGCTGCGCGAGATTCGTCTCGCCCTGGGCAAATATCGCGACACCCTGACGACGGGACCGGGCTGGGTCGGGCTGGATGGCGACATGCTTGCGCTGGACCTGACCGCAAGACTGTCGCTGGACGGGCAGGTTCCCGAATTCGCGTCCGATCTGGATATCGACGACCCCGAATTCGAGGACTGGATCCGCGATGTCCGTCAGCACATGGCGGCCCACGCCCCGGTCGTGTCCTCCGCGCCCGGACCCGACGACCGTTTTCCGACCATCGTCGCCCGGCCCGCCGCCGGCGTGGACGAGGGCGCGGCGGTCATGGCCGAGATGATCATGTCCGAGGCTTTGGGCCGCGTCGCCGATCTGCTGCCGGTCGAGGTGGTGACGGATCGCAGCCAGGCCGCGGGATCGGCGCTGATCGTCGAATCCCTTGCCAGCCGCAGCGACGACGATTTCGATCTGGTCGTGAAGATCACCCATCAGCCCAGCGGGCGGATCATGTTCTCGCGCCGCTTTCAGTGGCAGATGCGGGACGTGACCGCCAAGATGCACGAATTCGCGGCGAATGTGTGTCTGGCGGTGGTGCGGGTGATGGATGCCGCCGCGACCTATGACGCGGTTCTCAGCATCTCGTTCTCGGACATTTTCAGCTTTACCAAGGACCGGCTGCTGCGGGCGGACCGGACGCTTGCCAATGTCGGAGAGCGGATCAACCCGGCGGTGGTGCTGTCGCTGCGGGCGTGGCTGCGCAGCACGCTGACATTCGAAAGGCTGACCGACGATCCGCTGGGCACGCTGGCCGAGGCCGCCGATCTGTCGGCGCAGGCGCGGGATCAGGGGCCGCTGAACGCGACGGCGTTCGCGGTCAGCTCGTTCGTCGAATCCTATTTGGCGCACCCGCATGTCGACATCAACAAGCGTCACAGCGAACTGGCCTTCGAATTCGCCAGCCGCGCGGTGCAGCTGGACCCGCAGAACCCGATGGCGCGGCTGGCCTATTCGCGGTCGCTGTCGCGCATCCGCCGGTTCGATCAGGCCGCGGCCGAGGCGCAGGCGGGTCTGCAAAGCGCGTATTCCAACCTGAACCCGGCGAACTGGCACATGGAAATCGGGCTGGCCTCGTTGCAGCGCGGGGATTACACGAACGCGCTGCGCCATCTTGAGGCGGTGCATCAGCACGCGCCCGACAACCGGCCCGCGCTGCGGTTCCTGTCGGCCCTGCGCTTTCACCTGAACGATCAGGCCGGCGCGCAACAGGCGCTGCAATCGCTGAAAAAGCTGGAACCCGATTTCACGCTGGAGTTGATGGCCAGCCCCAGCTATCCGGTCGATTCGCTGCGCGAGGGGAAACTGCTGGGGATCACGCGATCCGGGCTGATCTAGAGGCGCGATTCCCCGGCGCGACGGGGCTGACACCACCGAAAACCCGAAGAAAGTCAGCGTCCTGACCGGCGGCGATGCACGTCCTTCCGATTGCGCGCGAATCATCGGGTGCACGCGGCCATCCTTGATCTAAGTCAAGGAACGGTGGCCGCGTCCTGATAAAGCTGTGTCCATACCCGGCCACGACGCAGGATGAGGTCCACCGACCTCGCCGCGTCATCGGCCCGGAACAAGGGGGACGCCAGCGTGACGCACACGACGCCATGGCCCGCATCGGGCGAAGCTTCGCGGATCGCCTTTTCTTCATGGTGCGCGCGCCCCGCCGCCCGTTTTCCCGCCTGCACGACATCTTGGATGACCGGGGCTGCCGCATCGCCGGCCCATCCGGCAACGACCCATCTGGAAGGAAGAGGTATCCACCCATGAGCCATTTCGTCGACCGCCTGACCTTCTTCCGCGCCAAGCGTGAAAAATATTCCGAAGGTCACGGCATCACCACGAACGAAAGCCGCGCATGGGAGGACGCCTATCGCAAGCGTTGGGCGGCCGACAAGATCGTGCGTTCGACCCACGGCGTGAACTGCACCGGGTCCTGTTCCTGGAAGATCTATGTCAAGGGCGGCATCGTGACATGGGAAACGCAGCAGACCGACTATCCGCGCACCCGCCCGGACCTGCCCAACCACGAACCGCGCGGCTGCCCGCGCGGGGCCAGCTATTCCTGGTATCTCTATTCCGGGACGCGGGTGAAATATCCGCTGGCGCGCGCCCGGCTGATCCGCCACTGGCGCGCGGCGCGGGCCCAGATGAGCCCGGTCGCGGCATGGCGCTCGATCGTCGAGGATGCCGACAAGCGTCGCGACTGGGTGTCGAAACGCGGGCGCGGCGGCTTTGTGCGCGTCAGCTGGGACGAGATCAACGAGATGATCGCCGCCGCTAACGCCTATACGGTGCGCGAATACGGCCCCGACCGGGTGGCGGGCTTCTCGCCCATTCCGGCGATGTCGATGATCTCCTACGCCGCCGGCAGCCGCTATCTCAGCCTGTTGGGCGGGACGATCCTCAGCTTCTATGACTGGTATTGCGACCTGCCGCCGTCCAGTCCGCAGACCTGGGGCGAACAGACGGACGTGCCGGAATCGGCCGACTGGTACAATGCCGGCTTTCTGCTGGTCTGGGGGTCGAACGTCCCGATGACGCGGGCGCCCGATGCGCATTTCTATTCCGAGGTGCGCTATCGCGGCGCGAAATCGGCGGTGATCGCGCCCGATTATAACGAGGCGGCCAAATTCGCCGATATCTGGCTGCATCCGAAGCAGGGCACCGATGCGGCCCTGGCGCTGGCGCTGGGCCATGTCGCGCTGCGCGAGTTCTATCTTGACCGGAAGTCGGAATATTTCACCGACTATACGCGCAAATATTCCGATTTCCCGCTGCTTGTGACGCTGAGCGAACGAAACGGACAGCTTGTGCCCGACCGGATGCTGCGCGCCGCCGATCTGCCCGATGCGTTGGGCGAGACCAACAACCCCGACTGGAAGGCGGTCGGCATCGACGAGAACAGCGGTGAACTGGTCGCGCCCCTTGGGTCCTCGGGCTATCGCTGGGGCGAATCGGGCAAGTGGAACCTGGAGGAAAAGGACGGCCAGGGCCGCGACATCCGGCTGACGCTGACGCTGGCCGACCGTCACGACGCCATCGAGCCGGTCGGATTCCCCTATTTCGGCGGAACGGCCGCGCATGACTGGACCGCGACCGCCCACGAACAGGTCCTGACCCGCAACATTCCCGTGCGCGAGATCGCGACCAGGGATGGCGGCCGGGTCAAGGTGGCGACGGTGTTCGACCTTTATTGCGCCAATTACGGGCTGGACCGGGGCTTTGGCGGCGAGAACGTCGCCACGGATTACAACGACGATGTGCCGTTCACCCCTGCCTGGGCCGAGAAGGTGACGGGGGTCAAGCGTGATGCGATCATCCAGATCGCGCGTGAATTCGCCCAGAACGCGGAAACCACGCAGGGCCGGTCGATGGTGATCCTGGGGGCCGGGCTGAACCACTGGTATCACATGGACATGAGCTATCGCGGCATCATCCAGCTTCTGGTGATGTGCGGCTGCATCGGCAAGTCGGGCGGTGGCTGGGCGCATTACGTGGGCCAGGAAAAGCTGCGCCCGCAGACCGGCTGGCTGCCCCTGGCCTTCGCGCTGGACTGGACGCGGCCGCCGCGGCAGATGAACGGCACCAGCTTCTTCTATGCCCACAGCGATCAGTGGCGATACGAATCGATGAAGGTGTCCGAGCTTCTGTCGCCCACCGCACCCGAAGGCGACTGGTCCGGCGCGATGATCGACTACAACGTGCGCGCCGAACGGATGGGCTGGCTGCCCTCGGCGCCGCAGCTGCACCAGAACCCGCTGACGGTCGGTGCGGAGCTGGCCAAGGAAGGCGGCAATGCCGGCGAGGCCGTGGCCGCGAAGCTGAAATCGAAAGAGCTGAGCTTTGCGAATGCCGATCCCGACCATCCCCGGAACTGGCCGCGCAACATGTTCTTCTGGCGCTCGAACGTGCTGGGGGCCAGCGGCAAGGGCCACGAATATTTCCTCAAGCATTTCATCGGCTCGATGCATGGCGTGATCGGCACCGACACGGCCGAGGGGCTGGTGCGCCCCGACGAGGTCGTCTGGCACGACAAGGCGCCGGTCGGAAAGCTTGACCTGATGGTGAACATCGATTTCCGCATGTCCACCACCAGCCTCTATTCCGACATCGTGCTGCCGACCGCGACCTGGTACGAGAAACACGATCTCAACACCACGGACATGCATCCCTTCATCCACCCGCTGACGGCCGCCGTGGACCCGTCATGGGAGGCGCGCAGCGACTGGAACATCTTCCGCGGTCTGGCGCAGGCGTTTTCCGAGGTCGCCCCCGAAGTGCTGGGCGTCGAACATGACGTCGTGCTGACCCCGATCCAGCACGACAGCCCGGGCGAGCTTGCCCAGCCCTACGTGCCGCAGGACTGGGGTCGCGGCGAATGCGAACCGGTCCCCGGCAAGACGATGCCAAGCGTGGCCCTGGTCGAGCGGAACTATCCCGAGGTCTTTGCCCGCTTCACCTCGCTTGGGCCGGCGCTGGAAAAGCTGGGCAACGGATCGAAGGGGTTGAACTGGGACACCGGGCATGAGGTCGACCTGCTGGGCCGGCTGAACGGAACCGTCGCCGACGGCCCGGCCAAGGGCCGCCCGAAGATCGACGCCGATATCGACGCCTGCGAAACGATCCTGATGCTGGCGCCGGAAACCAACGGCGAGGTGGCCCTGAAGGCCTGGGCGGCGCTGTCGAAGGCGACGGGGCGCAGCCATGCGCATCTGGCCGAGGGCAAGGAAGAGGAAAAGATCCGTTTCCGCGACGTCGTCAGCCAGCCGCGCAAGATCGTCAGCAGCCCGACCTGGTCCGGGATCGAAAGCGAAAAGGTCTGCTATAACGCCGGCTGGACCAACGTGCACGAACTGATCCCGTGGCGGACCCTGACCGGACGGCAGCAGCTTTACCAGGATCATCACTGGATGCGGGCATTCGGCGAGGCGTTCGTGACGTGGAAGCCGCCCATCGACACCCGCAGCGTTGCCGCGGCACTGGGCAAGCTGCCCAACGGGAACAAGGAAATCCAGCTGAACTTCCTGACGCCGCACCAGAAATGGGGCATCCACTCGACCTATACCGAGAACCTCATCATGCTCAGCCTCAACCGCGGCGGTCCCGCCGTCTGGATCAGCGAGGACGACGCCCGCGAAGCCGGGATCGTCGACAATGACTGGATCGAGGCGTTCAACATAAACGGCGCGCTGACGGCGCGGGCCATCGTCAGCCAGCGGATCATGCCCGGTTCCTGCATCATGTATCACGCGCAGGAAAAGCTGGTGAACGTGGTGGGCTCGGAGATGACCGGCCAGCGCGGCGGCATCCACAACTCGGTCACGCGGATCAACATGAAGCCCACCCACATGATCGGCGGCTATGCGCAGCTTGCCTATGGCTTCAACTATTACGGCACCGTCGGCGCGAACCGCGACGAGATTGTGATCCTGCGCAAGATGAGCAAGGTCAACTGGTTCGACAAGGCCTCGCACGACCCGGCCGAGGATGGCGCGGCCGACGAAAGCCGATCCGCCCCCATGCAGGACACGACAGGAGCACAGGCATGAAGATTCGCGCGCAGATCTCGATGGTGCTGAACCTCGACAAATGCATCGGCTGTCACACCTGTTCGGTCACCTGCAAGAACGTGTGGACCAACCGCGAGGGGGTGGAATACGTCTGGTTCAACAACGTCGAGACCAAACCCGGCATCGGCTATCCCAAGGACTGGGAAAACCAGGACCGCTGGCAAGGGGGCTGGGTCCGCCGGAAGAACGGCCGCATCGTGCCGCGTCAGGGGTCGAAATGGCGGATCCTTGCCAAGATCTTCGCCAACCCGCATCTGCCCGAGATCGACGATTTCTACGAGCCTTACACATTCGAATACGACTGGCTTCAGAAAGCGCCCGAGATGCAGGCGCAGCCCTCGGCCAAGCCGCGATCGCTGCTGACCGGCGAGGTCATCAACAAGATCGAATGGTCCGGCAACTGGGAGGACATGCTGGGCGGCGAGTTTTCAAGCCGCAGCCGCGATTACAATTTCGAAGGCATCGAAAAGGAGATCTACGGCCAGTTCGAAGAAACCTTCATGATGTATCTGCCGCGCCTGTGCGAGCACTGTCTGAACCCGTCCTGCCTTGCCTCTTGCCCCTCGGGCGCGATCTACAAGCGCGAGGAAGACGGGATCGTGCTGATCGACCAGGAAAAATGCCGCGGCTGGCGGATGTGCGTGTCGGGCTGTCCCTACAAGAAGATCTATTACAACTGGTCCACCGGAAAATCCGAGAAATGCATCTTCTGCTATCCCCGGATCGAGACGGGACAGCCGACGGTCTGTTCGGAAACCTGCGTCGGGCGCATCCGCTATCTGGGGGTCGTGTTGTATGACGCCGACAAGATCGAGGCCGCGGCCTCGGTCGAGGACCCCAAGGATCTGTATCCGGCGCAGCTTGGCGTCTTCCTTGACCCGCACGATCCCGAGGTGCAGGCCGAGGCGCGCGCACAGGGCATTCCCGACCAGTGGATCGAGGCGGCGGTGCGTTCGCCGATCTGGAAGATGGCGATGGATTGGAAGATCGCCTTCCCGCTGCATCCCGAATACCGCACCCTGCCAATGGTGTGGTATGTGCCGCCGCTGTCGCCGATCCAGTCGGCGCACGAGGCCGGCAAGATCAGCGGCCGGGACGGGATGCCCGATGTGCGCAGCCTGCGCATCCCGCTGCGCTATCTGGCGAACCTGCTGACGGCCGGCGACGAGGCCCCGGTGGCCAGCGCGCTGGAACGGATGCTGGCCATGCGCGCCTATATGCGCGCCAAAAGCGTCGAGGGGCGGATCGACCCCTCGATCCCCGAACGCGTCGGCCTTACCCAGGACATGATCGAGGACATGTACAAGACCATGGCGCTTGCCGCCTACGAGGATCGCTATGTCATCCCCACGACCCACCGCGAGGTGGAAGAGGATGCCTATGCGCTGCGCGGGTCGGCGGGCTTTGCCTTTCGCGAGCCGCGCGGCGGGTCCAGCAAGACCAACCTGTTCGGCGGCTCGAAACGGACACCCAGAAAACCCTATATGGATTCGCCGACATGAGGCTGACATTACGCACACTCGCCGCGCTGCTAAGCTATCCGTCCGCGGAACTTCGCGCACATATCGGCGACATTCGCGCGGCGCTGGATAGCGAAGCGGCGCTGCCCCGACAGGCGCGGGACGGGCTGGAGCCGATCCTCGACCGGTTGCAGCGCGACGAGGTGATCGACGCGCAGGCCGGCTATACCGACCTGTTCGACCGCTCGCGCGCCTTGTCGCTGCACCTGTTCGAACATGTTCACGGCGAAAACCGCGAGCGGGGACAGGCCATGCTGGACCTGAACCAGCAATATATCGAGGCGGGGCTGCTGCTCGATTCGCAGGAATTGCCCGATTTCATTCCGATCTTCCTGGAATACGCATCCTGCCTGCCCGCGCCCGAGGCGCGCGAGACGTTGGGCCAGCCCGCCCATGTGTTTGCCGCGCTGGACGCGCGGCTGCGCGACCGGGATTCGGATTATGCCGCCGTCTTCGGCGCGATCCTGGCGCTGGCGAACGCCGTGCCCGACCGCGACGCGCTGGACGAATTGCAGAAGAACGTGCCGTCGGAAGATCCGGCGCTGATCGACGAGGAATGGGAGGAGAAGGAGGTCACCTTCTCGGGCGCGCACGACATGGGGGGACCGACCGGAATCGTCGCCCGCCTGCGCGCCAAGGGCAAGGCGATGACCGCAGCACGCGGCACCAGAAGCTGAGGAGGAGGAAAGAATGAGCGGATTTCTGAACCAACTGGCCTTCGGCTGGTATCCCTATTTCGCCATCACGGTGCTGATCGTCGGTTCGATCCTGCGCTTCGACGCCGATCAGTATTCGTGGCGGTCGCAGTCCAGCCAGTTCCTGCGCCGGCGTCAGATGATGATCGGCTCGAACCTGTTCCACATGGGCGTGCTGGTCCTTTTCGTGGGGCATTTCATCGGGCTGTTGACCCCGATCTGGGTGTTCGAGGTGTTCGGCGTGCCCCACATGCTGAAACAGCTGACCGCCATGGCCATCGGCGGGCTGGCCGGTCTGGCCGCACTGGTCGGCGCGTCCCTGCTGCTGCACCGGCGCCTGTTCGACCCGCGCATCCGGCGCAGTTCCTCCATCGGCGATATCGCGGTGCTGGTGCTGTTGTGGCTGCAATTGGTGCTGGGCGTCGGCACGATCTGGTGGTCTGCCCAGCATCTTGACGGCAGCGAGATGGTGCAGCTGATGGGCTGGGCCAACGCGATCGTCCTGTTCGACGCCACCGCGCCCGGAATGATCGAGGAGGTGTCCTGGATCTTCAAGCTGCATATCGTGCTGGGCCTGACGCTGTTCCTGATCACCCCCTTCACGCGGCTGGTCCATATCTGGAGCGTGCCGATTTGGTTCTTCTTCCGCCCCGGCTATCAGATCGTGCGCTCGCGCCATCCCATCGGCGAAAGCCGCAACATCCCGCCCGGCCCCGCGCGCCCGGCAGGCGGGCAGACCGTGGCCCGGCAGGCATCCGAAAGCGGAGGATCAGGCGCATGAGCAGACATGAAGTTCCAAGGCTGAAACCGGACCCGCGCCCGCAGCCCCAGATGATGCAGGCCTGTCAATCGAACGGCTGCGGCGGGGCCGCGCCCGCGCGTCGCGCGCCGCCGCCCCCGACATTCTCGGTGGTGCGCGTGAACGGGGTCCAGATCGACCCCGACGCCATCGCCCGGGAAATCCAGCACCACCCGGCCGCCGACGCGGACGCCGCGTGGCGCGAGGCCGCCCGCGCGCTGGCGGTGCGCGAACTGATGCTGCAGGAGGCGCGGCGGCTGGATCTGTCCGCAAGTCCCGGCGACGATCACGGCACCGCAACCGCTGCGGATGCGCTGATCTCGGATCTGCTGGACGCCAACGTGGCGCCGGACGAGCCTGACGAGGCGGCCTGCCGCCGCTATTACGACGCCAACCGCGAACGGTTCCGCACGCCGGATCTGTTCGAGGCATCCCATATCCTGATCGAACCCGATGGCGACGGCCCGCAGGCATGGTCCGCCGCCGGCATCGAGGCGCGCCGGATCGCGAACGAGGTCGGCGACAATGCGACCGCCTTCGCCGCCGCCGCGCGGGAACTGTCCGCCTGCCCCTCGGCGCAGCAGGACGGCACCTTGGGACAGGTGCGGCGCGGCGAACTGGTGCCCGAGATGCAGCAGGCCATCGAATCGCTTGCGCCCGGCGAAACCTGCCGCAGACCGATCCGGTCGCGCTTTGGCTGGCACGTGGTCCGGCTGGCGCGTCGCATCGAGGGCCATATCCTGCCCTTCGAGGCGGTTCACGACAAGATCGCCGACATGCTGGCCGCCCGCGCCTGGACGATGGGCGCCGCCCGCTATGTCGCCCATCTCGCCAATCAGGCGCGGATCGAGGGGATCGTCATCGAACCGGAGGAAGGGCCATGATGCTGGGCGACGTTCTTGCCGCCGCCCGCGATTCGGGCGCCGATATCGCATCCTGGCTGAAGCCCGCCGATCCGGATCTGTGGGACAGGGTTCAGCGCGAGGCCGCGGCGCACGGCAGGGAGCCCGGCGATCTGGCCCGCGAGGCTGTCGCCGCGTTCTCGGAACGCGCGGGCGAAGAGGATTGGGCGATGCTGGTCTCAAGACTGCGCGACGCCGACGATCCCGGTCGAAGCCTGCTGCTGACGATGATGCGCTGGCGGCTGGACGCCATGGATGCGGCCGCAGCGTCCCTGCGGCCCGCACGCACCCCGCCAGCCGCGCCGGCACATGAAGGAGACACGCGATGACCGACAAGAAAGCCGACGATGCCGACCGCGGCGGGCTGAATCCCGATCTGCAATCGCGCACCGACACCTCTCGGGACACGGACACCCCGACCCGCCCGCCTGCCGAAAGCGCATCGGTCCAGCGCGAGGAAGGCGGCGGCTGGCCGGTAGCCTGGCTGGTCGTGGTCGTGATCTGCGTGCTGGCGGCGATCTATATCATCGTCGGCTGAGGCGATCCGGGGACGTTTTCGGGCGGGCGAAACTCACGCGCGCACATCCAGAAATTCGCGGATCTCGTCGGCGCGGGCCATCGTGTCGTCATGGCCAAGGTCGATCAGCGCGCCGATATAGCCGGCCTCGAACAGCAGATAGCTGACCAGGCGCCCATCGCTGCCCCACGATCCGACGCTGCGCATCATCAGCCGGATCGCGCGCGGCAATTCGTGCTGATAGCGGCTGGCGATGCTGCGCAGATCGTGGGACGGCGACAGCATCAGCGTGTCGATGTTGCGCAGCGGCGTCTGCGACCGCGCCTCGTCGGTCAGCAGGGACAGGGTGTGGTTGATGCGCGACAGCCGCTCGTGGTCGGAGTCCAGGTTGTCGTTGAACAGGATGTCCAGCGCGTGGCCGATCATCTCGCCGAATGTCGGCGATGCGGCGGCGGGATCGGGCTGATCGGGGCGGTTGTCGCGGGCGGCGATGATCATGATCCGGTCCGCGCCGGTGTGGATGGCGGGCGACAGCGGCGCGGTCAGCCGCAACGAGCCGTCGCCGAAGAACCGGTCCCCGACCCGCACCGGCGCGAAGGCAAAGGGCAGCGACGAGGACGCCAGAAGATGCCGGGGGCCGATATCGGCGCGCACGCCGCGGCGGCGGGCGCGCTCCCAGTTGCGCAGTTCGGGCGCGCCCTCGAAAAAGGTGATCGCCTTGCCCTCGTCATAGCTGGAGGCGGTGATGCACAGCGCATGCAGCACGCCCGACCGGATCGCGCCGACGATGTGGCGGCGGTTGAACTCGCGCTCCAGCAGCCGGCCCAAGGGTGCGTTGTCCAGCAGCGCGGCCGGCGCCTCGGCGCCCAGATGGCCGAACAGCAGCGTCCAGACCCACCGCGCGCTTGTCCCGAACAGGGTCAGGCCGCGCGCGTCATAGACCTTGCCGCAATGCAGCCCGCGCCACAGCCGTTCCAGGTGCCGGATGCCGTGCTGGATATCGCCCGAGCTTGCGGCGAACGGGGCCGCGTTGATCGCGCCCACCGACGAGCCGCAGACGATCTGGAACGGCGACCGTTTCCGCCGGGTGATTTCCGCCACCGCCTTCAGCGCCCCGATCTGATAGGCGCCGCGCGCGCCGCCGCCTTGCAGGACAAGCGCGATCTTGGGTCGGGGCAAGGGTGATCGTGGCATCTGCAATGACGTTTGGAAAAGCCCAAGCCTATTCGATCCGCCGGCAAGATCAACCGGCCATGCAGGGACGGACCGGAGGCGCGATCCTGTCGTTCTGTCCGCAGGACAAGGGGTGGCCGCCAAGCCCGAACAAGCCGCGTCCGGTCACGGTCGGGTGATCCGGGGGTGAATCGGCGGCGGAACGGGCCACGGGCGGAAACTTGTCGCCCGGACCCGCGTTGTCTGGCCACACGGGAAACAGGAGGATTCCACAATGCTGTTGCCGATGATCAGACAATCCACCGCCGCGATTGCCGCCTGCGCCATGTTCGCGCTGCCGGCCCTAGCGGAAGAGATGAAATACACCGCCGATCTGAGCGGCGCGTCCGAGGTTCCGGCGAATGAAAGCGCCGCGACCGGCAGCGCCGATGTGACCGTCGATACCGAGGCCAAGACGGTGTCGTGGACGGTAAGCGTTCAGGACCTGACCGGAGAGCCGACCGCCGCGCATATCCATGGCCCTGCGGGCGAGGATGAGAATGCGCCGCCGGTCATCGACATGTCCGATTCCATCATGGAAGGCAGCGCCGACATCACCGATGAACAGATCGGCGAATTGCAGGACGGGCAATATTACGTGAACGTCCACACCGAAGAGTATCCGGACGGCGAAATCCGCGGGCAGCTTGCCGCGGCGGAATGACGTAGGGTCAGACAGCCGACCCGGCTGACAGATCGGAAAGGGCGGGATGCGATCCCGCCCTTTTTTCATGGTTCAGCCGCGGCGGTCAGTCGTGGTGATGCGCGTGATCGTGGCCGTGGTGATGATGGCCCTGCCCGTGGCCATCGTCATGGGCGTGATGATGCGGGGCCATCGGGCCGGGATCGACCGGGGTGTGATCGCCGCGCGCATGGCGCGCGTGAAGCTGGCGGACCCAGTCGCACAGGCGGTCGATGGTTTCGGGCCGCTTGCGCGACAGCGCCAGGACCGGCGCGCCGTCGCGGGCCTTTTCGGCATCCGCGACCATCTGCGCCACGTCCACATCGACATATTCGCCCAGATCGATCTTGTTGATGATCAGCAGATCGGCGCGCGCGATGCCCGGCCCGCCCTTGCGCGCCACGTCGCCGCCACCGGCCACGTCCAGCACGAACAGCTGCGCATCGACCAGTGCGGGCGAAAACGTCGCGGTCAGGTTGTCGCCGCCGCTTTCGACCAGCACGATGTCCAGCGGCGCGAAATCGCGTTCCATATCCTCGACCGCCATCAGGTTCATGGTCACGTCGTCGCGGATCGCCGTGTGCGGGCAGGCGCCGGTCTCGACCGCGCGGATGCGGTCCTCGGGCAGGACGCCTTCGGATTTCAGGAAACGCGCATCCTCGTCGGTGTAGATGTCGTTGGTGATGACGCCCAGGTCGAACTCGTCGCGCAGATGCCGGCACAGCGTCGCAATGACCGAGCTTTTGCCGGTGCCGACCGGCCCGGCCACGCCCAGACGCAGGGCGCGGGTTCCGTTCTGATCCTTGTCCGTCATGTCGTGATCTCCTTCATGTCAAATCGCCCAAGGCGGGCCAAGGCGGGTCAATCCGCCGGTCAGAAGCCGGCGCAGTTGCAGGCTGTCGGGCGCGACCGCGCCGATGGCGACGGCAGGGCCGGGCAGCGGGGTCAGCGCGGCGTCGCGGTGAAACGGGTCGGCGCGGGGCGGATCGTCCCCCCAGCCGGGATCGACCGCGATCACCGACCCGAACGCACCCGCATCGCCCAGAACCGCGGCGCTGTCCCATCCGCAGGCGGAAGGGCCGACCCGCGACTGCTGATCGTACAGCGGCACACCGTCGCGGGTGATGCGCAGGCGGCCGGTGAAATCGCCGGGGCGTTCGCCGTGCCGGCCCAGCAACACCTCTTCGCGCAGGATCATGCGCGCGGTGCCGTCCAGCGCGATGCGCACATCGTGGCGGTGATCGCAGCGCGCGGCGGCGATGATCGGTTCGGGCCACCAGACGAAGGTCGCGCCGGGCCCGACCGTGGCGCGGACCGTCATGCGCGACAGCCCCCCGCTTGCGCCGGGCAGGACCAGCATCGCCGAAATCTCGGTCAGCACCAGCGTGCTGCCCGCGCCCACATGGATATCCAGCCGGTAATCGTCGCCGCCAAGCGGACCCGCCGTCCCCGCCGCCAGCGCCACCCGCGCCACATGGGCATCGCGATGGACCAGCGGCTCCGGCCCCTTTGGATGGCACGGGCGCAGCACCAGCGGCCCGTCGGAACGCAGGGTTGCGATGCGGCTGCGGCGGCGATGCGAATCGGTCTCGCTGGCCAGAACGGCGCGCGCGGTCATCGCGCCCGATCCGCGCAGCGGCGGTCTAGGACGCAAAGAGTCGTACATTGCTGTTCCGGTGATGTTCGGCCGCGATGTCGGCCAGGGGCGCGCCGGGCGCGGGCAGATCGGCAGGCGGGGTATCGACATGGCCGGCCGCCGCAATGGCCAGCCGATCCAGCCGCCCGGTCGCGCGGGCCAAAGCGGCGTGGACATGGAACGGATCGACCCGCATGATCTTGGCGGCGGCGGCGGCGGCGGCCGCCCCTGCGGTCGTCTCGTGCAGGATGGCCAGCGCCGCGCCGCGCGGGCCAAGCCCAAGTGCGGCGGCGGCGACGCCCATCACCACCGGCTGATGCGGCGCCCGGCCCAGGGCCGCGAAATGCGGATGCGGGTGGATGCTGTCCATCGCGCGCCGCAACTGCCGCCCCAGATCGCGCGAGATCTTGCGCAGCTCGGCCGAGGGGATGCGCGCGTCCAGTTCCGCCTCAAGCAGCGCCAGATCGGCCAGCGCGTCACGCAAAGCCGCCGCGCAGGACACCGCCGCGAAGACGGCCGCGATGAAACCTGCCGTCTCGGCGCGCCCGATCAGGAAATGTTCCAGCCCGGCCACATCCGCCACGCGGCCCGACGCCACCGCCGGCTCCAGCCCGCCGGAATGGGCATAGCCGCCCGCCGGCAGCCGCCCGTCCGCCAGCAGCATCAGCGCGGCCTGACCCCCCATATCCGCCATTCAGAACAGGAAATATCGCTGCGCCATCGGCAGTTCGTCCGCGGGTTCGTGATCGGCCAGCTCGCCGTCGATGCGGACGGCATAGGTGTCGGGATCGACCTCGATCCGGGGCAGGGCGGTGTTTTCGGGCATGTCTTCCTTTGTCCGGCCGCGCGTGTTCTGGATCGCGACGAAGCGGCGATTGGTGTCGATCCGCTCGGCCAGCCCGTCATCCAGCGCCGCCTGCGCGACAAACGCCACGCTGGTCGCGCCGGCGGCGGGGCTGTGGACGTTGAAGCCGGTCCGCGGCATCACCGGCTGCGGCGTGGGGATCGAGGCGTTGGGATCGCCAAGCGCCGCCGTCGCCACCATGCCGCCGGTGAAGACGGTATGCGGGCGCACCCCGAACAGGGCCGGCTGCCACATGACGATATCGGCCTTCTTGCCCACTTCGATGGACCCGATCTCGCGTTCCAGCCCGTGCGCGACGGCCGGGCAGATCGTGTATTTGGCCACATAGCGGCGCGCGCGCATGTTGTCGGCGCGGTCGTCGCCGGGTGCCGAGCCGCGCAGCTTCTTCATCTGGTGGGCGGTCTGCCAGGTCCGCATCACGGTCTCGCCCATGCGTCCCATCGCCTGCGCATCCGACGACATGATCGAGATTGCGCCCATGTCCTGCAGGATATCCTCGGCCGCGATGGTGGTGGCGCGGACCCGGCTTTCGGCGAAGGCCAGATCGTTGGGCACCTGCGGGTTCAGGTGATGCGCGACCATCACCATGTCCAGATGTTCGGCCACTGTGTTGCGCGTGAAGGGCCGCGTCGGGTTGGTCGAGGCGGGCAGCACGTTGCGCTGCCCCGCGATGCTGATGATGTCGGGCGCGTGCCCGCCGCCCGCACCCTCGGTATGGAAGGCGTGGAAGGTGCGGCCGGCGACCGTCCGCAACAGATCTTCGACAAAGCCCGCCTCGTTCAGCGTGTCCGAATGGATCGCCACCTGCACGCCCGATTCCTCGGCCACCGACAGGCAGGCGTCGATCACCGCCGGGGTCGCGCCCCAATCCTCGTGCACCTTGAAGCCGCCGACGCCGCCGCGCAGCTGTTCCCACATCGCCTCTTTCGACATGGTGTTGCCGCGCCCCAGAAACAGCACGTTGACCGGCCACGGATTGAACCCTTCCAGCATCCGCTGCATCCACCAGGCGCCGGGGGTGGCCAGCGTCGCCTTGGACCCTTCGGTGGGGCCGGTGCCGCCGCCGGTGACGGTGGTGACGCCCGACGCCAGCGCCAGTTGCAGCATCTGCGGGCCGACGAAATGCACATGCGTGTCGATGGCGCCCGCCGTCGCGATCAGTCCGTTGCCGGCCATCACCTCGGTCGAGGGGCCGATCACCAGATCGGGATGGATGCCGTCCATCGTGTCGGGATTGCCGGCCTTGCCCAATGCGGTGATGCGGCCGTCGCGGATGCCGATATCGGCCTTGATGACGCCCCAGTGATCCAGGATCACGGCGCCGGTGATGACCAGATCGGGCGTGCCCTGCGCCCGCGTCGCGGTCGACTGGCCCATCGATTCGCGGATCGACTTGCCGCCGCCGAACACCGCCTCGTCGCCGCCGCGGCAGCGATCCTCTTCGACCTCGATGGTCAGGCAGGTATCGGCTAGCCGGATGCGGTCGCCCGTCGTCGGCCCGTAGGAGGCCACGTATTCGGAACGCGAAACCCTAAGCATCGTCCAGCCCTCCCTTGCACAGCCCGCGCAGGCCGGCGACGATTCTGCGACCCCTGATCGGGATCAGATCGACCTCTTCCACGGCGCCCGGTTCGAACCGCATCGCGCCGCCCGACAGCACCGACAGGCGCTTGCCCCAGGCCGCGTCGCGGTCGAAATCCAGCGCCGCGTTCACCTCGGCAAAGTGATAATGCGAGCCGATCTGGATCGGCCGGTCCGAGGTGTTGGCGACCCGCAGCGTGGTGATCTGCGCGCCCTCGTTGATGACGACATCGCCGTCGCCGTGCAGGATCTCTCCGGGGATCAGCGGCTCGGACTCCTCCAGCCTGCTGTCGGATTGCCGGCGCGGCGCCTGACGCTCGCCCGTGCCGGGACGGCGCGGCTCACTGGGCGCGTTCGCGCCCGAGGATCTTGTGCGCCCCTCGGCCTCGGCGCTGGTCATGTCATAGTCGCGGCCGGGATGGTCCGAGGGGTGTTGTGCCCTGCCGGTATCGGCGGGCGGCTTCAGATCCTGTTCGAACGGGTTGGGCTTTCGGGTCATCTGATCGGCTCCGTCACGGTGACCAGCTTGGTGCCGTCGGGAAACGTCGCCTCGACCTGGACCTGCGCCAGCATCTCGGGCACCCCCTCCATCACGTCCTCGCGGCCAAGGACGTTGCGGCCGGTTTCCATCAGATCGGTCACCGTCCGGCCGTCGCGCTCGCCTTCCAGAAGATAGGATGTCAGCAGCGCCGTCGCCTCGGGCAGGTTCAGCTTCAGCCCGCGCTGCTTGCGTTCCAGCGCAAGCTTGCCGGCGGTATAGACCATCAGCCGTTCCTGTTCGTGTATGCTGAGCAACATTCCTGACCCTCCGGAATTGGCGTCGGTCCGGCCATGTTGTCAAACCGCGGACGCGATGCCACTATCTGATCCGCAGGGCGATCCGGGCGTCGCGCGATGGCAGGACAGACGCGATCCGGCCATCGCCCGGTCCGGCTTTCCGGGACATCATTACAGGAGGACGATCTTGGCATATCTGGGAAAATACGAAACGCCCGACGATCTGTTGAAGGACGACAGTCTCAGCGATGACAGAAAGATCGAGATGCTGGAACAATGGCGCGACGACAAGCGGGCCTATATCCGCGCCACCGAAGAGGGCATGACGGGCAACGACAGCTCCGAATTCCTGAGACAGATCAAGAAGGCGCTGATGTCGCTGGACCGCAATTCCGCAAGCTGAGGCAGTCGCGGCCGGCATGACGCGCGGGCGGGGGCCTGGGAACCGAACTCGGGCAGGCACGTTATCCCGCGCACCCATGCACAGGAGACAGGCCCATGGCCACGGCAGACCAGATCAAGGAACATATGGAAGTGTCCGGCAGCGACGGGCAGCATGTCGGCACCGTCGACGGGATCGAGGGCGACCGCATCAAGCTGACCAAATCGGATGCCTCGGACGACCAGCACCATTACATCGACCTCAGCCATGTGGACCGGGTGGAAGACAACCGCGTCTATCTGAAGGTGGACGCCGCGACCGCCCGGCAGCGCAAGGACTGATCGCGGTCGTCATTTTTGCCAAACCCTGCGTGCGAAGACCTTCGCGCGCCGTTTTTCACAGGAGCGCGGGATGAGCGACAATCGCATGACGGCACAGGCGCCGGGGCTGGAATCCGGACTGGTCCGGACGTTGGCGGAACATTGGTGGCTGTTCCTGATGCGGGGAATCCTGGCGATCGTTTTCGGCATTCTGGCCTTCATGTGGCCGGCGCTGACGGTGCTGGTGCTGACGCTGTTGTGGGGCGCCTATGCCGTCGCGGACGGGATCATGGCGCTGTGGGCGGCGTTCGCGGGACAGCAGGGGACGCGCGGCAATCGCTGGTGGCTGGCGTTGCTGGGCGTGCTGGGCATCGTGGCGGGGATCATCGCCTTCACCTCGCCCGGCGTTGCGGCCATCGCGCTGCTGGTCGTGATCGCGTTCTGGGCCATCGTGGCCGGGATCGCGCAGATCGTCGGCGCGATCCGTCTGCGGCACGAGATCACGGATGAATGGCTGCTTGGCCTCAGCGGGGTTCTGCTGCTGCTGTTCGGTCTGGCGCTGATCTTTCAGCCGGTCAGCGGGATTTTGTCGATCATTTGGCTGATCAGCCTGGGCAGCCTGGTCTTTGGCATCCTGACCGTGATGTTTGCCTTCAAGCTGCGGCGTTACCGGGCCTGAAGGCGCGCGCCGCGCCTATCGCGGCGCGTCCGGGTCGGGCAGGCGGGGAAAGCCGGTGGCCTCGTCCTTGCCCGTCGCGCCGACGATGGCACGATCCAGCGCGGCGATCCCCTGTTTCAGCGCAGCCAGATCGTCCGGGGGCATCGCATCCAGAATCCGCCGCGCCCGCGCCTCGACTGCCCCGAAGGCGCGGGAAAACGCCGCGCGCCCGTCATTGGTGATCCGATAGTTGCGCAGCCGCCGGTCCGCTTCCAGCACGTCGCGAGTGATCAATCCCTTGCGTTCCAGCCGTGCGGCCGCCCGGCTGACCTGCACCTTGTCCAGCGAGGTGCGCCGCGCCAGTTGCAGCGAATCCAGCGCGCCGGCATCTTCCAGCAGGAACAGCAGCCGCCATTCCTCTCGGCTGAAGCCGTGCTGGCGGCCGTAGACCGCGACAAGCTGGCGCGAGAACGCCTCGGCCACGACCGCCAGACGATAGGGAAAGAAGCTTTCCATCGGCATCACCTGCTCGTTTCTTCCGGCGCAGCGGCGGACAGGCGCGGGGTCACGTCGCCAGATACAGCGACAGGATCGGCACGGCGATGATCAGCGCCAGCCGGATCAGATCGGCGACCCAGAACACATAGACGCCGCGAAAGATCGTGCCCAGGGACACGTCGGGCAACACCGACCGCAGCACGAACACGTTCATTCCGATGGGCGGGGTGATCAGGCTGATCTCGGTCACGACGACGACGATGATGGCGAACCAGATCAGCACCGCGTCGGGGTCCTGCAACACCGCCAGCCCGAAATCCAGATCCGACACCAGCGGATAGAAGACCGGCACCGTCAGCAGGATCATCGACAGGCTTTCCAGAAAGCAGCCCAGCACCATGTAGATCACCACGATCAGCAGCAGCACCACCCAGGGCGACAGGCCCATATCCTCAACCTGTGAACTCAGCGCGTCGGGCAGGCCGGCAAAGGACACGAAATTGCTGAAGATTTCGGCGCCGATGATGATGGCGAAGATCATCGCCGATGCGGTGGCGCTGTCCAGAAACGCGGTCCACAGCGCGGCGCGGGTCATGCCGCCGGTCGCGAAGGCGATCAGCAGCGCGGCGGCGGCGCCCATGCCGGCGGCCTCGATGGGGGTGAAGAAGCCGCCATAGATGCCGGCCATGATGAAGACGAACAGCCCCAGCACCGCCGCCACGCTGACCGCGTCGCGCGTGTTCATCGGCCGGACCTCGGACACTTGCGGGGCCAGCGCCGGGTTCATGCGCACGGCGACCATCACCGCCAGAAGATAGCCGATGATGCCGACGATGCCGGGGATGATGCCGGCCAGAAACAGCTTGCCGATATCGGCCTCGGTCAGCAGGCCGAAGATGATCAGCACGACCGAGGGCGGGATCAGGATGCCCAGCGTCCCGCCCGCCGCGATGGCCCCGGTGGCAAGACTGTCGGAATAGCCGAAGCGCCGCATCGACGGCATCGTGACCTTGGACATGGTCGCGGCGGTGGCCAGCGACGATCCGCACACGGCCGAGAAGCCGCCGCAGGACAGCACGGTCGCCATCGCCAGCCCGCCGCGCATCCGGCCGAAGACCCGGTCGGCGGCCGAAAACAGCCCCTGCGCGATGCCCGATCCGGCCAGCACGTTGCCCATGAAGATGAACAGCGGCACCACCGACAGAGAATAATTCAGGCCAGTCTCGAAAACCGCGTTGCCGACCATGGCGCCCGCCGGACTCCAGCCGCGCAGCAGCGCGAATCCCACGCCGCCCACGATGGCCATGGCGAAGGCGATGGGGATACGTGCAAACACCATCACCAGCAGGATGGCCAAGGCGATCAGGGAAATGGTCATGCTGTCTCCGGACGCAGGATCATAGCGATGGCCGACGCGACGCAGCTTGCGGCGGCAAGGAAGGCCAGCGGGGCCATCGGAATGTCCAGCGAGGCGCTGCGCGTGCCTTCGTGAAACTGATCGATCCCGATCAGCACCAGACGATAGGCGAAATAGGCCAGAACCGCCGCCGACACGAATGCCGCCATCCGGCCCAGTGCGCGCTGCGCCCCGACGGGCAGCAGATGCAGCGCCAGATCGACCTCGACATGGCCGCCATCGGCGCTGGTCAGCGGCAGCGCCGCAAAGACCAGCGCGGCCAGCAGGATCTGGGTCAGCTCATAGGCGCCGCCGAAGGGTCGGTTGAACAGATACCGGCCGACCACATCGACGCAGGTGACGGCGACCAGCAGCACGATCAGCAAGGCCGCCGCGCCCGCCAGCACCCGATACCAGACCGCGTGCCGGTGGGGCGTCCGGCCCGGAATCATGTCCGGGGCCAGATCTTCGGGCCGATCACCCGTCCGAGTCATTCCACCGACACTCCGGTCACGTCGCGAAATTTGGCCAGCGCGGCGGTGCCGTCGTAACCGTCGCCCAGGCTGTCGGACCATGCCTGTTCCAGCCGCGTGGCCTCGGAGTGCAGGGCCGACACGACCTCGGGGCTGGCCTGATAGAAATCGACCTTGTCGCCAATCTCCTCCTTGGCCGTGTCGTCGGCATCGTTCCACGCCTGACCCACGCGTTCGGCGAACGCCTCGCCCGAAATGGCGTCGATGGCCGCGCGGTCTTCCTCGGACAGCGAGTTCCACCGATCCTCGTTGATGACGAAGAACCAGGTCGTGTTATAGATGCCGCCCGGCACCGCCATCGAATACTTGATGTGATCGACCAGGTTGAACGCAGTCATCGCCTCATAGGTAAAGGCCACGCCGTCGATCACGCCGCGCGACAGTTTCTCGTAGACCTCGGGCGAGGACATGAACAGCGGCGTGGCACCCAGGGCCGAGAGCAGATCGGCGACATAGCCGCCCGGCACCCGGATCTTCAGCCCCTGCATGTCGGCGGGCGTTTCGATCTTGCGGACATTGTTGTGCAGCAATCCGGGGCCGTGCATGAACAGGCCCAGAAGATGGGTGCCGGCATGTTCTTCGGCCGCGTCCAGATCGCCGCCATAGATCGACCAGTAGGCTTTCGAATTCTCGATCGCGTCGTCGCCCAGAAAGCTGAACTGGCCCAGCGCGGCGCGGCTGAAGCGGTCGTCCTCGGTAAAGGAATGCAGCCCATAGGTGATGTCGGCGATGCCGTCGCGGGCCATGTCGAAATGCGCCGGCGGGCTGCCAAGCGGCTTGCCCATGATGCGCACGGTCACGCGCCCGTCGGTCGCGGCCTCGACCTCTTCGGCCCAGGGTTCGAAGGCGTTGACGACGATCGGATGCTTGGGCGGCAGCCACGACGACATGATCAGTTCCTGCGCCATCAGGGGCGTGGCGCTCAGCAGCAGGCCGGCGAGGGCAAGTTTCAGCGATTTCATCAAGTCTCTCCCGTTGTGACCTTCGCCTCCCGCGAAGGGTTCGTGTGATCCGGATGCGCCGCCCTGAACGCGGCGACATCGTCGCAGCTGTTCGCGACGGCTGTGATGCGGTGCAGATGGTCGAACGGCACCTGCCAGCGCGTCGCGTTGTAAAGCTGCGGAACAAGGGTGCAGTCGGCCAGTGTCGGCGTATCGCCGTGACAGAACCTGCCGGTGAAGCCGGGATGATCCAGCATCGTGTCGATCGCGGCCAAGCCGCGCGCGATGTTGTCGCGGTTCCACGCCGCCCGCGCCTCGGGGCCGCCCAGCGCCTCGACCCGCGCCAGAACGCCCAGGTTCGAGACCGGATGTATGTCGCACGCCACCGCCAACGCGATGGCGCGGACATGGGTGCGCGCGGCCGGATCGGCGGGCAGCAGCGGCGGTTCCGGGCGCGTTTCGTCCAGATATTCAAGGATGGCCAGCGATTGCGTCAGCACCAGGCCGTCGATTTCCAGCACCGGGACCAGCCCTTGCGGATTGCGCGCAAGATGATCGGGGCTGCGCTGCCCGCCGCCGACCAGATCGACGGTCACGCGGTCATGGTCGATGCCCTTCAGCGCCAGCGCGATCCGCACCCGGTATGAGGCGGAAGAGCGCCAGTAATCGTGCAGAACGACCGCGGCCATCGTCACTCCTGCGCCGGAAGGATCTTGCCGACGCAGGGGCCGAAGCCGATCCGGTATCCGTCGCCCTGCGCAAAACCGTACAGCGCGACCTCGTCCCCGTCCTCGATGAACTGGCGCTGCTGCCCGTTCACCTCGACCGGAGACTTGCCGCTTTGCGTCATCTCCAGCAGCGCGCCCGTCTGACCGGGTTCGGGCCCCGAGATCGTGCCCGACCCCAACAGATCGCCCACCCGCATCGGGCAGCCGCTTTCGGTGTGATGGGCCAGTTGCTGGGCGCTGGAATAATACATCACGTTGTAGTTGGTCTGACCCATGCGCTGGCCGTTCATCGTCCAGCCCATCGTCATGTCGTAGAACCCGGGACGTTCCTCGCGCAGATAGGGCAGCAATTCGTTGTCGCGCGGCGCCCCCTCGCTGCGGAAGGGTTCAAGGGCGGCCTGCGTGACGATCCACGGGCTGATGGTGGTGGCGAACGCCTTGGACTGGAACGGCCCAAGCGGCTGGTATTCCCACGCCTGAATATCGCGCGCCGACCAGTCGTTCAGCAGCAGATAGCCGAAGATCATCTTTTCGGCCTCGTCCACGCTGACGCGCTGGCCCATCTGGCTGTCGGCACCGACGACGGCGCCCAGTTCCAGTTCCAGATCCAGACGCCGGCAGGCGGTCCATTCGGGACCGTTCTCGCCCTTCACCTGCCCCATCGGGCGGCGGATATCGGTTCCCGACACCACGACCGACGACGCGCGGCCGTTATAGCCGATGGGCATATGCGTCCATTGCGGCGGCAGCGCGTTTTCGGGGCCGCGGAACAGCACGCCGACATTGAAGGCGTGATTTTTCGAGGCATAGAAATCGGTGTATTCGGTCACGCGGATCGGCAGATGCATGGTGGCATCGGCCATCGGCACCAGCGGCACATCCTCGGACGCGCCCTCGGCCAGCAACTCGGTCAGCCGCGCGCGCGTCCGGTCCCATGCCGGGCGGCCAAGGGCGATGAAATCGTTCAGATGCGGGGCCGAGAATGTGCCCTGCGCCTCCAGCAGGCCCTGGGCCTCGCATTCGGCCAGATCCACGATCATGTCGCCGATGGCCACACCGCAGCGCGGCGCCCCGTCGGCGACCGAAAACACGCCGAAGGGCAGGTTCTGGATCGGGAAATCGCTGTCTGCGCTGTTCGCGGCCTCGACCCTGCTGCGCGTCTGTTGTTCGGTTCCAGCCATGATCTCTCCTCTGACACGATGCTTGCGGCGTCCCCGATGAAACTGATGTTCGCGCCCCGCGTCAACAATCTCTATCAGGTTTCGTTACAGACGCAACAATTTCGTTGCCGCCGCGTCACCCCGTTTCGTGCCAGAGGATCAGCGCGGCCGGGCGGCCTCGATCGCCTGTTCGATCACCGCGCGGTCGCCGATATGGTTCATCAGAATCAGGGTCAGGCGCGACCACAGTTTCAGGCTTTCCTGTTCGGACAGACCCTCATGCATGTCGATCAGCGACTGATAAAGATCGTCGTGATCGGTCAGGTTCGGCGCAAGATTCAGTGCAGACATGGTTTCCCCTTCGTCGCGCGGGCAAGCGCATCGGCGATGTCGCCCGGCTTGCAGGATTTCCAGCGGGCGGCGACATACTGGTCCGGCCGCACCAGCACGGCGGCACCCGAGGTCAGGCCCAGCCTGCGCGCGGCCAGACCCTCGACCCGGATCACGCGCACGCCTGGCGGCGGCGTGCCGTCCCAGTCGGTGACCAGCAGGGCGAAATCGTCGCCCAACCGGTCCAGCAGCCATCCGCCCTCATGCGGGGCGTCCACAACCGGTGCGCCGGGCGGAACGCCCTCGTCCCAGGTGTCGCGGTCGGGCGTGGACAGCGGGCTGTCGGCATAGCTGACGGCGGTGGACAGGCGGCCCGAATTGACGAAGGGACGGGCGAATTCGTGATCCTGCGCCAGTTCCAGCACCGCATCGCGCAGCGCCTGGCTGGCCGCCGTCTTGGGGGTCAGGAAATCGGTCGAGCGGGTCGAGTTCAGGATGTTCTCGTCCGCCGTCGCGATGGCTTCGGTGTTATAGGTCTCGATCAGGTCCTCGTCGGCCTCGCCCCGCAGGACCAGATCCAGCTTCCAGCCCAGATTGTCGATATCGGCGAACCCGCCATTGCAGCCGCGCGCGCCGAAGGGCGACACCAGATGCGCCGAATCGCCGGCAAAGATCACCCGCCCGTGCACGAAACGCGCCATGCGCCGGCACTGGAACGTGTAGACCGAATACCATTCGCGCTCGAACTCGACCCCCTCGCCCAGCATGGCGCGGACATAGGGCTCGACATTCTCGGGGCGGATGGCGGCGTCGCGGTCGATGTTCCAGCCAAGCTGGAAATCCAGCCGCCAGACATCGTCGGGCTGCTTGTGCAGCAGCGCCGAGCGACCGGGATTGAAGGGCGGATCGAACCAGAACCAGCGTTCCGACGGCATCTCGCGCTTCATCCGGATATCGGCGATCAGGAAATTGTCCTCGAAGACGCGGCCCTCGAAATCGAGGCCCATCCTGTCGCGCACGGTCGAGCGCGACCCGTCGCAGGCGATCAGCCAGTCGGCGTGCAGATCGTACCGCGATCCCTCGGCCGAGATGGTCAGATCCACGCCGTCCCGGCGCGGGCTCACGTCCTCGACCATGTGGGCCCAGCGGATCTGCACGTTGGGCAGCGCGTCCACCGCGTCCAGCAGGTACTCCTCGATATAGTATTGCTGGATATTGATGAAGCCGGGCCGCTTCTGCTCCTTCACCGGCAGCATGTCGAACCGGTAGATCGGCTGATCGCCCTTCCCCCAGAAGACCTTGCCGACATTCCACACGACGCCCTTGTCCATCGCCCGGTCGCAGACGCCCAGACGATCCAGAATATCCAGCGAGCGTTTGGAAAAGCAGATCGCCTTGGAACAATGCGCCACGAAATCCAGCCGGTTCAGCACCGTGACCTGATGGCCGCGCCGGCCCAGGTCCAGCGCCATGGCAAGGCCGACCGGTCCGGCGCCGACGATGGCGACCTGCGTGCGGTCGCCCGATGCCGCCGGACGGGCCGTCGCACCGATTTCCTTGTAGACGGGAATTCCCGCGACATTCGCCATTTCATCCTCCTTCCCCGGTTCGTTCAGCCTTGCAGCTTGGCCCAGACCTCGCGGTCGCGTTCGGCCGTCCAGATGCGCGGATGCTCGATCCCGTCATATTCGTCCCACAGCCGCTGCACGTCGAAGGGCAGGCAGTGTTCGAAGATCGGCCAATCGCCGAATTCGGGCGCCAGCGCGTCGCGCGTCGCCTCGAACGCGGCTTTCAGATCGCCGCCTTCCTTGTGGACGCGGCCGACATTCTCGATCATGCCGTGCAGGAACTTGCGGGTCTGCTCGACCGCGGCGTCGGTTTCGTCCACACCGCGCGAGACCGGCCCGCGCCCGCCGACCAGATATTCGGCGCGATAGGCCTTGACGTTGTCCAGCGTCTTCCCCGCCCAGTCGAAATGATAGGCGTCGCCGGTGTAAAGCGCGGCCTTGGATTCGACCAGATCGCCGGCATACAGCGTCCGGGTCTTGTCGTGCCAGACAACGATATCGCCGCCGGTATGGCCGCGGCCCAGGAAGCGCAGTTCCAGCCTGCCGCGATCGCCGCCCAGGTCGATGTCGTATTCGTCCTTGAAGGTGATGGTGGGCCAGGTCAGCCCCGGCACCTCTTCCGCGTTCTTGGCAAGGCGCGGCATCCGGCCGAATTCGCTTTTCCAGTCCTGTTCGCCGCGTTCGGCGACCAGATCGCGGCTGGCCTCGGACATGATGATGTCGCCGGCGTCGAAGGCGCTGGCGCCCAGCACGCGCACGGCGTGGTAATGGGTCAGCACCAGATAGCGCACCGGCTTGTCGGTCTGCTCGCGCAGGATCTTCAGCCACTCGCGGCTGGCGGCTGGCGTCGCGCGGCTTTCGATGGCGACGACGAAATCCTCGCCCTCGACCGCGCCGACATTCGGATCGCCCTCGGCGGTCAGCGCATAGACGCCATCGTCCAGAATCTCCAGCGTGTCGGTCTTTTCGGTGGTGTCGGTCGAGGAAGCAAAGGGTTTGCTCATCTGTATCTCTCCTTGCGTTTCGGTCGCGTCTGCGTTGAAATCATTTCTACTGAAACGAACCGGGGCTGTATGTCCTTAGGTCTATGGACATGCCGGCCCGCTGTGAGGGGAAGGCGATGGTCGGGCTGATCGACCCTGATCTTGCGGCCGAATTGCTGGAATCGCGCGACCAGACCCTGTTCGCGGATCGGCTGTTGCAGATCGCCGGTTCGGTGTCGGGTATCGAAGAGCTGTTCGCCTATCGGATCGACGACCGGGCGGCGCCACGTGTGCTGGCCTCGACCAGCGAACTTGGCGAGGTCGCCGAACGCGCCGATGCCTATGCACGGCGCTTTCACCGCAGCGATCCGGCCGCCGATGCGTGGCGGGCGGCACCGCCCGACAGCGGCTTTGCCTGCCGCGTCCCGGCCTCGGCCATCGAACTGGCCGCCTATCGCAAGCTGTGTTTCGACCGGCCGCGATTTGCCGAGAAGATCTGTTTCGGCTGGCGCAAGGCCGATCATGCGACAATCGTCACCTTCTATCAGCGCGATATAGGCGCCGAGCCTGACATGGCCCAGCTTGGCGCGCTGGCGCAGCTGGCGATCACCGGGCTGACGCGGCTGACGCAAACCGCGCCGCCGTTGCTGGAGCAGGTGGAACAGCGCCTGTCGCACGCCTATCCCGTCCTGACCCGGCGCGAGCGGCAGGTCTGCGCGCGCACCCTGACCGGGGCGACGGCGCGGCAGATCGGCGCCGAGCTGGATCTTGGGCCGGCCACGGTCCTGACCTATCGGCAGCGCGCCTATCAGAAACTGGGCCTGCACAAGGCCAGCGACCTGCTTGCCGCGATCATGTCCTGACCCGGCCAGATGGCGGAACCGCGCGGTCAGCGGGTCAGCACCCGTGCCAGAAAGCTTTGCGTGCGTTCGTTCCGGGGGTTGTCGAAGACCTGTTCGGGCGTCCCCTGTTCGGTGATCTCGCCCTTGTGGATATAGATCACGCGGTCGGCGACCTCGCGCGCGAAGGTCATCTCGTGGGTGACGATCATCATCGTCATGCCGTCGCGCGCCAGTTCGCGCATCGCGTCCAGAACCTCGCCGATCATCTCGGGGTCCAGCGCGCTGGTCGGTTCGTCGAACAGCATCAGCCGCGGCTCCATCGCCAGGGCGCGGGCCAGTGCGACGCGCTGCTGCTGGCCGCCCGACAGCTGCGCGGGATGCTTGCGCGCCTGATCCGCGATGCCGACCCGTTCCAGCAGGCGTTCGGCGGTGCGTTCGGCCTCGGCCCGGCTGGCATTGCGCACCCGCATCGGCGCCAGCGTGACATTGTCCAGCACGCTGAGATGGGGAAACAGGTTGAACTGCTGAAAGACCATGCCGACCTCGGTGCGGATCTTCTGCAGCGCGCCGCCGGCCTTGCCGTCGGGCTTCAGCAGGTTGCCGTCCACCTCGATCTGGCCCTTCTGGAACTGTTCCAGCCCGTTCACGCACCGGATCAGCGTCGATTTGCCCGACCCGCTGGCCCCGATGATCACCACCACCTCGCCCGGCGCGACCTGAAGGTCGATGTCCTTCAGCACGTGCAGGCTGCCGAAATGCTTGTTCAGACCCTCGATGCTGACGATGGGCCGCGCGTCGTCCGTTCCGCTCATTGTCCCACCAATCCCTTGCGTTCCAGAAGCCGCAGACCGGCCGACAATGACAGCGTGATCGCCAGATACAGCATCGCGACCATCAGATAGACCTCAAGCGCGGTGAAGGTCGTGGCGATATAGATCTGGCCCTGACGCACCAGTTCGCCGACGCCGATCACGGCGAACAGCGATGTGTCCTTGATGCTGATGATGCCCTGGTTGCCCAGCGCCGGGATCATCCGGCGGAACGCCTGCGGCCAGATCACGAAGCGGAACGTGTCCAGCCGGCTGAGGCCCAGCGACAGCCCGGCCTCGCGCTGGCCGCGTTCGATGGATTGCACCCCGCCGCGCACGATTTCCGAGATATAGGCCCCGGAATTGACCGCGATCGCGGCAATGCCCGCCGTCACCGCGTCGATCGGCCCGCCCAGAAGCTGCGGCAGGCCATAGAAGATGAACAGCACCTGCACCAGGACCGGCGTGCCGCGAAACACCTCGATATAGATGATCGCAAGCCAGCGCAGCCATGCCATCGGGCTGATGCGCAGCAGACCGAAGACGATCCCGATGATGAACCCGATGGCCAGACCCGCGCCCGAGATCAGCAGCGTATAGGGGATGCCTTTCAGCAGGTAGGGGATCGAGTTGAACGCCGCCTGCCAGTCGAATTGAAATGTGCCGTTCAAATATCCGCTCCGTGACAGGATCAGCGCAGGGCGGGCGCCGACCGTGCCCGGACGGCGCCCATCGCCTCAGCGATCATTCGCTGCCTGTGCCGAACCACTTGGAATGGATCTCGTCATAGGTGCCGTCTTCGCGCATCTCGGCCAGCGCCTGGTTCGAGGGTTCCAGCAGATCGCTGCCCTTGACGAAGGCGATGCCGTATTGCTGACCCTCATACAGCGGGCCGACGACCTTCACCCGGCCCTCGCCGCGCGTCTTGGCGAAATAGGCGACGTTCGGCGCGTCATAGAACACCGCGTCCACGCTGCCGCCCATCAGCGCCATATACATGTCGCTGGAGCCCGGATAGGGCGTGATGTCGGCGCTGTCGCCCAGATTCTCGGTCAGGAAATCGAAGCTGGTCGATCCGATCTTGGTGCCGATCTTCAGGCCGGCCAGATCCTCGACCGTCTCGACCTCGTCATTGTCGGCCGAGACCAGGATCTTCAGGCCGCTGTCGTAATACGGGTCCGAGAAATCGACGATCTTGGCGCGCTCGTCGGTGATGGTGATGCCGGCGATGGCGATGTCCACGTTGCCGGTCTGCACGGCCGGGATGATGCCGTTGAAATCCATCGTGTTCAGGTCGTATTCGAACCCGGCGCGTTCCGCGACCTCGCTGATGATGTCCATGTCGAAGCCGACCATCTCGCCGCTGTCCTGGTCCAGCATCTCGAACGGGACGAAGCTGGGATCGGTCGCGACCTTGGCGGTCTGGGCCGACGCCATGCCGGCCGCCATCAGGCCAAGACCAAGGCAACCTGCCAGCGCGAAAGACGTGAATTTGCGTGTCATGTTCTTCCCTTCTCCATGTTGGATGCGGCGGAATTGCCTCCGCCCGCGATTGGCCGACAGCATGTGCCCGGTCCGCGACAGCGTCAACCGTGTTCGACAAGCGCCTGTTCCGGCGGGCAATTCCCCCGTATTCAGGCGGCGTCGGACCGCGCGCCGCCGGTCTGCGCCCGCCCGCCTAGCCGTCCGACTGCATCACGTGGCCTTGCGGAAAGGCGGCGCGCAGGATGGTGATCGGGCCGGCGTCGTTCCACGTCGTGCGGTCGAGGATCAGGATCGCCTGTCCGACCGGAACCTGCAACATCCGGGCCTCGCGCGGGTCGGCGTTGCGGGCGGAAATGGCGATGTCGGCGCGTTTATAGGGGGCGTTGCGGACCAGCCATTCATTGGCGTTCACCTGGCGAAAGTCGATCCGGTCCATGCCGGGCAGCGCATCGCGGTTGATCCAGCGGTCGTCATACTGGAACGGTTCTCCGTCGCCGTAATGCACCGCCCGCAGATGCAGCAAGCGCGTGTCCGGGGCGACCCCGCTGCGCTGCGCGATGTCGGCGGGCAGCACCCCCATCCGCTGCGCGAAGACGCGATAGCCATAGCTCATCCCGGCGCGTTCGACCTGCTCGCGCACGATGGGAATGGTGAAGATCGCCTTGCGTGCCGGGTCGATGGCCACGCGCGTTCCGGCGCGGCGGCGGCGGTCCAGCAGCCCCTCGCCCGCCAGCATCTGCAGGGCCTTGTTCACCGTGGCCCGCGCCGCCCCGAACCTGACGGCCAGATCGGCCTCGTCCGGGATGCGGTCGCCCTGCCGCCATTCGCGGTCCAGGATGCGGCGCCGCACCTCGTCCGCGATCCGGTGCGCCTTGGGGCTTGTCGGGCCGGGGGCGCGGGTCACATCCGGTCCCCAAGCCGGGCGATGCAGGCCAGATAATCCGCCACGATCCGGTCGCGGTCCCTGTGGCGTCCCTGCCGGACGACATGGCGTCCGGCGGACCAGACATCGCGGATCAGCCCGTCGCCGCCGCCAAAAATCAGGCTGTCCAGCATCCGGTCGCCGTCGCGCCCGGCCATGACCGGATTGTTCAGCGACACGGCGCACAGATCGGCCCGGCATCCGGCGCGGATGGCGCCGGTATCGCGTCCGGCCGCCGCCGCACCGCCCTGCAACCCCGCGTCGTAAAGCACCCGTCCCGTGGATCGGTCGGGCGTGGCCAGAATCGCGCGGGCGGTGTCGCGCAGCCGCTGGCTGTATTCCAGCGTGCGCAATTCCTCGGTCAGCGAGATGCGGATATTGCTGTCCGACCCGAACCCCAGACGCCCGCCGGCCGCGCGCCAGACCGTGGCGTTGAAGATGCCGTCGCCCAGGCTGGATTCGGTGATCGGGCACAGCCCGGCCACCGCGCCCGTCGCCGCCAGACGGCGGGTTTCCGTGTCGGTCATGTGGGTCAGGTGGATCAGGGTCCAGCGCCGGTCGGGGGCGAAATTCTCCAGCACCCATTCCACCGGGCGCGCGCCGTGGGCGGCCTGCACCTCCTCGATCTCGGGGATCTGTTCGGCCAGATGCATGTGCAGCGGGCGATCCGGGCGCAATTCGGCGCACATCCGCAGCCCGTCGGCCGACACCGCGCGCAGCGAATGGGGCGCGACCCCGATTCCGGCGTCGGACGGCAGGTCGCGCAGCGCGGCCTCGGCCCGATCCAGCAGTCGTGCAAACCCGTCGGGGTCGGTGCCGAACCGGACCTGACCGGGCGCCAGGGGGCGGCCGTCGCAGCCGCCGAACTGATAATGCACCGGCAGCAGCGTCAACCCGATGCCGGTGCGCGCGGCGGCGGCGGCGATGCGTGCCGACATCTCGGCCGGATCGTCATAGGCTTTGCCGCCGGGCGCGTGATGCAGGTAATGGAATTCGACATTGGTGGCGTATCCGGCCTCCAGCATCTCCATCTGGACCAGCGCGGCGATGGCCTCGACATCGTCGGGCGTCAGATGGTCCAGAAAGCGGAACATGATCTGCCGCCAGGTCCAGAACGTGTCGCGCGGATGCGGGCCGCGCGCCTCGGACAGGCCGGCCATGGCGCGCTGGAAGGCGTGCGAATGCAGGTTCGCCATCGCCGGCAGCAGCAATTCGACGCGCTGCCCGTCCGGTCCGGCATCGGGCGCGGCATCGCGACGGACGGCGGCGATCCGGCCATCCGCGCCCAGATCGACACGGACGTCTTGCGCCCATCCCTCGGGCAGCAGCGCCCGGTCTGCGAACAGCACGGTCATCTCGATCCCTCTTTCCCTGCGCCGAAGAACACGATCGTCAAATAGGTTTAGACATGGAAGCCCGATAAGTTTAAACATAGAATCAGGATCAGGGCAACCGAAAGCGCCGCGCAGATGCAGCTTCTCAGCAATGTCAGGATGGCACGAAACGACTCGGAATCAGGGACTTATGCCTTTTCCGAACCGGGTGCGCTGGCGCTTCGCGACGGCCGAATCGCGTGGATCGGTCGCGACGGCGATGTGCCGTCGGACCTTGCCGGGGCGCCGCGCCGCGATCTGGGCGGGCGGGTCGTCACGCCGGGGCTGATCGACTGCCACACCCATATCGTGTTCGGCGGCGACCGCGCGCGCGAGTTCGAGATGCGACTTGAAGGCGCGGGATACGAGGAAATCGCCCGCGCCGGCGGCGGCATCCTGTCCACTGTGCGCGACACCCGCGCCGCGTCCGAGAACGATCTGCTGTCCGCCGCCTTGCGCCGCGTCGATACGCTGCTGGCAGAGGGCGTGACGACGCTGGAAATCAAGTCCGGTTATGGTCTGGATATCGACACCGAGCTGAAGATGCTGCGCGTCGCGCGCCGGATAGCGGGCGAACGCGCCGTCACCGTGCGCACGACATGGCTGGCCGCCCACGCGCTGCCGCCCGAATATCGCGACGACCGCGAAGCCTATCTGCGCGACATCGTCATGGCCGGCATGGATCTCGCCCATGAACAGGGGCTGATCGACGCGGTGGACGGGTTCTGCGAAGGGATCGCCTTTTCGCCGGATGAGATGGCGCGGGTATTCGACCACGCCGCCGGTCTGGGCCTGCCGGTCAAGCTGCATGCGGAACAGCTGTCCGATCTGGGCGGCGCGGCGATGGCGGCGCGGCACGGCGCGATCTCGGCCGATCATCTGGAATATCTGGGCGCGGACGGCATTGCCGCAATGGCCCGGTCCGGCACGGTGGCTGTGCTGCTGCCCGGCGCGTTCTATACGCTGCGCGAGACGAAACAGCCGCCGGTGCAGGGGTTGCGCGATGCGGGCGTGCCCATGGCGCTGGCGACCGACTGCAATCCCGGCACCTCGCCGCTGACCTCGTTGCTGCTGGCCATGAACATGGGCGCGACCCTGTTTCGCATGACGCCCGCGGAATGTCTGGCGGGCGTGACCGTCCACGCGGCGCGGGCGCTTGGCCTGACCGACCGCGGCCGGATCGAGGTCGGCCAGCGCGCCGATCTGGCGGTCTGGGACATCGCGCATCTGGCCGAACTGTCCTATCGCATCGGCTTCAACCCGCTGCATGCCCGCATCGTCGGAGGCGAGTTTGTCTGAACTGGTCCTGATCCCCGGCGAAACCACGCTGGCCCAGCTGGAACGTATCTGGCGCGAAGGGGTGGCCGTGCGGCTGGCCGACAGCGCGCGGGCGGGCATTGCCGCATCGGCCGCGCGCATCGCCCGTGCGGCGGACGGCACGGAACCCGTCTATGGCGTCAATACCGGCTTCGGCAAGCTGGCCTCGGTCAGGATCGCGGCCAGCGACACCGCGACGCTGCAACGCAACCTGATCCTGTCGCATTGCTGCGGCGTGGGCGAGACGGTCGAGCCGCAGACGGTGCGGCTGATCATGGCGCTGAAGCTGCTGTCACTGGGGCGCGGCGCATCCGGCGTGCGCCCGCAGGTGATTGCCCTGCTGGAGGAGATGCTGGCCCGGAACGTGCTGCCGGTGATCCCGGCGCAGGGATCGGTCGGCGCGTCGGGCGATCTGGCGCCGCTGGCGCATGTGGCCGCCGCGATGCTGGGCGAGGGGCAGGCCGACTGGCAGGGCGACCGGATGCCGGCCGACCGGGCGCTGCGGGCGGCGGGCCTGTCGCCGGTGGTGCTGGCCGCGAAAGAGGGGCTGGCCCTGATCAACGGTACGCAGGTGTCGACCGCCTTTGCGCTGGCCGGGCTGTTCGACGCCTTTGCCTCGGCCCGCGCGGCGCTGATCGCCTCGGCGCTGTCCACGGACGCGATCATGGGCTCGACCGCGCCGTTTCTGGACGAGATCCACCAGCTGCGCGGCCATCGCGGCCAGATCGTCGCGGCGCGCGCGATCCGCGGGCTGATGGATGGCAGCGCGATCCGCGAAAGCCACCGGACCGGCGACAACCGTGTGCAGGACCCGTATTGCATCCGCTGCCAGCCGCAGGTGACGGGCGCGTGCATCGACCTTTTGTGGCAGGCCGGCCGCAGCCTGCAGATCGAGGCGAACGCCGCCACCGACAACCCGCTGGTGCTGACCGAAACCGACCAGATCGTGTCGGGCGGCAATTTCCATGCCGAACCCGTGGCCTTCGCCGCCGACCAGATCGCCCTGGCCATCGCCGAGATCGGCGCGATTTCGCAGCGCCGTATCGCGCTGATGGTCGATCCGACGCTGTCCCACGACCTGCCGCCGTTTCTGACGCCCGATCCGGGGCTGAACAGCGGGCTGATGATCGCCGAGGTCACCAGCGCCGCCCTGATGAGCGAGAACAAGCATCTGGCCAATCCGTGCAGCACCGATTCCACCCCGACCAGCGCCAATCAGGAGGATCATGTCAGCATGGCCGCCCACGGCGCGCGGCGGCTGATGCGGATGAACGCCAACCTGTCGCAGATCGTGGGGATCGAGGCGATCTGCGCGGCGGCGGGGGTCGAGTTTCGTGCGCCCCTGACCACCTCGGCCCCGCTGCGCGCGGTCATCGCCCGGCTGCGGCAGGATGTGGCCGCGCTGGATCAGGACCGGTATCTGGCGCCCGATCTCGTGCAGGTCGCGCGGCTGGTCCGCGACGGCGATCTGGTCGCCGCCGTGCCGTCCGACCTGCTGGCCGAGGTGCGGCCATGAACCCGGTCGAGACCGTCGAGGGTGACGACCCGGTGATCCTGGGCCTGCCGCATACCGGCACCGATCTGCCGGCCGGCATCATGGCGCGGCTGAACGCGCGCGGGCAGGTGCTGGCCGACACCGACTGGCATGTCCACCGGCTTTACGACGGGCTTCTGGCGGACGTAACGACGGTGCGGGCGACCTTTCACCGCTATGTCATCGACGCCAATCGCGCACCGGGCGACGAAAGCCTGTATCCGGGCCGGAACACCACCGGGCTGGTGCCGCTGACCGATTTCGACGGCCAGCCGATCTGGTCCGAGCCGCCCAGCCAAGACGACATCGCCGACCGCGTGGCCCGGTTCCACGCGCCCTATCACGCTGCCCTGTCGGCGCAGATCGACCGGGTGCGGGCGCGGCACGGGGTGGCGATCCTGTATGACAGCCACTCGATCCGCAGCCAGATCCCGTTCCTGTTCGACGGCGTCCTGCCGGATTTCAACATCGGCACGAATGACGGCGCGACCTGCGATCCGCGCCTTGAGGACGCCGTGGCGCGGATCGTGCAGGCGACCGGCCGGACATGGGTGCTGAACGGCCGCTTCAAGGGCGGCTGGACGACGCGCCACTATGGCCGGCCCGATCGGGGCGTCCACGCCATCCAGATGGAGCTGGCGCAGTCCACGCATCTTGCGACCCAATCGCCGCCCTTCGCCTATGATGCCGGCAAGGCAGCACCGCTGCGCGACACGCTGCGCGATATCCTGACCCGGCTTGCGGCGCTGGCCGCCGATGTGAAGGCATGACACGATGACAGATCCCCGACACAATATCCGCGACGTCTTTCCCGCGACCGGCACCGAACTGACCGCGAAAAGCTGGCTGACCGAGGCGCCGCTGCGGATGCTGATGAACAACCTGCACCCGGATGTGGCCGAAAACCCGCACGAGCTGGTCGTCTATGGCGGCATCGGGCGGGCGGCGCGGACATGGCGCGATTTCGACCTGATCGTCGACTCCCTGCGCGCGCTGGACGACGATCAGACCCTGCTGGTGCAGTCGGGCAAGCCCGTGGGCGTGTTCCGCACCCACAAGGACGCGCCGCGCGTGCTGATCGCGAACTCAAATCTGGTGCCGCACTGGGCCAACTGGGACCATTTCAACGAACTGGATCGCAAGGGGCTGGCCATGTATGGCCAGATGACCGCCGGATCGTGGATCTATATCGGCAGCCAGGGCATCGTGCAGGGCACCTATGAAACCTTTGTCGAGGCCGGGCGGCAGCATTTCGACGGCAATCTGACCGGCCGCTGGATCCTGACCGCGGGTCTGGGCGGCATGGGCGGGGCGCAACCCTTGGCCGCGGTCATGGCCGGGGCCTGCTGTCTGGCGGTGGAATGCGACGAGACGCGGGCCGATTTCCGGCTGCGCACCCGGTACGTCGATGAAAAGACGCATGATCTGGATGCGGCGCTGGCGATGATCGCGCGCTGGACCAAGGCGGGCGAGGCGAAATCCGTGGCGCTGATCGGCAACGCGGCCGACATCTATCCCGAGCTGGTCCGGCGCATGAAGGATGGCGGCGTCCGCCCCGATATCGTCACCGACCAGACCAGCGCGCATGACCCGATCCACGGCTATCTGCCGCAGGGCTGGACCGTGGCGGAATGGCGCGCGAAACAGGACAGCGACCCCAAGGCGGTCGAGGCCGCCGCGCGCGCCAGCATGAAGGTGCATGTCGCCGCGATGGTCGATTTCTGGAACGCCGGCGTGCCGACGCTGGATTACGGCAACAATATCCGCCAGGTCGCGAAGGAAGAGGGGCTGGAAAACGCCTTCGCCTTTCCGGGCTTCGTGCCCGCCTATATCCGGCCGCTGTTCTGCCGCGGCATCGGCCCGTTCCGGTGGGCCGCGCTGTCGGGCGACCCCGAAGATATCTATCGCACCGACGCGAAGGTGAAGGAGCTGATCGACGATCCGCATCTGCACAACTGGCTGGACATGGCGCGCGAACGGATCAGCTTTCAGGGCCTGCCCGCGCGCATCTGTTGGGTCGGGCTGGGCGTGCGGCACAGGCTGGGACTGGCCTTCAACCAGATGGTGCGCAACGGCGAACTGAAGGCCCCGGTCGTCATCGGCCGCGATCACCTGGATTCGGGCAGCGTCGCCAGCCCCAATCGCGAGACCGAGGCGATGCGCGACGGCAGCGACGCGGTCAGCGACTGGCCGCTGCTGAACGCGCTGCTGAACTGCGCCTCGGGCGCCACCTGGGTCAGCCTGCATCACGGCGGCGGCGTCGGCATGGGCTTTTCGCAACATTCCGGCATGGTCATCTGCTGCGACGGCAGCGAGGATGCCGACCGCCGGATCGCGCGCGTGCTGTGGAACGACCCCGCGACCGGCGTCATGCGCCACGCAGATGCCGGATACCAGATTGCGCTGGACTGCGCGCGGGAATACCAGCTTGACCTGCCGGGAATCCTTTGACCCGGCCCCACAAGACCACCAACAAGAAACCGACCAACAAGGAGAAGACCATGACATTCAGGACCGCGCTGAGATCGGCCATCTTCGGGCTTGCCGCGATGGGGCTGGCCGTGCCCGCGACCGCCGATCAGCTGGACGACATCAAGGCAGACGGCAAGATCGTCACCGCCACCGACATGCATTACGCGCCCTTCGACATGCTGAACAACGGCACCTATGAGGGCATGACCAAGGATCTGTTCGACGAGGTGGCCAAGGAACTGGGCGTTGAACCGGTCTATCAGGACATTCCCTGGACGGCCGAATTGCCGGGGCTCGAGGTCGGCAAGTTCGACATCGTGATCGCGCCCGTGACCATCACGCCCGAACGGCTGGAGCGTTACACCTTCACCCCGCCGATTGCCGATGCCACCGTCTCGCTGGTCAAGGCGGCCGGCAATGACGAGTTGCAAAAGCCTCAGGATATCGCCGGCAAGACCGTCGGCGTCCAGCAGGGCACGGCGCAGTTCCGCCAGCTTCAGTCCTATGGCGAGGAGCTGGGCGGCGTGACCGTCAAGGAATACGGCACCACCGACGAAGCCTATGCCGATCTGGCGGCGGGGCGTCTGGATGCGGTCGCAGGCTCGTTGCCGAACCTGACCTATCTGGTGAAGAACCGCCCCGAAACCTTCGCCCTGTTCGAGCCGGCGCAGTTCGGCCAGCCGACCTTCTTTGCCTGGGTCCTGCGCAAGGAAGAGGCCAGCGAAAGCCTGGCCCGCGCCATCGAGGACGCCATCGCCACCATGACCGAGGATGGCCGCATCAGGGCGATCCAGGAAAAATGGCTGGGCGGGTATACCGAACTGCCGCTGACCGCGACCAGCGACTGATCCGGGACCGCCGGGCGGGACCGCGGTTCCGCCCGGCCTTGTGCCACGCAGGGCGGCGATGTTCTCGATCCCGACATTCCTTGACAGCTTCGGCCCGCTGCTCTGGGCCGCGCGCTATACGCTGCTGGTCTCGGGGCTGGGCATTGCCCTGGGACTGGTCATCGGGGCGCTGATCTGCGCGGCCGCGCTGTCGCGACGCCCGGCATGGCGGCGTCTGGCCGCGCTGTGGGTCAGCTTTCTGCGCGGCGTGCCGTTGCTGGTCCAGCTTCTGCTGATGTTCTATCTGCTGCCGGTGATCGGGATCAACGTGCCCGCCATCGCCGCCGCCGTCATCACCGTGGGCATCTGCGCCAGCGCCTATATCGCCGAGATCTGGCGCGGCGCCATCGGCGCCCTGCCGCCCGGACAGGCCGAGGCCGCAGCCGCCATCGGCATGGCGCCGCGCGACATCTGGACGCGGATCGTGCTGCCGCAGGCGGTGGTCATGTCGCTGCCGGCGCTGGTCAACGAGCTGATCCTGCTGGTCAAGGCATCTTCGCTGGTGTCGGTCGTCGGCATCCTCGAGGTCACGCGCGCCAGCCAGGCGCAGGCGGCCACGACCTTTCGCCCGCTAGAGGTCTATCTGGCCGCCGCCTGCATCTATCTGCTGATCAATCTGTGTCTTGCCGGCGTCGGGCGGTATCTTGAACACCGGATGGCCGTCTGATGGATGCGGGGCTTTTGCAGCAATACGGCCCGATGCTGCTGCGCGGCTTCGGCATCACCGTGTTCTGCTGGCTGGCCGGCACGGTACTGGGCATGGCGCTTGGCCTGCTGGTCGCGCTGATCCAGCGTTACGGCCCGCGCCCGCTGCGCTGGCTGTTGCAGGTCTATATCGAGGTGATCCGCGGCACGCCGTTTCTGGTGCAGCTGTTCGTGCTATATTACGGCGGCCCGCTGATCGGGCTGCGGCTGGATGCGCTGCCCGCCGGGCTTCTGGGTCTGACCGTGTATGGCAGCCCCTATTTCGCGGAAATCTTCCGCTCGGGCTTCAACGCCGTGCCCGCAGGCCAGATCGAGGCCGCGCGCGCCATCGGCATGACCGAGACCGTCATCGTCCGGCGCATCCTGTTGCCGCTCGGGCTGGTCTCGGCGCTGCCGGCGCTGGTCAATTTCTCGATCATTCTGACCAAGGAAACGGTGATCCTGTCGATCATCACGGTTCCCGAACTGATGTATCAGGTCCAGCGCATGTCGACCGAGACGTTCCGGTATCTTGAGGCGAACCTGGTGCTGGCGCTGTTCTTCTGGGGGCTGGTCGAGACGATCTCGCGCGCGGGGCGGCGGCTTGAGACGCGCATCACCAGACATCTGATCGAAAGGGGCTGAGATGGGCCGGACAGCCGCGGTCGAGATCCGCAGGGTCGACAAGTTCTATGGCGAGTTTCAGGCGCTGAAACAGATCGACCTGACCATCCCGCCGGGCAAGGTGACATGCCTGATCGGCCCGTCGGGATCGGGCAAGTCCACGCTGCTGCGCTGCATCAATTTCCTCGAGGAATACGATGCGGGCGAGATTCGAATCGACGGCGAATTGATCGGCTATGACGCGCCGGGCAGGAAGATGCCGGCGCGCCGGCTGCGCCAGATGCGGCGGTCCATCGGCATGGTGTTCCAGCAGTTCAACCTGTGGCCGCACATGACCGCGCAGGAAAACGTGGCCGAGGGGCTGATCCGGGTGCGCGGCCTGCGCAAGGCCGATGCCGCCGCCCGCGCCGCCGAGGCGCTGCGCAAGGTCGGGCTGGCCGACAAGATGTCCAGCCATCCCGCCCGGCTGTCGGGCGGCCAGCAACAGCGTGTCGCCATCGCCCGCGCCATCGCGATGGAACCGCGGCTGATGCTGTTCGACGAACCGACCAGCGCGCTGGACCCGGAACTGGTGGGCGAGGTGCTGAACGTGATGAAGACGCTGGCGGCCGAGGGGATGACGATGGCGGTCGTCACGCACGAGATGGGCTTTGCCGCTCATGTCGCCGATCAGGTGGGGTTCATGGAGGCGGGCGAGCTGGTCGCGGTGGATTCGCCCGATGTCGTCCTGCGCGCACCCTCGGACCCGCGCATCCTGGCGTTCCTGCGCACCTATCACGAACGCAACGCGTTCTAGATCGCTGCGGCCGCGTCGGCGATGGCGCGAAAGGCGCGACCAAGACCGGCCAAGGTCGCTGCGGTGCCGTCGCCCTCGGTGCAGGTCACGCCTTGCTGCGCCAGCGCGCGGGCATAGGGCGCGGTCCGCGCGGGCGCGCCGATCACGCAGACCTCTTGCCCCAGCCAATAGGGGCGCGCGCCGGCCAGTTCCCACCCGATCAGCGTGCCCGACAGCGTGGCACCAGCAGTCTCGGGTTGAAGCCCGCCCAGTTGCGCGCGGGCGTGCAGCTGGAACAGGCGGCCATAGGCGCGGTGCGGCTGGCTGAGCGCGTCGCTGACCGCCGCGTCGAAGGCGTCGATGTCGCCCGGCGTGCCCACCGCATGGCGCAGAACCGATTGCCGCGACAGCAGATCGAACATCTCGCCGGTCAGGAAGGTCTGAAACGACACCACCTCGCTGGCCGAGATGCGCGCCCACCGGGTCTGCGCCCCCGGCAGGCACAGCGTGCCGTCGAATTGCGGGCGCGCGGCCAGCAGCCCCGCGATACGGGTTTCGTCGCCCTGCATCAGGTCGGGCGGATCGGCCTGCGTCAGCCCGCCGACGATCCAGACCCGCCGCCCCGGCACCTGAACCGGGCGCGGATCGACGGTGGCCGGGACGCTGGCGCAGGCGATGCGCGCCAAGCCGTCGGCCGCGCCGACCGTGCCGCAGGCGACCACCGGCGCATCGGCCCATCCCTCTGTCATCCGCGTCAGCACCGCCGCGAAATCATCCCCCGCCAGCCCGTCGGTTCCGTCGTCCGACGCCCGGCTGTCCACCACCTGATCGCCCCGCATCGCCCACAGGCGCAGCGTGCCCGCGTCCCAGTCGGCGGCGATCCAGTCGGCGGCGGTGCAGTCTGGCGTGGTCAAATCCGGTCTCCTTCGCGCTGGCTCAACTGGCCATGACGGGCTGTCAGCGTCAAGGGACGGAGGCCGACGCCGGGTCTTGTCAAGCGTGCCGGCCCGACGCAATCTTTGCGCGCGGAGGACATACATGACAGACGCCACCCCGGTTTTCATCGACGCGGCCAGCAAGCGGTTCGGCCGCGGACCGGGCGCGGTCGATGCGTTGCAGGATGTCAGCCTGACCATCGAGGGCGGATCGTTCTTCACCCTGCTTGGCCCCTCGGGCTGCGGCAAGACCACGTTGCTGCGGCTGCTGGCGGGGTTCGAGACGCCCACGCACGGGCGCATTCTTCTGGGCGATCAGGACGTGACCGCGCTGCCGCCGAACCGGCGTCCGATCAACACGGTGTTTCAGTCCTATGCGCTGTTTCCGCATCTGACCGTGGCGCGGAACGTGGGGTTTGGCCTGAAGATGCAGGGCATCGCGCGCGCGCAGCTTGACGCGCGGGTGGACCGGATGCTGGCGCTGGTGCGGATGCAGGATTTCGCGGATCGCCCGGTGGCGCAGCTGTCGGGCGGTCAGCAGCAGCGCGTGGCGCTGGCGCGCGCGCTGGCGCCCGAACCGCGCGTCCTGCTGCTGGACGAGCCGCTGTCGGCGCTGGATCTGAAGCTGCGCAAGGAGATGCAGATCGAACTGAAGCGGTTGCAGCGCGAAACCGGCATCACCTTCGTCTTCGTCACCCACGATCAGGAAGAGGCGCTGACCATGTCCGACCGGATCGCCGTCATGTCGGCGGGCCGCGTCCAGCAGATCGGCACCCCGCGCGAGATCTATGCCCATCCCGCCAATCGCTTTGTCGCGGGCTTCATCGGGGAAAGCAATTTCCTGCCGGTCACCATCGCCGACGGCGCCGCGCGGATCGGCGATCATGCCGTGACGCTGTCCGCGCCGGCCGGTCCGGGCAAGGCGACGCTGGCGATCCGGCCCGAGGATATCCTGGTCGATCCCGCCGCCACGCTGTCGGCCGAAATCACCGACACCGTCTATCTGGGCAACGCGGTCCAGATCATGGCGCGGCTGGACGACGGCACCCGGATCGCGCTGCGCCAGCCGGCCGGCGCCGATCTGCCGGCCAACGGCCAGCGGATCGGACTGCGCCTGCCGCCCGCCGCCATCCGGATCCTGGAGCCGGAATGAGCATGGGACCGGCACAGGCCAACCGCGCCTCGTGGACGCTGGCCGCGCCGGCGCTGATGCTGCTGCTGATCGGGTCGATCGGGCCGCTGCTGATCGTGCTGGTCTATTCCTTCCTGACGCCCGGCGATTATTCCGGCGTGCAGCGCCCGTTCACGACGCGGGCCTGGGAACAGGTGTTTCTGACCCGCGACATCTTCGACGACACGCTGAGTTGGGCGGACGCGCATCTGACGATCTTCTGGCGGTCGGTGAAGCTGTCGGTGCTGACGACGGTCATCACGTTCCTGCTTGGCCTGCCGACTGCCTGGTTCATCGCCACCCGGCCGCGCGAACGCCGTGCGCTGTGGCTGTTTCTGATCACCATTCCCTTCTGGACCAACCTGCTGATCCGCACCATCGCCATCAACGAGATCATCCGCAGCGAGGGGTTGCTGAATCAGGTGCTGGGCTGGGTCGGCGCCGGCCCGCTGAACCTGCTTTATACCGACACGGCGGTGCTGATCGGCATGGCCTATGTCTATCTGCCGATGATGGTGCTGCCGATGTATGCGGCCATCGACCGGTTCGACACTCGCCTGCTTGAGGCTGCCTATGACCTGTTCGCCAATCGCTGGCAGGCGCTGGCCCATGTCGTGCTGCCGGTGATCCGGCCGGGCATCCTGGCGGGGTCGATCCTGGTGTTCGTGCCGTCCTTGGGCGCCTATGTCACGCCGCGCGTGCTGGGCGGGGGCAAGAACATGATGATCGGCAATTTCATCGAATTGCAGTTCGGGCAGGGCCAGAACTGGCCGCTTGGCGCCGCGCTGGCGGTTCTGCTGCTGGTCGCGGTGGGGCTGGCGCTGGCGATCTATGTCCGGGTGCTGGGCGGGACGGGGCGCGACGATGGCTGAGCGGCGCTTCGATCCGACCCGGCTGCCGGGGTTTGCGACGGTCGCGGTGGCGGTGTTCGTGATGCTGTATCTGCCCATCGCGACGCTGGTCGCCTACAGCTTCAATGGCGGGGAATCGGTGGCCGTCTGGGGCGGATTCTCGCTGGACTGGTACGGGCGGGCCTGGGCCAACGAGACGGTCAAGGCCGCCGCGCTGCGGTCGGTGGTGATCGCCGCCTGCGCCTCGACGCTGGCCACGGTGCTGGCGACGCTGGCGGCGGTCGGCGTGGTCCGCAACCGGCGCATGAAGGGCCGGGCGGTGGTCTATATGGCGATCAACCAGCCGCTGATGGTCCCCGAGATCGTGACGGCGGTGGCGCTGCTGATCTTTTTCGCCAGTGTGCGGCAGGCGACCGGATATCAGGGGCTGGGCTATCTGATCGCGGCCCATGCGGCGTTCTGCGTGCCGTTCGCCTATTTGCCGATCTCGGCCCGGCTGGAGGGGATGGACGCCACGCTTGAGGCTGCGGCCGCCGATCTTTACGCCACGCCGCGACAGGCGTTCCGGCACGTCACCCTGCCCTTGCTGACGCCCGGCATCATCGCCGGCGCGATGCTGGCCTTTGTCATCAGCCTCGATGACGTGGTGATCACCGAATTCGTCAAATCCGCGGGCCAGGACACGCTGCCGACCTATATGCTGGCGCAGATGCGGCGCGGCGTCTCGCCCGAGGTGAACGCGATCTCGACCATGCTTTTGCTGGTCACGGTCGCGCTGCTGACCGCGTTCTTCATCATCAACCGACAGACCAACAGGGGAAAACAACGAAAACGACCGCAATCCTTGCCATCGGCATCTCGGCCCTGGCGCTGCCCGCGCTGGCCGAGGGGCAGCTGAATCTTTACAATTTCGGCGACTATACCAGCCCCGATCTGATCCGGAAATTCGAGGAGCAGACCGGCATCGAGGTGACGATCACCGATTACGACAGCAACGACACCCCGCTGGCCAAGGTCAGCGCCGGCGGGCACGGATTCGATCTGGTGGTGCCGTCGGCAAATTATGTGCCGATCTTCGTGCAGAAAAACCTGCTGGCCGAGCTGGATCACGACCGGCTGACCAATTTCGGCAATGTCGATCCGAAATGGCTTGACGTGCCGTGGGATCCGGGCCGCACCCATTCGCTGCCCTGGCTGTGGGGGACGGTGGGCATGGGCGTGAACACCGACACCTATGACGGCGATCCCAACACCTCGGCCATCTTCCTCGACCCGCCCGAGGAGCTGGTCGGCAAGGTCAATGTCGCGCCCGAGATGTCGGATATCCTGCATCTGACGGTGATGTATCTGGGCGGAGAGCCCTGCACCGAGGACAAGGAGATGCTGAAGAAGGTCCGCGACAAGCTGGTCGAGGCCAAGCCGAAATGGATGTCGATGGATTACGGCATGTCCGACAAGATGGGGTCGGGCGACGTGAAGGCGTCCGAATACTGGTCGGGCGCGATCATGCGGGCGCGGTTGCAGAACCCGGCGGTGGTGTTCGGCTATCCCAAGGAAGGCTATCCGCTGTTCATGGACAGCATCGCGCTGCTGGCAGATGCGAAGAATGTCGATGAGGCCTATCAGTTCCTGGATTCATCATGGTGCCCGAAAACGCCGCGATGAATTCGGATTACACGAAATATCCCAACGGCATCGCCGGCAGCGAGGAATTCTTCAGCGACGAGATGAAATCCGCCCCCGAGATGGTCGTCCCCGAGGAACATCTGGCCAATGGCAAGTGGATGCCGCTGTGTTCGCCGACCGCGCGCGACTATATGACCGCGATCTGGACCGAATTGCAGAAATAGGCAGCGCGGCCCGGCCGCGCGCGGCGCAACCAATCCCCCGAACCCGGCGTTGGTCGGTTTTGGAGGAGATGTCATGGCATCGCGCGCGGTCTGGAAGGGGCAGCTTCGCCTGTCCCTGGTTGCCATCCCGGTCGAACTGCATTCGGCCACCAGAAGCGGGGCGCGAATCTCGTTCCGGCAGATCCATCAGCCATCGGGCAAACCCGTGCGCTATGAAAAGACCGTGCCCGGCGTCGGGCCGGTCAAAAGCGACGACATCCTGAAAGGATACGAGACCGGCGACGGCGAATATCTGCTGCTGGAACCCGACGAGATTGAGGCGATCCGGCTGGAGACGAAAAGGACGCTGGAACTGGTGCAGTTCGTCGATCAGGCCGAAATCGCGCCGCTGTATTTCAACAAGCCCTATTATGTCGTTCCCACTGATGAGTTGGCCGAGGACGCCTATCGCGTCGTCCGCGATGCCTTGCGGGCGGAAAAGAAGGCGGGGCTGGGCCAGTTGACCATGCGCGGGCGCGAATATCTGTGCGCCATCCGCCCCTGCGGCGACGGGCTGCTGCTGGAAACCCTGCGTTATCACGACGAGATCCGCGAGGCCGAGCCGATGTTCGCGGGAATCGAGGATGCCAAGGCCGACAAGGAACTGCTGGAGGTCGCGACCCAGTTGATCCAGCGCAAGACCGCGCCGTTCGATGCCTCGTCGTTTGAGGATCACTATGACGCCGCCCTGCGCGACCTGATCGAGAAGAAGCGCAAGAACCGCAAGACGCCGCGCGCCAGCGTGGGCGATGACGCCGAACGCCCCTCGGGCGAGAATGTTGTCGATCTGATGTCGGCGCTGAAAGAAAGCCTGAAGAAGGACGGCGGCGGCAAGAAGGGCGGCGGTTCGCGGCGCAAGACGAAATCGGCCTGAGCCATGTCCCAGCTTGAGACCTATCTGGAGAAACGGGATTTCGACGCCACGCCCGAGCCGTCCGCCGCGGGCGCGCCATCGCGGCTTGGACTGCGCTATTCCATCCAGAACCATCGCGCCACGCGCCTGCACTGGGATCTGCGGCTGGAATGGGATGGCGTGCTGCTGAGCTGGGCGATCACGCGCGGCCCGTCCTTCGACACCGCCGAAAAGCGGCTGGCGGTGCGGACCGAGGATCACCCGCTGTCCTATCTGGGCTTCGAGGGCCAGATTCCGCCGGGCAATTACGGCGCGGGCACGGTCATGCTGTGGGATATCGGCTGGTGGCAGCCGCTGGACCCGGTCGCGCGCGGGCTGAAAAAGGGGCATCTGCATTTCCGCCTGCACGGGCGGCGGATGACCGGCGACTGGAACCTGATCCTGATGAAGGGCCGCAAGCCGGGCGATGCGAAACGCCAGAACTGGCTGCTGATCAAGTCCGATGACGAGGCCGCCGGCCAGCGCGATCCGGTGCGCCGCTACACGCGCAGCGTCGCGACCGGCCGGACCTTTGACCAGATCAAGAAGGACGATGCGCCCGTCAGGCCGCAGCGCGACGGCAGGCTGCCGGGCCATGTCGCCCCGCAACTGGCCACGCTGACCGACGATCTGGCCGATCCCGACAGCCACTGGCACGAACTGAAGCTGGACGGGTATCGCGCGCTGATCGCGTTGGGCAAGGGCGGGCCGGTGGTCTTCACCCGCAGCGGCCTGGATTGGAGCGATCGTTTCGCCGCGCTTCTGCCGTCCTTCGACGATCTGGACTGCGATTCGGCCCTGATCGACGGCGAGATCGTGGCCGGCGCGGGTCTTCAGGGGTTCAGCGCGTTGCAGGACGCGATCAAGGCGGGCGGGCCGTTCGGGTTCGTGGCCTTCGATCTGTTGTCGCTGAACGGCGACGACCTGCGGGACCGCAAGCTGACCGAACGGCGCAAGGCGCTGGAAAAACTGATGAAGCCCGTCCCGCCGATGGGGGCGTTGCAACTGTCCCCGATCGTCGAGGGCGATCCGCAGGATGCATTCGACACGGTCTGTCGGGCGCAGGGCGAAGGGCTGATCGCCAAGCGGCGCGACGCGCGCTATCGCAGCGGGCGCGGCACCGACTGGCTGAAGATCAAGTGTCGCAGGCGGGCCGAGTTCGTCATCGTCGGCTGGCAGGCCAGCAGCGCCGCGGGCCGGCCCTTTGCCTCGCTGGCGCTGGCGGCGCGCGAGGGCGGGGATCTGCGCTATGTCGGCAAGGTCGGCACCGGGTTCGACGAGGGTGCGATGGACGATCTGGCCGCGCGGATGCGGCCCCTGACGCGCAAGACCGCGCCGGTCGAGGCGCCGAAATCCGAGACACGGGGCGTCACGTGGGTCACGCCGCAACTGGTGGCCGAAATCGACTATGCCGAACTGACGGCGCAGGGCCGGCTGCGCCACGCGGTGTTTCTGGACCTGCGCGAGGACAAGCCGGCCGATCAGGTGCGCATCGAAAGAGAGGTTCCGATGAGCGATGGCGAAAGGATCGCAGGGATCGCGGTCAGCAGCACGGACCGGGTGATCTTTCCGCGCCCGCGCCTGACCAAGGGCGATCTGGCCCGCTATTACGACCGCATCGCGCCGGCGATGCTGGACGAGGCCGCCGACCGCCCCCTGTCGCTGCTGCGCCTGCCCGAGGGGATGGAGGGCGAGCGGTTCTTTCAGAAACATCCCGGCAAAGGGTTTCCCGACGCGCTGAAGACGGTCGAGATCACCGAAAAGGACGGCGAGGCCGAACCCTATGCCTATGTCACCGATGCGGCGGGGATCGTGGGCGCGGTGCAGATGGGCACGGTCGAGTTCCATATCTGGGGCGCGCGGCGCGACCGGGTGGAGCGGCCCGACCGGCTGGTCTTCGATCTGGACCCCGACGAGGGGCTGAAATTCGCCGAGGTGAAGTCGGCGGCCACCGATCTGCGCGACCGGCTGGCCGATCTGGGGCTTGCCTGCTGGCCGCTGCTGACGGGGGGCAAGGGGATCCATCTGGTCATCCCGCTGCGCCGCACGATTGGCTGGGACACGGCCAAGCTGTTCTGTCGCGGCGTGGCGACCCTGATGGCGCAGCATCAGCCCAAGCGGTTAACCGCGCAGATGTCGAAAGCGCGCCGCACCGATCGCATCTTCATCGACTGGCTGCGCAACGAACGGGGATCGACGGCCATCGCGCCATTCTCGGTCAGGGCGCGGCCGGGCGCGCCGGTGGCGATGCCGGTCGCATGGGACGAATTGTCGGGCATCCGCAGCGCCTCGGCCTTCGGCACCGATGCGGCGCATGAACGCGGCTGGCAGGGCGTCGTGCGGCCCGAATTGCAGACGATCACCCAGGGCGTCAGCGAGGCGCTGGAACGCGCCTTCGATGAAATATCGTGACCTTCATGTCGCGGCGGCCGCGTCGCTGAGGTAGAAGCGCGGTGACAGATCACGCCGGGGGACCGATGCAGCCGCAGGATTTCGAGGAATGGTCGCGCAAGGCGGCCGAATGGGGCGCGACCTATCGCCGGACGCTGCGCGACAGGCCGGTGCGCGCCCGCACCCGACCCGGAGAGATCTATCGCGCGATCCCCGCCCATCCGCCCGAAACGGGCGACGAGATGCAGGCGATCTTTGCCGATTTCGAACGCATCATCGAACCCGGCATGACGCATTGGCAGCACCCGCGATTCTTCGCCTATTTCCCCGCCAATGCCGCGCCGGTATCGGTGGTGGCCGAATATCTGGTCACGGCGATGGCCGCGCAATGCATGTTGTGGCAGACCTCGCCCGCCGCGACCGAGCTTGAGACGCGGATGATGGAATGGCTGCGCGAGGCGCTTGGCCTGCCGCCGGGCTTTTCCGGCGTCATTCAGGACAGCGCATCCTCGGCCACGCTGGCTGCGGTGCTGGTCATGCGCGAACGAGCGCTGGACTGGCAGGGCAATATCGCCGGTCTGGCAGGGCAGGCGCGGGTGCGGATCTATTGTTCCGATCAGGTCCACAGCTCGATCGACCGGGCCGTCTGGATCAGCGGGATCGGGCAGGACAATCTGGTCAAGCTGCCCGCGCAGGGGCCGACCGGCTCGATCTGCGCCGATGCGCTGGAGGATGCGATCCGCACCGATCTTGAGGCGGGGCACCGGCCCGCCGGGCTGATCGCGTGTATCGGGGCGACCGGGACCGGGGCCAGCGACGATCTGCGCGCGGTGATCGCGGTTGCCCGCCGGCACGGTCTTTACACCCATGTCGATGCGGCCTGGGCCGGGGCGGCGATGATCTGCCCCGAGTTCCGCAAGCTGTGGGACGGGGTCGAACAGGCGGATTCGGTCGTCTTCAATCCGCATAAATGGCTGGGCGCGCAGTTCGATTGTTCGGCCCATCTGCTGCGCGACCCGGATGCGCTGGTTCGCACGCTGGCGATCCAGCCGGAATATCTGAAGACCCACGGCCATGACGGCATCGTCAACTATTCCGAATGGTCGGTGCCGCTGGGGCGGCGGTTCCGGGCGCTGAAACTGTGGTTCCTGCTGCGGTTTCACGGGCTTGAGGGGTTGCGCCGGATGATCCGCAACCATGTGCGCTGGTCGCGCGCGCTGGCGGACCGGCTGGCCGCGACGCCCGGTTTTTGCATCGTGACGCCGCCGGTGCTGTCGCTGTTCAGCTTTCGCGCCGAAGGGGCGGACGATGCGCAGACCATTGCGCTGGTCAACGCGATCAACGACGATGGCCGCATCTATCTGACCCAGACCCGCGTCGAGGGGCGGGTGGCGATCCGTTTTCAGGCCGGGCAGTTCGACTGCACCGAAGAGGATGTCGACACCGCCTATCGGGCGATCACCGAAACGGCGGCGCGGCTGGCCCCGTCGGGCTGACCCTGCACCGCGCCGGCCTATTGTTCGCGGAAGGCGCGCGACATGCTGTCCACGATGGGTTTCGCCAGATATTGCGCGAATGTCCGTTCCTGCGTCTGGATCATCACCTCGGCCGGCATGCCGGGGGTCGGGCTGAACCCCGGAACCCGCTGGATCTGCTGCGGCTCCAGCGAGATGCGGGCCAGATAGACCTCTTGCATCCCGGTCTTGCCCGTCTCGGTGATCGCATCGGCCGAGATGTAATAGACCTGACCTTCAAGCACCGGTGTCGTCCGCTGGTTCAGCGCGGTCAGGCGGACCGCTGCGGCCTGCCCGGTCCGCACGCTGTCGATCTCGGTCCGCGAGATCATCGCCTCGATGATCAGCGGCTCGTCGGCGGGCAGGATTTCCAGGATCGGCTTGCCGGTTTCGACAACGCCGCCCGAGGTGTGATAATGCAGCCGCACGACCGTGCCCGATACCGGGGCGATCACCTCGGACCGGGCCAGCACGTTCTGGGCCTTGCGCGACTGCTCGCGCACGCCCTCAAGCTCGGCCTGAACCATCTGCAATTCGTCCAGCGCCGCCTGACGGTAATCGCTGCGGACCTTGTCGGCCTGCACCTCGTATTTCTGCTGGATCTGGTCGATTTCGGAAATTTCCGCCTCAAGCCGGCCGATCTGGCCTTCGGCCTCGACCAGAACGCGTTCGACGGCCACGACCTCGGGGCGGCGCGTCAGGCGTTTCTCGAACAGCTCCTGCTTGACCGCGTGTTCCTCGCGCAGCAGTTCCAGCTGGCGGCGATGCGATTTCAGCTGCGTCTGATAGCCGACCTTGCGCACGTCCAGCGCGTCGGAATTGCGCACCAGCAGGGTGATGTCCTGCGACAGCGCCCGGCGCGACATGTTGAAGGCCAGGGTCTGGCTGGCCAGGATCGCCTCGACCTCGTTGCTGCTGCGGGCCTGTTCGATGTTGGCCGGGAATGTCAGGTCGGGCAGTTCGTTATATTCGGCCATCAGGCGGGCTTCGGTCGCCTCAAGCCGCAGGCGGCGCAGTTCCAGTTCGCGTTCGTTGGCAAGCGAGGCGGTTTCGTCCATGCGCAGCAGGATGTCGCCCTTTTCGATCAGGTCGCCCTCGGCCACGAGGATCTCCTTGATGATGCCGCCTTCAAGATGCTGGACGATCTTGTTCTGCCCGGTCGCCACAAAGGACCCCTGCGCGATCACCGCCGCCGCCAGCGGCGCGCGGAACGCCCATGCGCCGAAACCGCCGAAGGACAGGATCATCAGCCCGATCCCGAAAATGGCGAATTTGCGGATCGAACGCGGAACCTTGCCATACCATTGATCGTGCCCGCCGACTGTTACCAGTTCACGCATCGGGTTGTCCTTTCTGATCGGGCACCTGACCGCCGCCGGGCGCCTTCTTTCCGGCCAGCTTGCGCAGCACCGGCTCTCGCTCTCCGAACATCGCGACGCCGCCATCGGCCAGCAGCATGATCTTGTCGACGACCGACAGCAGCGACGGTTTCTGCGTCACCACGACGACGGTGATGCGGCTGCGGCGCGCATGCTGGATCGCCCGCGCCAGCGCCCGGTCGCCGGCCGCGTCCAGGTTCGAGTTCGGCTCGTCCAGCACCACCATCCGCGGGTTGCCGAAGAACGCGCGCGCCAGCGCGATCCGCTGTTTCTGCCCGCCCGACAGGGGCGAGCCGTCGGCGGCCACGAAGGTCTCGTATCCCTGCGGCAGCAGAGCGATCATCTCGTGCACATCGGCCAGCACCGCCGCCTCGTGGATCTGGGCGTCGGTCGCATCCTCGCGCATGCGGGCGATGTTCTGCTTGATGGTGCCCGGAAACAGCTGCACGTCCTGCGGCAGATAGCCGATATTCTCGCCGAACTGGCGCGGATCCCAGTTGCGCAGATCCATCAGGTCCAGCCGGACATTGCCCGAGGTGGGCAGGATCGACCCGACCAGCATCTTGCCAAGCGTGGTCTTGCCGGCCCCCGAATTGCCGATCACCGCCAGGCTTTCGCCGGGGTTCAGCGAAAAGCCGATGCTGTTCAGCACGACCTGCTTGGTGCCGCCGGGGATATACAGCAGCCGTTCGACATCCAGCCGGCCTTCGGGGCGGGGCAGGCGCAGCCGTTCGTATTGCAGCTTGGACCCGCGCAGCAGCGCCGCGATCCGGCCATAGGCGGACCGGGTCAGCAGGAACGCGTGCCACCCCTCGATCGAGCCTTCGATGGGCGCCAGCGCCCGGCCCGCGATGATCGAGGCGGCGATGACCATGCCGCCGGTGATCTGGCCCTGCAACGCCAGATAGGCGCCCCAGCCCAGCATGCCCACCTGGGTCAGAAGACGCACGGCGCGCGACACGGCGGCCGACATGATGTTGCGGTCCTGCGCGCGCACCTGTTCGGTCAGCGACCTGGCGGTATCGCGGCCCCAGATCGACACCGCCTCGGGGATCATCGCCAGCGCGTTGATCACCTGGCTGTTGCGCGACATCGAATCCAGATGCAGGTTCGCCCGGCTTTGGGCGATGTTCGCCTGCGCGAACGGCTTTGCCGTCAGCTTCTGGTTGATGATCGCGATGACCAGCAGCAGCAGCGCCGAGACGACGACGATGGCACCCAGATGCGGATGGACCAGATAGATCGCCAGGATGAACAGCGGCGCGAAGGGCACATCCAGAAACGAGATCAGCGTGCCCGAGGTCATGAACCCGCGCACCTGTTGCAGATCGCCAAGCGTCTGGTATTCGCGTCCCGAACTGTGCAGCGAGGCATGAGCCGCCGCGCTGAGGATCGGCGCCCCAAGCTGGGCCGCGACCTCGACCGCCGTGCGCATCAGCATGAAGCGGCGGATCGCGTCGAAGACCGCCTGCAGGACGACCGCGCCGCAGATCACCACCGTCAGCATGATCAGCGTATCGGTCGAGCGGCTGGTAAAGACGCGGTCCGAAATCTGGAACAGATAGATCGGGATGGCGAGGATCAGGATATTCGTCGCCAGCGTCATCAGCATCACGAAGGACAGGTTGGTGCGGACGACCGAAATGCCCTTGCGCAGGCTTTCGTCGAAATTCTCGGGGCCAAGCCGGCGATGGAAATGCGGCCCGTTGCCCTTGCCGCCGCCGCCATTGCCGCCGCCGTCGCCCGGCGGGCGCGGCTTGATCGGCGCCAGATCGCCGTCGATGGTCTTGCCAAGCGGCTGCGACGGGGTCCGGTCGATGGGGCGGCCGGGCTTGATGTCGCGGTCGATGCGCAGTTTCGGATGCGGCGGATCGGCCTCGATCGTCGGATCGCCGCGGGTCTCGGTTCCCAGATCTTTCAACTCGTCACTCCTCGCGTCACACAAAAAAAACTCAGGCAAGCACGCCTTGCATCACATCGACGCTGGCGCCGCTGTCGTAATCGGCCGTCGGCGCGATCGCCTCCATGGCGTCGTCCATTCTGGCCATCTCGTCGTTCAGGAAGGCCGCGACGGCATCGTTGGTCAGTTCGGCCATCCGCACGCCGTCCGCCGGGGCGTCGTTGTCGAACCATTCCGCCTGATGGATCAGCGCGTCGTCATAGACATTGCCGCCCGCCATGATGGTGGAATCGATGCCGTATTCGGTGACCGTGGCGGTGTTCACCAGCGCGTTCGAGCCGGCGATCAGCGCCGCCTCCGCCTGGAAATCCGCCTGCAGGCTGGCCATGTCGGCCAGCATCTGATCGGCGTCGCCGACGATGTTTTCCTGTTCGAACACGTTGATGCGGATCAGATCGCCGTCGATCTGCAACGCCAGGACCTCGTCCTTGCCGGCCATCAGCGGGTCATGCGACAGGTTGCTTGCCAGCGTATCCCGGCCCGCCGCCAGATCGTCGGCGGCGCGGGCGAAACCGTCGGTCATCTGGGCAAAGCTGTCGATGCCGTGGGTCTGGATCGTCGCCTGGTTGAACAGCAGATTGTCGGCCAGCGAGACATCAGTTCCCGCCGTGTTCCCGCCAAGGGTGGCGACGCTGTCGCTGTCATGCAGGACGTTCTTTTGCGAGACGATGGTGGCGTCGATCATGTCGCCGGCCACGAAGATCACGTCGAAACGATAGCCAAGCTCGTTCAGGACGGTCGAATTGACGGCCTCGTTCTCGCCCATGACAAGCATGGTCGTCTGCGCCGAGAACGTCACCTCGGCCCGGTCGAAATCGGTGATGTAGTTGACCTGCTTGACCCAGTTCACCTGATACAGCGTCGCCTCGATCCGGAACAGGTTCCAGTCCTCGGGCAGGGACGCATCGCCGCCGGCCCCGCTGCTGTCGGCGGGCGACGGGCTGCGCAGGATCTGGGCGATGTTGACGCCGGTCGATTCCTGCGTGACGGGCTGGCCGTCGATGCTGTCATGTTCGACCAGCACGTTGACCTGACTGATGGCGTGGACCTTGGCCACGTCGCCGCGCACTACGATCACCGAGGCGTCGATCCATTGCGAGGCGACGCCGACCTGGTTGATCGCGGTGTTGGCGCCGGTGACGACATGGTGGCCGGCATCGGGCGAGGGATCGTCGTCGCGCCCCGGAAAGTCGCGGGAAAAATCATGCGCGGCCGGATGGCTCGTCTCGGCCTCGCCGTCCATGCCGGATGTGGTGCGGATCACCGTGCCGCCGGTTTCGTCGCCGGAGGCGTCCGGACCCTCGGTTTCCGCGTCGTCGTCGGGGCGAAGATAGGCGGGCAGCAGGTCGGTCCAGACCGGCACCTCGTCCATTGCCACGCCGTTGACGATGCTGCCCGATGCGGCCTCGGCGCGAAGGACATGGATCTGGATGGAAGGCGGGGCGGCATCGGCCAGCGTGGATGCGGCATCGAACTGCGTCAGCACGGCATCGGTGAACGACATCCAGCCCGACATCGCGGGCATGTCGGGCACGTCGAACCCGGAAAGCGCATCGGCTGCGGTATGGGTCAGGTCCAGCGCCGCGTGCAACTCGGCCGGATCGACAAAGTCGCCGCCCAGCCCGTTGGACAGGAAATCGTCGTCGTTCAGCCCGATGAATTGCAGCGTCACCGCGACGACGCTGCCCGGCCCGACCGCAAAGAAGGTCGCGCCCGCAGGCGGGGCCGAGACGGTCGGCATCGGCACCGCGGCGACCGGCGTTTCGGGAACGCCCTCAACAACGGTCGCACCGAAGGACAGCGGCAGGTGCGGGGCGGAATAGGCGTAATCGACCAATCCGCCCACATCCTTCGCCGGAATCGGCGTGACGCGATAGGCAAGGCCGGGGTCGTAATCGGGGATGCTGTGGCCGATCAGCAGCTTGACGCTGATGCCGGGGATGCCCTCATCCCCGGTGTCGGGATCGCGCGCTCTTTGGAATTCCAGCAGGTCCTGCCGCAGGCGGTCGCCATCGACGATCAAATCCAGCAGCCCTGCAAAACGGCTTATCGCCTGCGTGGCCGGGTCCAGCGTCATGGTCCTACCGTCCTTGCCTGTTGCGTGCCGCAACCCCGTGCAGGGGCGTGCGGACGAAAAATGGACGAGGCCGGATGATCCGGCCCCGCCCGTGGTTCAGTGCTGTCAGCCTTCGTCTTCGCCGACATAGGTCGAGCTGAACGAGCCGCCGACGACATTCATGTCCACGGTGTTGCCCAGCACGTTGGCGCCCATGACCACGTTCATGTTGAACGCCGCCTGGTCGACCGCGGCTGCCGCCGAGGCATAGGATTCGCCGGTGACGAAGCCATCGTCGCCATTGCCCGAACCCCAGCTTCCCGCGTCGCCGCCGGCGCCGCCGGCACCGTTGGCAGCCGAGCCGCCGTCACCGCCCCAGACGCCGCCATTCGATCCGGCACCGCCGATCGTCTCGCCGCCCATGGCCGCGCCGCCGGCGCCGCCCATGGCCGTCGTTTCGACATCGCCGGACAGACCGCCCGTGGCCGAGGTCATGCCGGTCGCCGCGCCGTTGCTGGTCGCTTCGCTGTTGGCATCGCCCGCGCCGGCCGCACCCGAACTTTGCGTGCTGTCGACATCGGACGTGGACTGGGCCAGCGCCTCGGCAGCCAGGTCGGACAGGCCGCCATAGCCACCCTCACCGTCCGCATAGCCGCTGTTGGTGCCGTTCACGGTCGAATCGGTGTCCGATCCGGCATCGCCGCCATTGCCGCTGTCGGCGCTGCTTGTCGCGGTGTCGGCGCTGCTGGCCATGCCGCTGGCAGTGCCGTCCGCCGCGCCGCCGGCGCCGCCCGTGGCCGTCGAGGACGAGGTGCCATCGGCTGCCGCGTCATCGTCGCTGCTGGCGGTTCCGGCCGCACCTGCCCCGGAATCCGAGTCGGTGCGGGCATTGGCGGCGCTGTCGGCGTCGTTGTCGGCGCGGCCGCTGCCCGCCCCGCCATCGCCCGAATCGCCGTCATTGCGTCCGGTGCCGTCCGCGCTGGCATCGTCATCGGTCCGTGCGCCGCCTTCGCCGCCAGCGCCGGATTCCGCGCTGTTGGTTCCGGTGGCCGTGCCATCGGCGTCGTCATCGGTCCTGCCGCTGCCGTCGCCGGCCATGCCGGACGTGCCCATGCCGGTGCCGGTGCCGGTGCCGGTGTTGGTGTTCGTGCCGTTATCGGCCGAACCCGCCCCCGTCCCGCCCGAAGCGCCGTTCGCCGAGCCCGTGCCGCTGCCATTGGCAGAGCCGGTGCCGTTCGCGGTGCCGTTGGCGTCGTCATCGGTCGATGCCGTGCCCTCGGCCGCCGCACCCGACATGCCCGTTCCGCTGCCGGTGCCGCTGCCCGTGCCGGTATTCGGCCCGGTCGCGCCCGACCCCGCAGCGCCGTTGCCGCCGGTATTGGCCGACGAGGCCGTGCCGCTGCCCGATCCGGTTCCGGTGCCGTTCGCAGTGCCGGTTCCGGTGCCGTTGGCCGTGCCCGGACCGGCCGTGCTGGAGCCTGCGCCGCCGCTGCCGCCGCTGCCATCGGCATCGCCGTCGGCCGTGGCCGTGCCGCTGCCCAGGCCGCCGGCATTCGCACTCGAATCCGCGTCGGCCCAGCCACCGGCATCGCCGCCGGTCGAGGAGGCATCGTCATCGGTGCTGCCCGATCCGTGACCGCCCGCCAGGGCAGCGCCAAGACCGTTGCCGTCACCGCTGGCATGGGTGCCCGATCCGATGTGGCCGCTGCCGCCCGTGCCATCGGCCTGCGAGTCGGCATTCGCCTCGCCATAGCCATCGGCCGCCACATCGACATCGCCGCTGTCGCCGCCGGTGCCATCGGCATCGCTGTCGCTGCTGGCGCTGGCATCGTTATCGACGTCGTTCTGCGCATCGCCCGACACATCGGCCGAGGCATCGGCATCGCCCGAATCGCCGCCTTCGCCATAGGCGTCCGAGGCGTTGGAATTGGCGCTTTCGCCGTTTCCGTCCGCGTTCACCTCGCCCGAATCGCCGCCGCTGCCTTCGGCATAGCCGTCGGTCTCGGCGCTGGCCGAGGTGTCGCCGTCGCTGTCGGCATCGCCGCCATCGCCGCCATTGCCGTCGGCGTCGCTGTCGGTCTGGGCGCTGCCTTCGACCGCGACATTGCCGTCAACGTCGCCGCTGTCGCCGCCGGTTCCGTCCGCGTCACCGTCGCTATCGGCGTCGCTGGTGGCATCGACGTCGCCGTCGATATCGCCGCCGCTGCCGCCTGCGGCGGTCACGCTGGAGCCGGACTGCGCAGCGGTGTCGGTGGCCGACGACGAGTCGGTGTCGCCGTTGTCGCCGCCGTCATTGTCGGTGCGCGCGCGGGCCTGGTTGTCGCCCTCGACCGAGGACCGGCCATCGGCATCGCCGCTGTCGCCGCCCTCGTCATAGGATTCGGCCGCGGCCTCGCCCGACAGATCGCCCGAATTGCTGGACGCGACGCTGCCGCCGGCCCCGCCTTCGCCATGCACGTCCGAATCGGTGTCGGCGCTGGAATCGGAATCGTTGTCGGCATCGTTGTCGCCGCTGTCGCCTCCGTCCCCGGTTGCGCTGGAATCGACATCGCCCGCGTCCACGTTGTGACCGGTGGCACCGGCACCGCCGGCATTCCCGCTGATCCCGCCGGTCGTGTCGGTGTCGCCCGAATCGCCGCCCGTGGTGTCGGCATGGGCGTCGCCGCCAGCCGCATGTCCGCCGGTCGCATCGCCGCCGGCACTTTCAGCGCCGCTGCCGCCGATGCCGCCATTGGTGTCAACCGCGATCCCTTCGGCGGCATTCGCCTCGCCGCCTTCGGCATGCGCGTCCTGGGCGAAGTCGGCATTGTTGGAAACCGACGGATTTTCCAGATAGTCGTTGTCTTCCAGCCCGATCGACTGGGCATTGACGAAGCCCGCGTCGTTGCCCGCGCCAAAGCGCGCGCCGGTCAGCATGTCGCCCGTGGTGATGTCGTGGCCCGGGTTGTAATTGACATTGCCGTCCGCGATCAGCAGATCCTCGATGGTGCTGTCGGTCAGGTCGAAATCGGCGAAATCGTCATCCGTCGGCATGGCATCAAGGCCGACCGCCACATCGACGTCGACATCGACATCGACGTCCACATCGCTGTCGGCATTGCTGCTGCTGGACGAATGGCCGTTGCTGTTGCTGTTGCTGTTGCCGGACGAATTGCTGGTGCTGCTGCTGTCGCTGCCCGAATCGCTGGTGCTGTCGCTGCCGCTGGTGGCATCGCTGCCGCTGCTGCTGTCCGAATCGCTGCTGCTGGTGCTGTCGCTGCCGGAGATCGCCTCGGCGTCCGAATCCGAGCTGCCGGACCCGTTGTCCATGTCGCCGTCATCGTCGCCGGGATCTACCTGCAGGATGCTTGCGGTGTCGGCATCCGTGTCGGATGTGCCGCCAACCTCTTCGATGTCGAAGAGAAAATTGTTGTTTCTGGTCGTCATGTCTTCCTCACTTCGATTGAGGCAGACCGCCCTCCGCCAGTCATGTCAAAAGCGGGATGAAAGCCGTCTGCATGTGGTCGTCGCTTGATGAAAGCACCGGGCTGTCCAGCCGCGATGCGGTTCGAGGAATGCTGGTCCGGCACCTCCTTTCCGTTCCGTTTCCGATATGTCGTTACGCCAGGTTCGCGAATAAGCCCTATTTGTCTGGCAGGCCGCGAAACCCGGTTTCCGCAACCTTACAGTCGCATCCGGAAAGAAATCCGCATATCCGGACAATGCGTCACGCCCATAGGATCAGGTCGCGCGCCATGGGTATTAGTCCCTTCGGTCAGGGTCACACGCATAGGCAGAATGGATTGCGGAATCTGCAATAAATCCTGATATGGCCGCAAGTTATGGCGCGCGGGTTGCACCTGTTAATTCAGCCTGTGGTCACGAAAAAACTGGAAATGCCGGCGCAGGAAGGCTAGCCTGTATCCGCTAGGGGGGAGTAGCGCTTTGGCGCATATAAACGGTTAGGGCAATTCAATTGCCTTTGGTTTTCTTGGGGGGTTACTGAAATGACTGTGATGTATAACGGCGCAGGGCCGGCCGACGGCGCTGATTTGCCGGTTGTGGTATTCGTCGGGTCCTCGTTTCAATTCTCGGACAGATTATTGAAACTGTTGAAACACGATTTTGGCGATATTCATTTCGAGCGTGTGACCGATGCGAATATCGTGCTTGCGCATGAAACGGCGCCGCGTGTCGTCATTATCCATGAAGACGTTGAAAATCTGGAAAACATGATCGAGATTTTTCAGCGCCGCCTGCCCGACACGCAGACTGCCGTGGCCTGCAGCGGGGCCAGCGTGATCGACCGGCTGAACGCCGTTCCGCGCCACGCGCCGGTCAGCGCGCTGCGAATGGATGCGCAGGTCGATATCTGGTTTTCGATCCTGCGACTGCTGCTGTCCGGCTATCACTATGTGCCCGTCGAATCGGCTTCGCGGGGATCGGGGCGAGCGGTCCAGCCGCAGGCCGATCCGGTGGCCGAGACGCCCGAACCCGATTCGCGCGGCGGCGAGCGGCTGACCCCCCGCGAGCTTGAGATCCTGCCGATGATCGCCGAGGGCGCGCAGAACAAGACCATCGCCGACACGCTTGGGTTGTCCATCCACACGGTCAAGCTGCACAGCCACAACATCTTCATCAAGCTGGGTGTCCCGAACCGCACAGGTGCCGCCAACTGGTATCTGTCGAACCTGGCCGACAGGGTATTGGCCCATGCAGATCCAAGACAGCGCTAGGTCGGACGAGTTCAACGACTTCCTGCTGAAGATCGGAAAGCTGAACTACAGCTGGACCAATACCGAAAGCCTGCTGATCCACTTCATCGCGGGTCTGGCCGGGTGCGACAAGGAAACGGCCGTCATCATCTTTCTGACGCTGAACACCGCGCGCGCCCGGCTGGACCTGGTCGAGCGTCTGGCAAAGATGCCACGCGTCAAGCCCGAGGAACGCGACGCCGTCCTGGCCCTGGGCCGAGAGATGTCGCGCCTGTCCGGGCTGCGCAACCGCTATAACCACTGCATCTATGCGTTCGACCCCGAAAACGGCAGCACCAGCACGATCCTGATGCGCATCGCCGACCGCAAAAGCGGCATCCGCGTGGGCCAGATGAACCCCATCGACACCGATGCCATCGCCGAGATCGACGACACGCTTGTCCGGCTGGCCGAGCTGAACAGCCGTTTCTGGCAGACCGCGCGCCGGTTCGGATATCCGCTGTGACCCGGGCGTTCGGCGCGGGACGATGAGTGCGAAGATGGTGTCGGGGCCGGTTTGTTCAGTGCAATGCGTAAAGGGTTCGCCGTGGTACAGCCCGAGGCTTGCGAAACGAAAACCGCCATTCCGCCGCAGCTGAGCCGCGCATTCCGTGCGCCGGCGGCCACGGGCGATCTGTATCTGTCCGCCGGATGCCGCGCGGCGCTGGCCCAGCTTGACCGGGCGGTGGCGTGGGGATTGCCGCTGATCCTGCTGACCGCCGCGCCCGGCACCGGCAAGACGGCGCTGATCCAGTCATTCGCGGAACGCCATGCAGCAGCGACGCGGAAGGGCCCGGTCTGTCACACCGCCAATCGGCCCGGCGATCTGGCGCAGGCATTGGACGCGATGGCGTCGGATGGGCCGCAAGATCGGCTTCTGATCGTCGACGACGCGCAGGCCATGACGGCAACGCTGTGCGAGCGGGTCGCCTGCATCGCGTCCGCGCGTCCCGGTGCCGGCCTGGTTCTGGTCGGGGACGACAGCCTGCCCGCCATGCTGGCGTCGGCGCAGATTGATGGCGAACCGGATCCGCACAACATCCGCCTGCACCCGCTGACCCCGGACGAGATCCCGGCCTATCTGCGGCAGCGGCTGTCCGCAGCGGGCTATTCCGGCGATGCGGAGCTGCCCTTCGACCGCGATGCCTTGCGGATGCTGTTCGACCTGTCGGAGGGCGCGCCGCGCTTTGTGGACCATTTCGCCGAACGCGCCCTTTACGAGGCGGCGCGGGACGGGCGCGATTGCGTCGATGTCGAGTTGCTGCGGGCCAGCGTGCTGGACCCGGGCACCGCCGAGATCGGCCTGCCGGTCACGCGGCCAAGCTGGGACAGGAAGAACCCGGACAAAACGCCCGCCAAGGACCCGCCGCCGCGACTCGCTGCCGCTGCCGCTGCAGTCGCGGCGGACGGAACGCTGCGTGCCGATCCGGCGACGGCGATCCTGTCGCGCAACCCGGACCGCCGCGGCGGGCCGACGGTGCTGCTGCTGATCGCGGGGCTGTCCGCCGCAGCCATCGGCAGCTATGTTCTGTGGCCGCGCCCCCTGCCGGCTGACGGGGAAGCCCTCGCGCCAACGGTGGCCGCCACGGCGGTCGAGGCCGCGTTGGACACGAGCGCCGACACTGCGCCCGCGCCCGAACCCGCGCCCCAACCCGCGCCACAGCCTGCCGCGCCGTCGCTGCCGCCGCCTGTCTCCGTCACGCCAGAACCCGATCCGGCGCAGTTGCTGTCGCGCGCGCTGGCGGCCGAGCAGGCGCAGATCGGGGACGCGGTCGTGGATTACGAACTGGCCGCGCTGCAGGGCAACGCGCGCGCCGCCTATTTCCTGGGCCAGCTGTTCGAACTGGGGCAGGGCGTCGCGCGCGATCTGCCACGGGCGCAGGCGTGGTACAGCGTGGCGATGGATGTGGGCGGCGCCGAGGCCCGGCAGGCGGAACTGGCCGAATTGCCGATCGACGCCGGGCCAACCTCCGCGCCCGTTCCCCACCGGCACACGGTCTTTGCGTCCGGGCGCATCTCGCTGCACTGGCGCCGTGGGGTGCAGGGCCCGCCGCCGCAGCGCTATCTGCTGGAATATGTGCCGGCGGGCGGCGACGGCACAGTCGTCGAAGCCCAGACCACGCTGTCGGCAATGCTGTTGCCGCGTCCGGTCACGCGCTGGCGGGTGACCGGCCTGGACGGGCTGGGCCGACAGGCGGGCGCGACGGGTTGGTCCCGCGCGATTCCGCCGCCGCGCTAGGGCCGGCGCGCCTGCGCGGTCAGATGTCCAGATTGGCGACGCTGAGCGCGTTCTGTTGGATGAATTCGCGGCGCGGTTCGACCACGTCGCCCATCAGCTTGGTGAACAGATCCTCGGCTTCGGACACGTCCTCGATCCGCACCTGCATCAGCGTGCGCGCGGCCGGGTCCAGCGTGGTTTCCCACAGCTGGTCGGGATTCATCTCGCCCAGACCCTTGTAGCGTTGCAGCGACAGACCCTTTTCGCCCTCCATGAAGATGGCGGTCAGCAGGCTCAGCGGGCCGTGGATCGGCTGGTCGCGATCCTTGCGGATCAGCCGCGCGGGTCGGGCATAGATATCCTGCAACGCCTGCGTCATCTCGGCCAGCCGCCGGCTTTCGGCGCTGCGCAGCATCTGGCCGTCCAGAACGCGCACCTCCTCGACCCCGCGCAGGGTCCGCGACAGGCTGATGCCGCCATCCTGCGTCGGCCGGCCGATCCAGCCGCGTTCGTATTCCGCCGCGATCATGTCCAGCCGGGCGGCGATGTCGTCGGCCACGCCCTGCGCGTCGGCGTCGATCCGTCCCGGCACCAGCGCGCCCGCAATCGCGGCCTGTTCGATGATATGGGGCGGATAATGCGTCGGATAGGCGCGCAGGATGCGGCGCACGACCCGCCCTTCCTCCACCACGCGGGCCAGGTCGTTGCCGCTGATATCCTCGCCCGATCCAAGGCGCAGCGCCGCCCCCTCGATCCCCTGCTGGACCAGGTAATCCTCCAGCGCGGCCTCGTTCTTCAGATAGACCTCGGACCGGCCGCGCCCGACCTTGTACAGCGGCGGCTGCGCGATATACAGATGCCCGCCCTCGATCAGTTCCGGCATCTGGCGGAAGAAGAATGTCAGCAGCAGCGTGCGGATATGGGCGCCGTCCACGTCGGCGTCGGTCATGATGATGATCTTGTGATAGCGCAGCTTGTTCAGGTCGAACTCGTCGCGGCCGATCCCGGTGCCAAGCGCGGTGATCAGCGTGCCGATCTGGTCGCTGCCCAGCATCCGGTCGAACCGCGCCCGTTCCACGTTCAGGATCTTGCCGCGCAAGGGCAGCACCGCCTGATTCTTGCGCGACCGGCCCTGCTTGGCCGATCCGCCGGCGCTGTCACCCTCGACGATGAACAGTTCCGACAGCGCCGGGTCCTTTTCCTGACAGTCGGCCAGCTTGCCGGGCAGGGACGCCACATCCATCGCCGTCTTGCGCCGGGTCAGTTCGCGCGCCTTGCGCGCCGCCTCGCGCGCCAGCGCCGCCTCGACGATCTTGCCGACGATCTGGCGGGCTTCGGGCGGGTTTTCCTCGAACCATTCGGACAGTTTCTCGCCCACCAGCCCCTCGACCGCCGGACGCACCTCGGAGCTGACCAGCTTGTCCTTGGTCTGGCTTGAGAATTTCGGATCGGGCACCTTAACCGACAGCACGCAGGTCAGCCCTTCGCGCGCGTCGTCGCCGGTGAAATCGACCTTCTCGCGCTTGGCGATGCCGCTGTCCTGGGCGTATTTCTGGATCACCCGCGTCAGCGCGCCGCGAAACCCGGCCATGTGGGTGCCGCCGTCGCGCTGCGGGATGTTGTTGGTGAAGGGCAGAACCGATTCGTGATAGCTGTCGTTCCACCACATCGCCACCTCGACCCCGATGCCGTTCTTTTCGCCGGTGATGAAGATCGGCTCGGCCATGACCGGGGTTTTCGAGCGGTCGAGGTACTTGACGAACTCGCGCACCCCGCCTTCGTAGAACAGTTCGGTCGTCTGCACCTCGGCGTGGCGCGCATCCTCAAGGATGATGCGGACGCCGCTGTTCAGGAAGGCCAGCTCGCGCAGCCGGTTTTCCAGCGTCTTGAAGTGATAGTCCAGATTGCTGAACGTGCCGTTGGGGCTGGTTTCCCTGGACGAGGCAAGAAAGCGCACCTCGGTCCCGGTTTCGCCGCCCGCATCGCCCACGACGCGCAGCGGCTCGACCGTGTCGCCGTGTTCGAACCGGACGAAATGTTCCTTGCCATTGCGCCAGATGCGCAGTTCCAGCCAGTCCGACAGCGCGTTCACGACCGACACGCCGACCCCGTGCAACCCGCCCGAGACCTTGTAGCTGTTCTGGTCGAACTTCCCCCCGGCATGCAGTTGGGTCATGATGACCTCGGCCGCGCTGACGCCTTCGGATCTGTGCATGTCCACGGGGATTCCGCGGCCATTGTCGCGCACCGACACGCTGCTGTCGGCGTGGATCTTGACCTTCACATAGTCGGCATGACCGGCCAGCGCCTCGTCGATGCCGTTATCGACCACCTCATAGACCATGTGGTGCAGGCCGCTGCCGTCGTCGGTGTCGCCGATATACATGCCAGGCCGTTTGCGCACCGCCTCCAGTCCCTTGAGAACCTTGATGGAATCGGCGCCGTATTCGGCGGGATGCGGGGCTGCGTCGGTCATGTGAAATCGTTCCTGTCGTTCCTGTGTCGATATATGCCGTCGCGGCGGCAAAGTCACGGCAAAGACACGATTTTTCCGGGCGACGGGTCGTGATTGCCGGTTTTCTTGCGTAACCCCCGCCCGGCGTGAAAGATTGCGGATACCCGGTGGCAGGAGCGTGCGATGACATGGCTGAAATGGCTTGTGGCGGGTCTGCTGGTCCTGATCCTGGCGTGGCTGGCCGGCCGGCTGCTGTTTTCGGTGCCCGACACGGCCGACAGGGTGCCCGAACAGGCGCTGTCGGCGGATGCGACGACGCAACTGGGACAGCGCGCGGAAGAGGCGCGGGGCCAGCATCCCGGCGAAAGCGGCGTCATGAAGCTGTCCGACGGGCGCGCCGCGCTGCGCAGCCGGTTGCGTCTGGCCGACGCCGCCGAACGCAGCATCGACGCGATGTATTACATCTGGCACGACGATGTGTCGGGAATGCTGCTGCTGGATGCGCTGCGGCGCGCGGCGCAGCGCGGGGTGCGGGTGCGCCTGCTGCTGGACGATAACGGCATCGACGCGATGGACCCGGTGCTGGCGGCGCTGAATGCCATGCCGACCTTCAACGTGCGGCTGTTCAACCCCTCGACCGTGCGCCGGCCGAAATGGCTGGGCTATGTGCTGTATCCGCTGCGCATGAACCGCCGGATGCACAACAAGGCGTTCATCGTGGACGGCGCGGCCGCGATCGTGGGCGGGCGCAATATCGGCGATGAATATTTCGCCGTGGGCGATGTGCCGGGCTATCTGGATCTGGACGTTCTGGGCGTCGGCAAGGTGGTCGCCGACACGGTCGAGGTGTTCGACGAATACTGGAACAGCCAGCCGGTTCTGGCGCTGGAACAGGTCGTTGCCGGGCAAGGCGATATCGGCGCGCTGGACCGGGCGATGGCGAACCTGCCCGCCGCGTCCGAGCTTGAGGGCACCGCGGCGGAACGCCTGCGCCAGGGACAGGCCGTGCTTGAATGGACCGACGTGCAGGTGATTGCCGACGATCCGGCCAAGGGCGTCGGGCGCGTCGAACGCAGCGGGCTGATGATCGCGCGTCTGGGCCAGATCCTGCGCAAGGTGGACCGCAATCTGGACCTGATTTCGGCCTATTTCGTGCCGGGGCGGACCGGTGCCCGGTTCTTTGCCGAGCTGGCGCAAAGCGGGGCCGAGGTGCGTATCCTGACGAATTCGTGGCAGGCGACGGATGTCCCGATGGTTCATGCCGGTTACGTCAAGTATCGCCGAGAAATGCTTGAGGCCGGGGTCAAGCTGTTCGAGCTGAAACCGTTGCCGGACGTGCCGCAGGGCCGGGCCGAGCTGGGATCGTCGGGCCTGTCGGGCGGGTCGCTGCATGCCAAGACGTTTTCGGTGGACGATTCGCGGATCTTCATCGGCTCGTTCAACTTCGATCCGCGCTCGGCCCTGCTGAACTGCGAGATGGGGTTTCTGATCGACAGCGACCGTCTGGCCGCCACCGGCGCCCGGTCGATGACCGACCGGCTCATCCCGCGCAGCTTTCAGCCGGTGCTGACGCAGGACGGGGCGATGATCTGGCGCTCCGAAGGGCCGGACGGGCAGACGCACCTGATCGCGCACGAGCCCGGTCTGGGGCTGCGCGACCGGATCGCCGTCTATGTGCTGAACGTGCTGCCCATCGAATGGCTGCTTTAGCCGTTCACGATCCGCTCGGCGGCCAGGACGCAGCCGACCGCGATCAGCAGCCCGCCCGAGACAAGGTTCATCCGGCGCAGCCCGGTGGGCGTGGCGATGCGGGTGCGGGCGGCGGCCACCGCCGCGCCCATGCCCAGGTTCAGCAGGAACGGGATCGTGGCCGACATGGCGACGATGACCAGCACGTCGGGGGTGCGGATGCGGGCGATGTCGAAGAAGCCGGGCAGCACGCCCACATAGAACAGCGCCGCCTTGGGGTTGCCGGCGATGGCCAGAAGGCCGGCCGAAAACCCGGCCCATCGTCCCCGCCGCGTCAGCCTGCTGTCGCGTTCGACGGGGTGTTTCGCCTGCCGCAGCAGCATCAGCCCCATGCCCACAAAGACCGCTGCCGCGATCCAGCGCAGCGCGATCATCAGCGCCGCATGCTGGCCCAGCACGACCGACAGGCCGAACATGGCGATCAGCGGCCAGATCGCGTCGCCGATGGCCACGCCCAGCCCCAGGGGCCAGACGCCGCGAAACCCCGAGGCCAGCGCCCGCGCGATGATCGCCACCCAGACCGGACCCGGCGTCAGCCAGATCGCGACCATGGCCCCGGCGTAAAGCCACACCGATTCGGGCGTCAGGGTCATGGCGCACCATCGCGCAGGCGCGAAGCGCCGTCATGCTTCGTGATCTCCAGCAGCCGGACGCGGTCCTTGAACGCGTCGAACAGGTCAGATCCGGTGCCGGTCAGCATCGTCTGGGCGGGCAGCAGGCATATCTGGTCGTAAAGCTGCGCGCGCCGGTCGGCGTCCAGATGCGCTGCCACCTCGTCCAGCAGCAACACGACCGGCTGGTCCGACAGCGCGCGCGCATTGGCCAGGATCAGCGACAGCAACAGCGCCTTCTGTTCGCCGGTCGAGGACAGGGCGGCCTGCATGTCCTGCGGCCCCCAGCTTGCGCCCAGATCGGCGCGGTGGGGGCCGGTCAGGCTGCGACCGGCGGCCAGATCGCGGGGCCGCATCGCGGCCAGCCGGTCGGCGATGCTGGCCGCGTCGGGATCGTCGGCCTGCCCCTCGCCCGGCAGCAGGACCAGCCGCGCGGCCGGAAAGCCGGTCGCGGCCTCGTCCTGCGCGGCCATGATCCGGTCCAGCGCCTCATGCCGATTGCGCGTCAGCGCCGCCCCCGCCTCGGCCATCTGCGATTCCAGCGCGCGATACCATCCGGCATCGCCGATCTGGTCGCGCAGCAGGCGGTTTCGTTCGCGCATGGCCTTGTCATAGGTCAGCGCGACATCGGCGTGATCGGGCACAAGGCTTAATGTCACGCGGTCCAGAAACCGGCGCCGGGTTTCGGGCGGATCGGTCCACAGCCGATCCATCGCCGGCACCAGCCAGACGATGCGGATCAGCCGGCCCAGGGCGGTCTGCACGGCCGGCTTGTCATCGACGGCAACGCTGCGGCGCGCGCCGGGCGCGGCTGAGGTTTCCACCGCGCGGTCGCCGATCTGCGCCCGGATGCGCCAGCCTGCATCCTTGCCCTGACGCGCCTGTTCGGCCGGCGGCGCGCCGCGCAGCCCGCGCCCCGGCGCCAGCATCGACACCGCCTCGAGGATGTTGGTCTTGCCCGATCCGTTCGCGCCGAAGATCGCCACGGGTTGCCGGTCCAGGTCCAGGTCCAGCCGCGGCCAGGACCGGAACTGCGCCAGCGAAAGCCGCGTCAGCGTCACACGCGCATCGGCATGACGACATAGACGGCGCTGTGATCGCTGCCCTCGCGGATCAGCGCCGCATCGCCCGAGCCGTTGAACAGGAACACCGCGTTGTCGCGATCGACCTGACTGGCGATTTCCTGCAGGTATTTCGCGTTGAACCCGATCTCCAGCGGATCGTCGGCATAGGCCACGATCAGCTCTTCCTCGGCCGCGCCGGCGTCGGGGGCGTTTACGGACAGGACCAGCTTGTCGGCGTCCAGCGCCAGCTTGACCGCGCGCGACCGTTCGCTGCTGACGGTCGCCACGCGGTCCACGGCGCGGGCGAAATCCGCCGCGTCCACCTCGAGCTTGCGGGAATTGTTGGCCGGGATCACCCGGCTGTAATCGGGGAAGGTGCCGTCGATCACCTTCGAGGTCAGGGTGATCGTGGGCGTGGCAAAGCGCACCTTGGTGTCGCTGACCGACACGGCGATATCGGCGTCGTCGTCATCCAGCAGCTTGCGCAACTCGGCCACGGTCTTGCGCGGCACGATCACGCCCGGCATCTCGGCCGCGCCATCGGGAAGGGGCGCGTCGATCCGGGCCAGCCGGTGCCCGTCGGTCGCCACGCAGCGCAGGGCCGGCCCCTCCTCGGACTGGGCCACGTGCAGATAGACGCCGTTGAGGTAATAGCGCGTCTCCTCGGTCGAGATGGCGAATTTCGACTTGTCGAACAGCCGCCGCAGAACCTTGGCCGGCGCGCTGAAATTCACGCTGTATTCGGTCGAGGCCATGACCGGGAAATCCTCGCGCGGCAGGGTCGCGAGGCTGAAATTCGACCGCCCCGCCTGCACGTTCAGCCGCCCCGCCGCGTCGTCCGAGGTGATGGCGACCAGCGCCCCGTCGGGCAGCTTGCGGGCGATCTCGTTCAGCATGACGGCGCTGACGGTGGTGGCGCCGGGCCGTTCCACCTGGGCGGCGGCGCGGTCCACCACCTCGGTGTCCAGATCGGTGGCGCGAAAGCTGACATCGTCCGCGCCGGCCTCGATCAGCACGTTGGCAAGGATGGGAATGGTGTTGCGACGCTCGACCACCGATTGGGCCTGCGAGACGGCTTTGACCAGAACGGCGCGCTCGATCGAGAATTTCATCGCTTTTCCCTGTCCCTGTCGGCCTTGGGGCCGTTTCCATCGGACATGTTTTGTAACCGCCCGGCAAGGCGGTCACAAGGATTTCGTTCGGGGTCGCGGTCAGGCTTCCAGAAGACGTTTCAGCAGGGCCACGTCTTCGGCCAGGCCGTGATCCTCGGTCACCAGCTCGTCGATCTTGCGCACGCCGTGCATGATCGTGGTGTGATCGCGCCCGCCAAAGCGGCGGCCGATATCGGGCAGGCTGCGACTGGTCAGCTGTTTCGACAGATACATCGCGATCTGGCGCGGCCGGGCAACGTTGCGCGACCGTTTCGGCCCGATCATGTCGGCCAGGCGGATGTTGTAATGTTCGGCCACCTTGCGCTGGATGTCGTCGATGCTGATCTTGCGGTCGTTGGTGCGCAGGATGTCGGCCAGACATTCCTGCGCCACCTCCAGCGTGATTTCGCGGCGCAGCAGGCTGGCATGGGCGAACAGGCGCTGCAACGCGCCTTCCAGCACGCGGACATTGGTGCTGATGCGGTGCGCCAGGAATTCCAGCACGCCGTCGCCGATCCGCACCTCGGGATGCTTGTCGCGGAAGGCGGCGGTCTTGGATTGCAGGATGCCCAGGCGCAGCTCGTAGGTGGTGGGGTGAAGATCCACGATCAGGCCGCAGGACAGGCGCGACTTGATGCGCTCTTCAAGCCCCTTGATCTCGGCCGGGGCGCGGTCGGCTGAAATGACGATCTGCTTGCCCTGATCGACCAGTGCGTTGAAGGTGTGAAAGAACTCCTCTTGCGTGCTTTCCTTGCCGGCGATGAACTGGACGTCGTCCACCATCAGCATGTGCACGGTGCGGAACATGCCCTTGAAATCCATGATCGTGCTTTCGCGCAGCGCCTGCACGAAGCGGTACATGAACTGCTCGGCCGACAGATACAGCACCTGCGCCTGCGGGTGGCGCGACCGGTAATCATGCGCGATCGCATGCATCAGATGGGTCTTGCCCAGGCCGACGCCGCCATACAGGAACAGCGGGTTGAAGCCGACCGGCCCGCCCTCGGCCACGCGGCGGGCGGCGGCGTGGGCCAGCTCGTTCGGCTTGCCGACGACGAAATTGGCGAATGTATAGCGCGGGTCCAGCGGCGCGCACAGATCCGGCCGTCCCGCCGCCTGCGCGGCCGCGGCGGGGCGTGCCGACGGCGCATCCGCGGCATCCGCATCCTGCTGCGCTTGCTTGCGCGGACGCGGCGCGGCGCCGTTCTGGGGGCTGACCTCGAATCGCAGCCGTTCGATTTCGGCCGGCCCGACGCGGTTCAGCTGACCCATGATGTCGCCGGCGAAATGGCGGTTGACCCAGTCCGACACGAACCGCGTCGGGCTGGCGAACCGCGCCACCCCGTCCTCAAGGGCAGTCAGGCGCAGCGGCTTGATCCAGTGGTTGAAGTTGTTGGCGCCGATGCTCTTTTCGAGTTCCGCGCATGCCTGCCCCCAGATGTCGTCCAT